>JAVKIJ010000066.1:0-18492 GCA_031459535.1 Candidatus Fervidifonticultor quintus | reverse complement strand
GGCGGGAGGATCAGGAGCTGATGCGGACTGTAGGGACGGTACTCTTTGGTCGGCATGGACAACGATTCGACTTTAGCGCACTAAAGTCCTGTCCAAGACCGATTTCTCGGACAGGCTCCTAGCCGGCAGGAATCGCGCCGCGCCGGAGGCAAAGCCCTATACCCATGAACCGCGAGTACCACCACTGGGTCAGTCCCCACCTCGGCCGGTCCATGGAGACGCTGGTCTTCGGGCACGCCGGCGCGCCCGTCCTGGTGTTCCCGACCACCATGGGGCGTTTCTATCAGTACGAGGACTTCGGCATGGTGGCGGCCGTGGAGGCCAAGATCGAAGCCGGCTTCATTCAGCTCTTCTGTCCCGACAGCGTGGACGCCGAGTCATGGTACAACCGGGCCGTGGCGCCGCGGCAGCGGGTGCTGCGGCACCTGGACTACGAACGCTACATCGTAAACGAGTACATCCCGTTCATCCGCGAGCGCAACTCCGGGCCGTTGATCGTGACGGGCACGTCGTTCGGCGCCTTCCACGCCGTCAACCTGGCATTCCGATACCCGGCACTGTTCGCCAAGCTGGTGGCCCTCTCAGGCCGCTATGACATCAAGGGATTCCTCGACGGCTACTATGACGATGACGTCTACTTCAACTGCCCTGTCGATTATCTCCCCGGCCTGACCGATGAGGCGTATCTGACGCCCATGCGACAGATGCAGATCGTCCTGCTCTCCGGTGAGCACGACATCGCCTTGACCTCTACCCGGCTCGTCTCCGAGGTGCTGACCGCGAAAGCCGTACCCAACGAGCTGGCGATCTGGTGGGGGCGGACACACGACTGGCCGCTGTGGCGGGAGGCGATCCCGCACTATCTCTGAGAAGGGCGCCCGGGCAGCCATCCGGTCTATACCCGATGCACGGCGCGCTAGAACCGGCGACGATGGGGGTGACGGGAAGGGCCATAGAGGGGGACGGCCATGGGCATGAAGGGTGCATCCCGGTGTCCTGGGTGCAAGAGCACGCACATCGAGTACCAGGGCGTCGACGAGCAGGGGAATCAGAAGTGGCGCTGCAAGAACTGCGGCACCCGGTTTACCTTTAAGCCCGCCGAGGCCAAGGCCAGTTAGCCACCGCCAGGGCGGCGACCGGGCCGGCGGACCGCGCCGCGCAGGCGCTCCAGCCGGTCGAAGAAGTCCGGAAACGTCTTCGTCACGCACCCGGGGTCGGCGATGGCGATCCCGGGCGCGCGCAGTCCCGCGACCGCAAACGCCATGGCGATGCGGTGATCGCTGTAGGTCTGGACCACCGCCGGCCGCCACGGTCTCGGCGTGACCACCAGACCGTCTTCCAGCACCTCGACCTCCTGGCCGAGCCGACGCAGTTCCGCCGCGGCGGCCGTGAGCCGGTCGGACTCCTGATAGCGGATGTGCCCGACCCCGCGGATGCGGGTCGGGCCCGCGGCGAACGGCGCGATGGCCGCCAGGGTCACGGCCTGATCGCTCATGGCCCCCAGGTCCACATCCACGCCGCGCAGCACGCCGCCGCCCTGCACCCCGAGCCCATCGGCCCGGCGGTCGATGTAGCACCCCATCTGCTCCAACACGTCCACGAACCGGACGTCGCCCTGCAGCGAGGCATCCGACAGGCCAGGCACGATCACGCGGCCGCCGGTGACCGCCGCGGCCGCAAACAGGTACGCCGCGCCGCTGGCATCCGGCTCCACCGCGTACTCTCGGGCGCCATAGCGCCGCCCCGCTGCAACCCAGAACCGACGCAGGTTCTCCTGGCGCACCTCGACACCGAACGCCGCCATGACCGATAGCGTCATCTCCACGTAGGGCGCGGCTACGAGGGGGCCTTCCACCACGAGCTCCACGTCGCCGGCCGCGTACGGTGCGACCATCAGCAAGGCCGAGAGGAACTGGCTACTGACAGCACCCCGCACGGTCGCGCGCCCGCCGCGCAGGCCGCGAGCGGCCACTGCCACCGGCAGCGACCCGTTCGTGGCCACCACCGAGGCCCCGAGCTGATTCAGGGCCTCCACCAGATCGCCGACGGGGCGCTGGCGCATCCGGGCGATCCCGTCGATCCGGTACTCCCCGGTACCCAAACACACCATCGCCGTCAGGAACCGGGCGGCCGTCCCAGCCCCTCCCACAAACAGGTCCGCTGACGCGGCCGGAATGTCACCGCCCCGACCGCTGACGGTCATGCGCTCCGTGCGCTCGTCCACCTCGACATGAAAGCCGAGGCGGCGCAGCGAGTCCACCATCACCGCGGTGTCGTCGCTGAACAGGGTGTTGGCCAGGCGTGACTGCCCATCGGCCAGGGCCGCCACCAGGAGGGCCCGGTTGGTCAGGCTCCGGGAGCCCGGGACGGGGATGATGGCGTCCGGCGGGCCGGGCAGTGGAACGATCTGTCGGACGGCGGGCGGCGAGCCCATGGTGCGCAGTGGCGTCTCAGCCCTGATGGCGGTAGTTCAGGTCCGGGCGGAGCCCCGTCGCGCCCCGGAGGTACACGTGGACGATCTCGTCCTGGGCACGAGACGTGTTCCAGAGCAGCAAGATGCGGATGCACCGCCCCAGTGCCCCGGGGACGTCGACGTCGGCAAACGAGAGCAGCGGCACTGCCGTCCAGCCCAGGCGCCGCGCGGCTTCCGCCGGGTAGGCGGCGGTGAGATCGGGGGTCGAGGCAAAAAACGCCGCTGCGATCTCGTGGGGAGCGACACCGTTGGCGCGCGCCATCTCGACGAGCAGCTCCCGGGTGGCATCCAGAATGGCCTCGGCGCTATTGGTCTCGGCCGTGGTGGCGCCGCGAATGCCTCGGACGTGCATCGTGTCTACCGCCGGTCCTGCTCGATCACGGCCAGGGCGGCCCGCAGACCGAGCACCATGCTCTCCGGACCGAACCCGAAGATGACGCCGGCACAGACCTCGCTGATCAGCGAACGCTGGCGGAACTCCTCGCGGCGTGCCAGGTGCGAGAGGTGGCACTCGACGACCGGAATGCCAACGGCCGCGATGGCGTCGCGCAGCGCCACGCTGGTGTGCCCCAGGCCTCCCGGATTGAGGACGACAGCCTGGCAGGTAGCGCGCGCCTCGTGCAGCCGGTCGATCAGGGCACCCTCGTGATTAGACTGGAAGAACTCCACCTCGATCCCGGCGGCCTGCGCGGCGGCCCAGACCCGGCCGTTGATCTCCTCGAGGCTCAACTGCCCGTACAGATGCGGCTCACGGCTGCCCAGCAGGTTGAGATTGGGCCCGTACATCACGAGGATCCTTGGCACGCGCTGATGACCTCCTGCATCAGGGACTCGGGCACCTCCACGCCCAGGCGCGCCCGGCCGATGCCTTCTGGGAGCGTACACCGAATCCTGCCGTCGCGGCGCTTCTTGTCCAGCCGCATAGCTGCCATGAGCGGCTCCACCGGGCCCCGCGGCAGGGTGATCGGCAGCCCCAGGGCGTCCAGCAAGGCATCCTGTCGATTGGCATCCTCGGCGTCGAACAGGTGCAGGCGCACGGCCACCTGGCCCTCGACGCGCATGCCGACGCTGATCGCTTCACCGTGCACGAACTGCCCGGGCATGGCCGCCTCGATGGCATGCCCGACGGTGTGCCCGTAGTTGAGCACCTCGCGCGGGCCACGCTCGAACTCGTCGGCCGACACGACGCGCGCCTTGAGCGCCGCGCAGCGAAACACCATCTCCTCAAGCGCCGTGGTCCCATCGAGACTGCCCGCCGCCTGGTTGTGTTCCAGCCACTCGAACAGATCCCGATCGAGAATCATCCCGTACTTCACGGCCTCCGCCATCCCGGCGCGCCGCTCGCGCGGTGGCAACGAGCCCAGCACCTCCAGGTCGGCCGCAACCAGCGCTGGCTGGTGGAACACGCCGACCAGGTTCTTGGCCCGCGGGTGGTTGACCGCGGTCTTCCCACCGATGCTGCTGTCGATCTGCGCCAGCAGGGTGGTCGGGACGTGAATCAGCGGGACTCCCCGCATGTAGATGCCGGCCGCGAACCCGGCCAAGTCGCCGACCACACCGCCGCCCATGGCAATGATGGCGTCGCTGCGCCCGAACCCGGCCTCCCCCATCACGTCGATCAGGGCCGAGGCCTGCCGTAGGCTCTTGGCCCGCTCACCGAGCGGCACCAGCATGGGGTGCACAACCAGCCCCCATCCCTCCAGCGCCCGAGTCACCTGCGCGCCGAACCGGCGCATCAATGGGCGCTGGGTCACCAGGGCAACGCGCCCCCCGATCCCGAGCCGCTGGAGGTCGAATCCCAACAGGGACAGGATGCCGGAGCCCACCAGCACATCGTACGAACGCTCACCTATCTCCACGCGCACGACACGACGCATCCTGCGGGCCAGCCGGTCCAGGATATCGTCCACCACCGCCTCGACCGGACGTGCCGCATCCACAGGCTCCCCGGTCTGCACATAGAGCGGCTCGCGCTCCGCCACCAGGCGCTCAAGAGACGCCCGGGGGTCATCCCCGAGGAGCGGCCGGCCGGGGTCGGCACCAATCCGGTCGAGCAGGACGTGGATCGGCGCTCGCAGGTAGAACACCGGACCCGCCGCGACCAGCAGGCGGCGGTTCTGCGCGGAGAGCACGGCGCCGCCGCCGGTGGCGATCACGCGATGGCGCCCCCGGACCACGTCGCGGATCGCCGCGCGCTCCATCATCCGGAAGCGCGGCTCCCCCTCTTCCCGAAAGATCTCCGGAATAGACCGACCGGCGCGCGCCGCGATCACGGCGTCGGCGTCGCAGAACTGCCAGCCGAGCCGGGCGGCCAGGGCTCGGGCCACCTCGCTCTTCCCTGAGCCCATGGCGCCAATCAGCGAGATGACGCGCATCACGACACCGGCCAGCCCCGCCGCAGGCGCAGCCACTCGCGCCTCAGCAGACCGAAAGCCACGCGATCGTAGACCCGGCCCCTGGCCGCGTAGGCCTCACGAAATGCCGCCTCCTGGACGAACCCCAGCCGCCGAGCGAGTCGCATCATGCGCTGATTACCGCTCCAGGTTCGCAGGCCGACGCGCCGCAGGGACAGGCTCTCAAACAGATGGTCCACCCACAGGGCCAGGGCTTCAGACCCGTAGCCCCTTCCCCAGTGTCGCGCATCATAGATGCCCACGCCGACCTCCAGCCATCCCGTGCCCTCGTCGGCCCAGTACCGCGTGACGGTGCCCACCGGGCGACCGGCGCGCGTCTCGATCACCATGCGCTGGGGCGGCAGGCGCCGGTCGCGGGCGAGCGCTCGAACCTGCCGCGGGATCTGCCGCAGCTCCGCCGGGCCCGGCCGCCCAGCCCACGGTGACTCGAGCTTCCACCACGCTCCTCGGCCCATAGCGCGCACCAGCCACGCGGCGTCGTCGACCCGCATCTGGCGGAGGATCACCCGGTGGCCGATCAGCGTGAGCACGTATCCCCTCCCGCAAATCAGGTGCGCCGGACTTCCTGCATGTACTGCGCGTGGGCCAGGCGCATGGGGCCGACGGCGTCACCACCGAACTTCTCGAGGAACGCGTCTGCCAGGACGAACGCCACCATGGCCTCTCCGATGACTCCCGCGGCCGGCACCGCGCAGACATCGCTGCGCACGACCACGGCCTCGACGGTCTCCTTGCTCCTGAGGTCCACCGAGCGAAGCGGCGTCCGAAGCGTGGAGAGCGGCTTCATCGCCGCCCGCACGACCAGCGGGTCACCGGTGGTCGTGCCGCCCTCGATGCCCCCGGAGCGATTCGTCTGGCGGTAGAACCCCCTCCCCGGTTCGTAGAAGATCTCGTCGTGGGCGCGGCTGCCCGGCGTGCGGGCCACTTCGAATCCCAGCCCGAACTCGACGCCCTTGATGGCGTTGATGGACATGAGGGCCGCGGCCAGCCGCGCGTCGATCTTGCGATCCCAGTGCACGTAGCTGCCCAGACCCGGCGGGAGGCCGAGCACCACCACCTCGAACACGCCACCCAGGGTGTCGCCCCGCCCCTCGGCCTCGTCGATCGCCGCCTTCATGCGCTCCGCGGCCTCGGGATCCACACACCGCACCGCCGACGCCTCGGCCAGCGCCGGGATGTCTTCCCAGTGCGGGGGCCGGGTCCCGATGGCTACGCCGCCGATCTCGGTCACATGGCTGAAGATGCACACACCGAACTCGTCGAGCAGCCTTCTGCACACCGCGCCGACGGCCACCCGCGCGGCCGTTTCCCGGGCGCTGGATCGCTCCAGCACGCGCCGCACCTCGTCGAAGCCGTACTTCAGGGCACCGACCAGGTCCGTGTGGCCGGGGCGCGGCCTGGTGATGTCGGGCTCGTCGGGGCGCCAGTCCCGGTTGCCGATCCACAGTGCCACCGGTGCACCGATCGTCTCGCCGCGCAGAACGCCGGAGACGATCTCTGCCCTGTCCTGCTCGATCTGCATCCGTCCGCCCCGGCCGTAGCCGAGCATCCGGCGGGCCATCTGGGCGTTGATGTACGCCTCATCGATCGCCAGGCCCGCCGGCATCCCCTCGAGGATGGCCACCAGCGCCCGCCCATGGGATTCGCCTGCCGTGAGGTATCGCAGCATCGTGCAGAATCAATACGCCGGCCGTCGGGCGCTCCCTGTCCGGGCAGGAATCACCCCGCGCCCCGTCCAAGGGTGCTCCCGCGCCGGCAGCCCGACCACCGCGGCCTCACGAGGCGGGATGCCAGGCGTGCTCGTCCAGATGTGAGATCTCGTTGAGCACCAGCACCCGCGTTCGGCCCTCTTCGACTTCGACCACGTTGTAAGCAGCGTTGTGCTGCCGGATCCGCCAGTACGCCGACAGTGGCGCGCCCATCATCGGGCTCGTGTACACGGCTGCCAGCGGCACGTCCCGCAGCGCGGCCGCGAGAGCCGCTACCTGTCGCACTCCGCGCGGGCTCAGCGGTGCATCGAGGGTGCCCTGGAATCGCCGCTCGGCATTCCACGTGGTCTCGGCGTGACGGATGAGATAGATGGCGGTGGCTGTCATGCCGCGCACTATCTTACCAGTCAGACAGCCGCGCGACCACGAGAGGGGTTGCCGCGCGCCCGGCGTATTCTGTGAACCTTGACACACCGCTGACACCGGAGGTTGCATGTGGGGGTCTATGTGGTCCGCCGGCTCGTTCTGACCGTTCCGACGGTCCTGGGCGTCCTGCTGGCGGTGTTCATGCTCATCCGGCTGGTGCCCGGCGACGTGGTCACGCAGTTGATCGGGCTGGAAGCCGCCATTTCGCCCAAGCGGGTCGAGGAGCTCCGCCGGCTGTTCGGGCTCGACCGGCCCCTGCCAGTGCAGTTCGCGGAGTATGTGCGCACCGTGGCCGCTGGCGACCTCGGCAAGTCACTGCGCACCGGCCGCGCCGTCGGTCCAGAGCTGGCCCGCCGCTTCCCCGTGACGGTCCAGCTGGCCGTGATGGGCCTCCTGGTGGCTGTAGCCATCGGCTTGCCTGTCGGGACCCTGGCCGCGCTGAGGCGTGGACGGTTTGCTGACTATCTGGCCACCGGCTTCGTCCTCCTCGGCCTCTCAGTCCCCTCGTTCTGGCTGGCCGTGCTCCTCATCCTCCTGTTCGCGCTGCGCCTGGGCTGGTTGCCGCCCACGGGCTACGTGTCGCCAGGGGAGAGTGTCGTCGACAACCTGCGCCACATGATTCTGCCAGCGCTCTCTTTGGGGCTGATCCTGGCCGCGGCCAGCACCCGCATCGTGCGCAGCAGCCTGTTGGAGGTGTTGGGCCGGCACTACATCCGCACCGCGCGCGCCAAGGGTCTGTGGGAGAGGGCCGTGGTTCTCCGCCATGCGCTGCGCAACGCCCTCATCCCGGTCGTGACGGTCGTCGGGCTCCAGTTTGGCACACTGCTGGGCGGCACGGTCATCATCGAGCAGATCTTCAGCCTGCCGGGCATTGGCCGCTACGCGCTGGAGGGCATCAATCTGCGCGACTACCCGGTGGTGCAGGGCGCGGTGCTGGCTATCGCGCTGGCGTTCACCGTGATGAACCTGTTCGTCGATCTGTGCTATGGCGTCCTCGACCCTCGCATCCGGTACGGTTAGCTGGACGCCGCGTCGGCGGGCCGGGATCGGCAACCGGCTGTCGCGGCATCCCAGCGCCCGGATCGGCAGCGCGCTGCTGGCGCTAATGGTCTTCGGGGCTGTCTTCGCGCCGGTCCTGTCGCCATACGACCCGGTCAAGATCGCACCGGACCAGCGGCTGGCGCCTCCTAGCCGCGAGCACCCCCTTGGCAGTGATCTCTACGGCCGGGACACGTTCGCCCGGGTGATGTACGGTGGCCGCATCTCGCTGGCGGTCGGCGCGCTCTCCGTGGGCCTCGCGCTCGCCGTCGGCGGCACCATGGGCGCCCTGGCCGGATTCTGGGGCGGGTGGTTCGACGCGATCGTGATGCGGATCTCCGACGTCCTGCTGGCGTTCCCGGCAATCCTCCTGGCGATCGGCCTGTTGGCCTTCCTGGGCGGGGGGTTCTGGAACGTGGTCTTAGCCATCGCCATCATCTACACTGCGCCCATGGCTCGCGTCGCCCGGGCGGCGGTGCTGGCGGTCCGGCACGAAGAGTATGTAGACGCCGCTCTGGCGTTGGGGGCCGGGGACGGGCGGATCCTGTGCCAGCACGTGTTGCCCAACGCGGCGGCGCCCGTCGTGGTGGAGAGTACCCTGCGGCTGGCCCTGGCGATCCTGGCCGAAGCAGCGCTCTCGTTTCTTGGGCTGGGCACCCAGCCGCCGGCGCCGACCTGGGGCCAGATGATCGCCGAGGGCCGCGCGGTGATGTCCTTCTCGTCCTGGCCGGCGATCGGCCCCGGCCTGGCTATCACGGTGACGGTCCTGGGGTTCAACCTGTTCGGCGACGGAATCCGCGACGCGCTCGACCCGCACACGCAGGTACGCTAGACCACTGCCAGGGGGTGCACCATGAGAAAGACGATACCACTCGTCGTGTTGGGATTGGTGACGACGCTCGGCCTCCAGGCCGCCAGCATCGCACCGTGGGGCCTCGGCCCGGCCGGTGCGCAACCCGCCGGGCCACGGTACGGAGGCACCCTGCGGATCGGCATGCAGACCGACCCGGTGGGGCTCGACCCACACCTGTCCACCGCCACGGCCACGAAGAACATGATCGAGCACATCTACGACACGCTGGTCTTCGTGAGCCCTGAGGGCCGGTTCATACCGGGCCTGGCGGAGTCCTGGCGCACGTCGCAGGATGGCCTGACCTGGACGTTCGCGCTGAGGCGTACTGTCAAGTTCCACAACGGGCGCCCCATGACGGCCGACGACGTGGTGTACTCCATCAACCGGGTGCGCGATCCGCGCACGCGCTCGCCCTGGGCCGGCAACTTCGTCGACGTGGACACGGTGACGGCCCCCGACCCGCACACGGTCGTCTTCCGGCTCAAGAAACCCTTCGCGCCCCTACTCGCCAAGCTGTCCTCGATTCTGTCATCGGCCATCGTGGCCAGGGAGGTCGTCGAGCGGGACGAGATGCAGGCCAGCCCCACGGGGACGGGACCGTTCCGGTTTGTGGGGTACACGCCCCAGCAGCGGCTGGTACTGGTGCGCAGCGGCGACTACTGGGAGACCGACGCGACCGGTCGGCGGCTGCCGTACCTGGATCGCATTGAGTTCGTCTTCTTCCCCGACGCGGTGGCGCGGGCGACCGCCCTGCGGACCGGGACCGTGGACTTCATCGAGTACGTCCCCTCCTCCGAGGTGCGGACCCTCCGGGCCGACCCGAACATCGAAGTGCTCGGCGGCCCCTCGGCCAACTTCCGCGCCATCTACATCAACAACGCCGTGGCCCCGTTCAACAACCCCAAGGTGCGGCAGGCCATGGCCTGGGCGGTCAACCGCAAGGAGATCATCGAGACCGCGCTCTTCGGCGTGGGAGGGATCGAGGCCACGGGATTCGTGATCCCGCCGGGCAACTACTATGCGGTCAGCAAGGTGGTCTACGACAAGGTGGACCTGGACAGGGCGAGGCGCCTGCTGGCGGAAGCCGGACACCCCAACGGCTTCGAGGCCGAGTTCTACGTGACCAGCACCTATGACTTCCTGCGAACGCCGGCAGAGATCATCCAGGCGCAACTGGCGCGCATCGGCATCCGGCTGCGCATCCGAGCCGCCGACTGGAGCGTCTACCTGCCCACGGTGGCCGCCAAGCAGTATGCGCTCACCTTGCTGGGCACATCGGGCCAGGTGGATCCCGATGACTATCTGTACACCAACTTCAAGACAGGCGACCGGCGCAACTTCGTGAACTTCTCCGACGCCACGTTCGACAGGCTGATCGAGGAGGGCCAGACGATCTCGGACGAACGGCAGCGCAAACGCATCTACGATCAGGCCCAACTCCGGGCCCTGGAGCTGGTGCCGATGGTGATGCTGTTCCACTCCACGACGTTCGAGGCCACCCGCAAGCACGTGCAGGGCTTCGAGCACCAGCAGAACCAGTCGTACCTCTACCTGCGCCGGACGTGGATGGCTCCGCGCTGACCGTGCGCCCCCGCCACGATCCGTCTCAGGGCGTCTGCAGCAGCTTGACCAGGTACCTGATCTGGCCGAGATGATACGCCAGGTGCTGGATCGCGTGCAGCAGCGCACCGGCCTTGGTCTCCCTGCCCGTGCCCTGGGCGCGGCGCACCTCGACCTCGTGCATGAGGTCAGCTGCCGCCAGCCGCTCCAGTACCTGGCGGGTGGCGGCGGCGACGCGATCGATCTCCGCGAGGACCTCGGTCTTCCGCACGGGGTCCGGCCCGAATTCTGCCTCCCGGTCGCGGTGCGCGGGCCTCCCGCCAGCCACCTCGCCTACCCAGTACCGCTCCGACCCGGCCACGTGCCGCAGTACCATGCCGGCCGTGTTGCGCAGCCCGGGCACCGCCCGGTTGAGTTGCGCGTCGTCCAATCCTCGCACCGCGTCCAGCAGCTGCGCGCGAAGGTCTTCGAGAACGCGCAGGTACGGCGCCACCCAGGGATCCATGCCTCTCACCTCGCCAAGCGTCCCAGATCCGCCACGACTACTCTCAGGGCCAGAGATGCGAACAGGGCCAGGCTGAGCTGGCGGAATGCGTGCACCGCAGCCGGGCTCGCGCCGGCAGCCTCCAGTTGGGCGGCGGCCAGATGGCCCCCATCGAGCGGGAGCAACGGGAGCAGGTTGGCCAGGCCGACGCTGAGATTGAGGTCGCCGGCTGCGCGGGCCAGTGTGGCCGGCCCCCTGCCAGCGGCCCCTCGCAACATGGCCAGCGCGGCCAGCACCCCGCCGACCTCCAGGGGCCGCATCTGCCCCGGCAGCGTGGCCGGCCGCGTCGGTCGCGCGATCATCCGGAGCCCCAGGCCCACGGCGATGTTGGTTAGGGGCGCGGCCAACAGCACAGGCAGCCGCAGGGCCGGCGGCAGCTTCTCCACCTCGATGGCCGCGAATCCTCCCAGGGGAAGGGGCCGCAGGCTCACGTTCACCCCGCAGACGCGCCGGCGGGCGAGAGGGGGCCCGAAGCCGACGCCGAGCTCGCGGACCGCTCCGCCTACCCGCCGGGCCGCGATAGCATGCGCGATCTCGTGCAGCAGCACGGTGCCCGCCAGCACGGCAACGGCCTGGGCCCAGCGACCCGCCCTCATCCTGAGACCGACTCCTTCTCGTCCCGGGCCCGGATGCGGGCCACCGCGGTCACGCGATCGCCTTCCTCGAGTCGCTTGACCGCCACCCCCTGCGCTCCCCGCCCGTGGACCGCGATCTCCCTCACGGTAAACCGGTTGACGATACCCGTGGCCGAGATGAGGAGGACCTCGTCGTCCTCATCAACCGCGCGGACCGCGGCCACCGGGCCGTTGCGCCTGGTGATCTTAATGTTGATGACACCCATGCCGCCCCGGTGCTTCACCGGGTACTGCGCGAACGGCGTGCGCTTCCCATAACCGCGCTCGGTCACCGTGAGCAGATACTGGCCCTCGGTGGAGTCCGCCACCCCCACCACCCGGTCGTCGTCGCGCAGACGGATCCCGATGACACCCTTGGCGGTCCGGCCCATCTCGCGCACCTGGCTGGCCCGAAACCGGATGGCGCGGCCGTTGCGCGTGGCCAGGGCGATCTCGGTCTCCCTCTGAATGTGGCGCACGCCGACCAGCTCGTCGTCGCCCTCCAGGGTGATCGCGAAGATCCCGGCGCGCTTGGCGTTCACGAACTCCATCAGCCCGGTCTTCTTGACCACGCCCCGCCGCGTCGCCATGAACAGCCAGCCCGCCTCCTCGAACGACCGCAGCGGAATAATGGCTGTGACCCGCTCACCCTGGGCGATGGTGATCAGGTTGACCACCGGCAGCCCGCGGGCCGTGCGGCCGGCCTCCGGCACTTCGTGGGCCTTGATCCGGTACACCTTGCCCCGGTTGGTAAAGAAGAGGAGAAAGGCGTGGTTCGTGGTGACCGCGATGTGTTCGACGACATCCTCCTCCCTGGTGGCCATTCCGGCGACGCCGCGGGTCCCGCGGCGCTGCAGGCGGTAGGTCTCCAGCGGCATGCGCTTGATGTACGTGTTGCGCGTCAGGGTGATAACCACGTCGGTGTCGGGAATGAGGTCCTCGGCCTCGAACTCCTCGGCCTCGCGGCTCGTGATCTTCGTGCGGCGGGCGTCCCCGTACTGCTCCTTGAGCGCCAGCAAGTCCTCCCTGATGCTGGCCATGATCAGCCGCGGGCGGGGCGATGTGGCGTCTGCCAGCATCTCCTTGAAACGCGCGATTCGCTTGAGCAGCTCCTTGTACTCCTGCTCGACCTTCTCGCGCTCGAGTTGGGTCAGGCGTTGCAGCCGCATCTCCAGGATGGCATCCGCCTGCGGCTCGCTGAGCTCGAAGGTCTTCATCAGACCGGCCCGTGCGCTCGGTACATCCTTCGCCCTGCGGATGAGCGCGATGACCTCATCGAGGTGTGCCAGGGCCGTCTTGAGGCCCTCCAGGATGTGGGCGCGCTCCTCGGCCCGGGCCAGTTCATAGCGCGTGCGGCGAACCACCACGTCGCGGCGATGCGCCAGGTAGTGCTCCAGCAGTTCCCGCAGCGTCATCTGCCTGGGCGCGCCGTCCGCCAGCGCCAGCAGGATGACGCCGAACGTGGTCTGCATCTGCGTGTGCTTGAAGAGCTGGTTGCGCACGATCTGCGGGTTGGCGTCGCGCCGCAACTCGATAACCACCCGCAGGCCGCGCCGGTCCGACTCGTCGCGCAGGTCAGCCACGCCCACCAGCTTCTTCTGGCGCACCAGCTCAGCGATGCGCTGCACCAGCGCCGCCTTGCTCACCATGAAGGGGATCTCGCTGACCACGATGGCGATGCGCCCGCCCCGCAGCTCCTCAAACGCAGTCTTGGCCTGCACGGTGATGCTGCCGCGGCCGGTGGTGTAGGCCCCTCTGATACCGTCCCGACCCAGGATGATGCCGCCGGTGGGGAAATCGGGTCCCTTCACGATCTGCAGCAGGTCGTCTGTGGGCGTCTTCGGGTCGTCGATCAGCCGCACCAGGGCGTCGACGACCTCGCACAGGTTGTGGGGCGGGATGTTGGTGGCCATGCCTACCGCGATCCCCGAGGCACCGTTCATCAGCAGGTTGGGGAGCCGGGCCGGCAGGACCGCGGGCTCCTTCATGCTCTCGTCAAAGTTGGGCACGAACGGCACGGTCTCTTTGTCGAGATCCGCCAGGAGCTCGGCGGCCACAGGCGAGAGCCGCGCTTCGGTGTACCTCATGGCGCCCGCCGGGTCCCCATCGACGCTGCCGAAGTTCCCCTGCCCGTCCACGAGAGGGTACCGAAACGACCACTCCTGGGCCATGCGAACCAGCGCATCGTAGATGGGGACATCGCCGTGCGGGTGCAGTTTGCCCATCACCTCGCCGACGATGCGGGCGCTCTTGCGGTAGGGCCCATCGGGCCGTACGCCCAGCTCCTGCATCCCGTAGAGGATCCGCCGCTGGACCGGCTTCAGTCCGTCCCGGACGTCGGGCAGGGCGCGACTCACAATGACCGACATGGCGTAATCGAGGTAGGAGGACTTCATCTCCTCCTCGATGGGTCGCGGGACGATCTTCAGCTCTTCGGTAGCCATGGCTCCTGTGGGCCTAGCCGGCGAGCCGCGCCACGGGCGTCAGACGTCCAGGTTCCGGACGTCGCGCGCGTACTGGATGATGAACTGCCGGCGGGGTTCGACCTCCTCGCCCATCAACTTCCTGAAGATCTCGTCGGCAGCCTCGGCATCCTCCAGGTCCACGCGCAGCAGCGTGCGCGCCGCGGGGTCCATGGTGGTCTCCCACAGCTGCCCGGGGTTCATCTCCGAGAGGCCCTTGAAGCGCTGGACCTCGACCGTGCCGCCCCTGCGCCCCAGCTCCTTGAGGATGATCTGCCGCTCTTCGTCGCTGACCGCGTACCGCCGCTCCTTACCATTCTTGATGAGGTAGAGGGGCGGCCGCGCAATGTACACCTTGCCGTGGACGATGAGGTCGCGCATGTACCGGTAGAAGAACGTGAGCAGCAGAGTGCGGATGTGGTTGCCGTCCACGTCCGCGTCACACATGATGATGATCCGGTCGTAGCGGCGCTTCTCCAGCGAGAACTCCTCGCCGACCCCGGTCCCCAGAGCGGTGATGATGGCGCGGATCTCCTCGTGGGCGATCATCTTGTCCTCGCGCGCCTTCTCCACGTTGAGGATCTTGCCCTGAATGGGCAGGATGGCCTGGAAGTGCCGGTCGCGTCCCTGCTTGGCGCTGCCGCCGGCCGACTCGCCCTCGACAATGAACAGCTCGCACTGCTCGGGGTCGCGCTCCACGCAGTCGGCGAGCTTCCCGGGCAGCGTCCCGACCTCCAGCGCGCTCTTGCGCCGCACCAGCTCCCGCGCCTGCCGCGCGGCCTCCCGCGCCCGAGCCGCGGTGAGGACTTTGGCGACAATGCGCTTGGCATCCGGCGGATGAGTGATCAAGAACTCCTCAAGCGCATCGGCGACGATGGATTCCACGATCCCCTTGACCTCGGTGTTGCCCAGCTTGGTCTTCGTCTGCCCCTCGAACTGGGGCTCGGTCAGCTTGACGGACAGGACCGCCGTGAGTCCCTCGCGCATGTCCTCACCGCCCAGCTGGGGATCGCTGTCCCGCACCAACCCCGCCCGCTTGGCGTAGTCGTTGATTGATCGGGTCAGCGCCGACCGAAACCCCACCAGGTGCGTGCCGCCCTCGGTCGTCGGGATCGTGTTGACGTAGGTCAGCATGTGCTCCACGTAGCTATCGGTGTACTGAATCGCCACCTCCACGTCGGCCCCATCCCGCTCGGCCTTCCTGTAGATGATGTCCGAGAGCTTGGTCCTGGTCCGGTTGAGCGCGGCCACCAGCTCTTTGATGCCGCCATCGTGCTTGATGGTGATCCGGCGACCGCTGCGCTCGTCTGCCAGGCGGATCTCCAGCCCGGCGTTCAGGTAGGCAATGTCTTCCAGCCGCCTGGCCACCACGTCGAAGGAGAACTCCGTGGCCGTCATGACCTCTGGGTCAGGCCTGAAGGTCACCCTGGTGCCGTTGGGTTGAGGGCTGCCGCGCTCGCTGCGCAGGGGGCCCGCCGGCTTCCCGCGCACGAAGCGCTGCCGGTAGGTCTTGCCCTCGCGGTAGACCTCGACCTCGAGCCACTCGGAGAGGGCGTTCACGACCGACACGCCGACCCCGTGCAGGCCGCCCGAGATCCGGTATCCCCCGCCGCCGAACTTGCCCCCAGCGTGCAAGGTCGTCAGGACCACTTCGACGGCTGGCTTGCCGACCTTGGGCACGTTGTCAACGGGGATGCCCCGGCCGTTGTCTAGCACCGTCGCGCTGCCATCGGCGTGCAGGGTCACGTCGATCCGCGTGCAGGCTCCGGCCAGGGCCTCATCGACTGAGTTGTCCACCACCTCGTAGAGGAGGTGGTGGAGCCCGTCGGGACCCGTGCTCCCGATGTACATGGCCGGCCGCCGCCGGACGCCCTCCAGCCCCTCAAGAACCTGGATCTGTTCCGCCGTGTATCCCGGCGCCTCTGCCATCGGCACCCGCCCCAAACGAACAAAATGGGCACACGCGGCCTCGCGCATGCCCGCGGCCATTCTAGCACTCACAGCCGCGCCCGTCAACGGCCGGAACCGGCGTCCTGCCTGCCTTTCCGCCGTGCTCCCATGCGCCCGTCCGCGGTGAGCCGCTCGATCCGCCTGGCCGCGGTCGCCACCGACACCGACGCCCCGAGCACGCCCCGCGTGGTCACCACGACGGCAGGGGGTGGCGCCTCGCCCGCGGCACACCCCACCCGCGCCAGCAGGGCCCGGGCGTCGGCCGTACGGGATAGCCGCCTCCCGTCCAGGATGGCCACGACCTCTCTAGCGTCCGCGATAACCTCTCTGCCCAGGTGCACGAGCACGGGCCATCTCCCAACGAGCCCTACATCCTCGCGGGGCCGCGGTCGCGGCGTCCCGCCGCGCCGTCCTCCTTGGGCACCCGCCGCCGCGCCACCGCGACCACTTCGGTGACGACCTGCGCGCCGATCTCGCGGTTCAGGGCGGCCGCGATGGCGCCCTCCCGCAGCCGGACTTCCTGCGCGGCCGCTGGATGGTTGACGGCCACGCGCAGCCGCCCGCCGCGAATGCTCAGCGGCGCACTGACCGCCGCCAGCGGCTCACCGACTATGCGAGGCCACGCGCCCCGGGCACACGCGAGGTGCGCGGCGGGCTCAATGCCCCAGGCGCGCGCGGCGGCCCTCAGGATATCGCGGAGGGGCGTGACCATGGTCTCTCCGTCACCGTGCCAGCCTCGACCTCGGCCCAGCGCACCGGGCGATCGGTATCCGGCGGCGCGGTGGCGGTGGCCAGCACCTGACCCGGCTCGTCGGCCCCGAGCACGCGCCGCTGCCGCACCGGGTCCAGTTCTGCCAGGGCGTCGTCTAGGAGCAAGACAGGGCCGGTGCCCATCTCGTCCGCCATCACGTCGCGCTCGGCCAGCCGCAAGGCGAGCATCGCGGTCCGCCACTGCCCCAGCGACCCGATCGCACGCAGGGGGAAGCCGTCCAGGGCGAACTCGAGATCGTCCCTGTGAGGCCCTGCCAAGGTCATCCCCCGCCGATATTCATCGGCGCGCAGCCTGGCTATCAGCGCCCGCGCCGTCTCCAGCCGCTGATCGTCCGTCGCTCCCTCCCACGAAGGCCGGTAAGCCACGGTCAGACTCCCCTCCCCGCCCAAGCGAGCGAACCAAGCCTGGGCGAGCGGCCGAAGGCGCTCCACGTAGCCGGCCCGATGAGCCGCTATCCGCACGCCCAGCGCGGTGAGCTGTGCATCCCAGGGGTCCAGGCTCCCGGCGCTGCGGCTCCGCAGCTGGGCGTTGCGTTGGCTCAGCACCCGGTGGTAACGGTGCAACGCGAAGAAGTAGGCGGGCGACAGTTGCGCCAGCGCGCCGTCCAGCAATCGCCGTCGGCTGGCCCCGCTGCCACGCACGATCTCCAGGTCCCACGGTGACGCCATGACCACCGGGAGCCGGCCCAGCACCGCGCCCCGAGGCGCGAGGGTGCCGTTCACACGCATCCGGACGGCACACCGCTCGCCCTCTCGCACCAGGGTGATCTCCAGCTCCTCTTCACGGCCCCCTCGTGACACCTGCGCCCGGATCCGCGCGGCGTCCTCGCCCCACCGGATCATCTCAGCCTCACGGCTGGTGCGGTGCGACCGCCCTGTGGCAACCAGGTAGACCGCCTCGAGCAGGTTGGACTTGCCCTGCCCGTTGCGACCTACGAAGACGGTGGTACCCTCGCCGAACTCCAGATCGGCGCGGGCGTAGTTACGAAACGCCCTGAGGGAGAGCCTGCGGAGGCGGGACATCCTGTGCTCGCGTCACCACCAATGTCGGCCCGCCCGCCACCGCCACCAAATCGCCGTCCCGCAACCGCCGCCCGCGGCGGGTCTCCACCTGCCCGTTGACCGCCACCCGGCGCGCAGCGATCATGGCCTTGGCCTCGCCACCTGTGCCCACGACCCCGGCCCACTTGAGCAGGGCTCCCAGGGCGATGCTCTCCGTGTGGATGCGGACGGCCCGCCTAGGCGGCAACGCGCACCGGCGCCAGGACGTACGTGTAGTCCGGCTGGCCGACGGGCCGCAGGGCTCCGGGGCTGAGGGGGCCGGTTAGCTCCACCGTGAGTTCGTCGGACTCCAGCACGGACAGGCAGTCGATCAGGTAGCGCGCGTTGAACGCGGTCGGCACCGGTTCCCCCTCGGCGCGGACGGGGATCCGCTCTTCCGACCTGCCGTACTCCGGCGTGTTGGACGCCAGCGTGAGCATGTCTTCCGCCGCCTGCAGCCGCACCACGTTGGCCGAGTCGCGGGCCGTGATCGCCACGCGGCGCACAGCCGCCAGCAGCCGCTCGGTGCCCACCGTGATCCGCTGCTTGAATCCCTGAGGGATCACCTGCTGGTAGTTGGGGAACGGCCCGGGGATCAAGCGGCTGACCAGTCGGACGCCTGGCACGGTGAACAGGA
>JAVKIJ010000065.1:0-18652 GCA_031459535.1 Candidatus Fervidifonticultor quintus | reverse complement strand
CGGACGCCTGGCGCGGCGTGTGTTCCTGCGGCGGACCGCCCTGATGGCGGGCGGCGCCGCGCTTGCCGCCCCCATGTTGGCGAGCCTGGGAGTTGCTGCTACCCAGAGTGAGATTGCCGAGGCGGCGTCGGGGCCCCCGGCGCTCGTCGCGCAGCAGACGGGCGTCACCGTCCGGCCGGACGACCCGGCGATCCAGGTGGACGGCATGATCACCTACCCGCGCTCCGGGGGCCCCGAGCCCAACATCGGCTACCTGGTTCGGCCCAGGGCCGCTGGGCCATATCCTGGGGTGATCGTCATTCACGAGAACCGGGGGTTGCTGGAGCACTTCAAGGACGTGGCGCGGCGCTTCGCCAGGGAGGGGTACGCCGCCCTGGCGGTAGACCTGGCTGCTCCCATCGGCGGGACCGACAAGTTCACCGACCTGGCACAGGTGACGACCTTCCTGGGTAGCACACCGCCTGCCCAGCTCGTGGCCATGCTCAACGATGCGTTCCAGCGACTGCAGCAGGCGCCGGGTGTGCGCCGGGACCGCATCGGCACCATCGGCTGGTGCTTCGGCGGCGGAATGGTCTGGCGCTTCATCACGCAGAATCCAGAACTGGTGGCGGCGGCGCCATTCTACGGACCCAACCCCCCGCTTGAGGATGTCGCGAAGATCAAGGCGGCGGTGCTTGCCATCTACGGTGAGCTCGATACGCGCATCAACGCGGGTATCCCGGCAGTGCGCGAGGCGATGCAGAAAGCGGGCGTCGTGCACGAGATCCACATCTACGCCGGCGCGGGTCACGCGTTCTTCAACGATACCGGCCAGGCGTACACCAAGACCGCCGCGGATGATGCCTGGAGGCGGGTACTGGCCTGGTTCGGCCGGTACCTGAAGGCCTGATCGCCAGGCGGAGGGAGGGAAATCGTCTCTGCATCGCGAACAGAACAATCGCTTGCTGAAATGTAACATTTTTTATTTCAGGCTCGATGCCTACTGCGGAGCCTTCTCAGGCCGTCGTTCCGATCCAGCGGCTCACTGACGCCGCCTACCGAACACTCAAAGCGCAGATTCTCTCGCAGGCCTTCGCGCCCGGTCAACGGCTCCACCTGGACGACCTGGCGGCGCGTCTCGGCATGAGCCGCACGCCAGTCAAGGACGCCCTCAACGCGCTGGCCACCGAGGGGCTCGTGGACATCGTCCCCCGCCGGGGCACCTTCGTCGCCTCGCTGTCGGCCGAGACGATCGCCGAGGTGTTCGAGCTGCGGCGCGCGTTGGAACTGCTTGCTGCGGAGTTGCTAGTAGCCAGGGTGACCGACCACCAGATCGTCGAGCTCCGCGGGCTGCTCGCCGCGCTGGACGAGTCCGCAGAGGGCGACGTCGACGAGCACATGCGCAGGAACATGGCCTTCCACCGCGCCTTCGTGCGCATGGCGGGCAATCGCAAGCTGCTCGAGGTCTACGAGAGTCTCAACGTCCACATCCAGATCGCCAGGGTCCACGCCCGGTGGCAGAACTGGCAGCAGAGGCGCCGGCAGGAACGGGACGAGCATCAAGCCATCCTCAAAGCGCTCGAGGCCAGAGATGCGGCGCGCCTGGCGGCGGCGGTGGACGATCACATTCGACGCGCGAAGCGATCGCTGGTGGAAGACCTGCAGTCGATCGGTCCCGAGAAGGGGATCACCGGGGTCACCGGACATCTGTCCGAGTCCTGAGAGCGAGGTGACGCGATGAGAATCGTGTTGGGACGCGCCCTGATCGTCGTGTTGGCCGCCGGGCTGCTGGCCGCGCCTGGAGGTGCGGCGCCGAGGGAGATCGTCCTGAGGTTTCCGTCCTGGCAGCAGGACGAACCCGGCGTATCGGGTTGGTGGAAGGAGCAGATCGCGGCATTCGAACGCGCCCATCCCGGCGTCCGCATCGAGTTCACGAAGGTACCGCTGGCGGAGCACACCGACAAACTGATCGCGCAATTCGCCGCCAACCAGCCGCCGCAGATCGTGCACATCCCGGCGCAAACGTTCTTTCCATTTGCCGATCGGGGCTGGCTCGAACCCCTCGACCGGCTCCTGGAAGAGACCGACGTCAAGAGGACCTATCACTCCCTCCAGGCCAAGGAGTGCGTATGGAAGGGAGTGACGTACTGCGTGCTCATGCTGAACTATGGGTACGCATGGGTCTACAACGAGAAGCTGCTGAAAGCCACTGGCCGGGCTGTGCCGCGCACGGTCGAGGAGTACATCGAGACCCTCAAGGCGATGACCGACGCCAAGAACGGGCAGTATGGGATTGGCATCGTGACGCTACCCGGCTTCAACATGGTCGCCCACATTGCGGTATTCGTGTACGGTGCCGGCGGTCGATGGACCGACGAACGGGGCAACCCGTCGGTCGTGACCCCCCAGGTGATCCAGGGCTTCAAGTGGTGGAAGGAAGTCGTGCTCGGAGCGACACCCATCGGTCAGGAGTCGGCGCGCTTGCGTCAGCTGGTGATGGAGGGCAAGGTGGCCTCCTACAACGACGGCCCGTGGATGCAGGGGTTCGCTCTCCGAGCGAACCCCGACGTCCGCCCCTACCTGCGCGCCGCTCCGATGCCGTTCAAGGCCACGATGGGTGGCCCGAGCAACGTGGTGGCTATCCCCAGGGCGATCCCGGACGACGAAAAGCGGCTCGTCTGGGAGTTCATCAAGAGCGGCACGACCCGAGACGCGCAGGTGAAGTACTCTGTCGCCGTCGGCGCGCCGGCCCCCCGGCAGGACATCAGTATCCCCGCCGAGATGCGCAAGGACCTGCCGTTCTTTGACGTCTACGTGGACGCCGCCAAGCGGGCCGTGAGCTGGATCCCGTTCGGCCTGGAGACACGGGCCAGCGAGTTCATCCGGCTGGTCGCCGAACACGGCCAGCGGATGATCGTCCGCAACGAGCCCGTCGAACGCGTCGTCCAGGATCTCCAGCGGGAGCTGGAGACCCTCAAGCGACAGTAGGTGCCGCATGGGGGCGGGCATTCCGCCCCTCTCGGCCGAGGCCATGACGTGAGCGCCCCCAACCAGGTCCTGGCCCAAGCGGTGCGGACCCCGGCCTGGTTGCGGTCCGCCCGCAGCCCACAGGTGTTCGCTTACCTCCTGCTGGCGCCGGCGATCGTGACCCTGGCCGTGGTGGTCCTCTACCCGGTGCTCACCGGCATTGACATCAGTTTTCGCAGGATCGACATCTACACGCCCGGTGCGCCCCGTGGTCCGCTGACGATCGCCAACTACGTCAGGCTGTTCCAGACCCCCGGATTCCTGCAGGCGGTGCGCGTGTCGTTGGCCTACGTGGTGATCTCCATCGGCTTTTCCCTTGTCATCGGCTTCGGCACGGCACTGCTATTGAACCAGCGCTTCCGCGGCCGAACCGTGGCCCGCATGCTGGCGGTGATGCCATGGGCCATTCCGCCCGTCGTCGCCGTCAACATCTGGTGGTGGATCCTCGACCCCTCCTATGGACTGCTGAACTGGCTGCTGCTCAGGTTGGGCCTTATCGCTCAGCCCGTGAACTGGATTACGCAACCCGGGCCCGCGCTGGCAGCGGTCAGCATGGTCACCGTGTGGAAGGGCTATCCGTTCTTCGCGGTGATGCTGCTGGCCGGCCTCCAGGCCATCCCCCAGGATCTCTATGATGCCGTCGCCGTGGATGGCGCGGGAGTGTTCGGGGCGTTTCGCCACATCACGCTCCCAGCACTGCGGGGCGTGGCGGCCCTGGCGACGTTGTTGTCGGTGTTGTGGGTGTTCAGGGAGTTCACGATCATCTGGGTGCTCACGGGCGGCGGCCCGATCCGGGCCACCGAGACCCTGGCCATCATGACCTACCGCGAGGCGTTTGCGAACTTCCGCATGGGCTTCGCCGCTGCCATCGGGGTGGTGACCCTGTTGGTCTCGACCGCAATCAGCATCTTCTTCATTCGCCAGGCAGGCCGGGAGTTCTATTAGGAGCCGGATGTGAGGCGATCGCTCGCACGCGCGTTGCTCTACCTGGGCGTCACCGTCGTGGTGGGCACGCTGTTCTTCCCGATCTACTGGATGTTCAACACATCCCTGGCCCCACAGGACCAGCTCTACGTCTATCCGCCCAGGGTCATTCACCCCCACGCCACGGTGGCGGCTTACGTCAAGATCTTCGCCGAACGCCCCATCGCCCGGTGGATGGTCAACTCTCTCCTGGTCGTGGTGCTCACCGGCGCATTCTCGTTAACCATCAGCGTCCTGGCTGGCTACAGCCTGTCACGCTATCGTGTCCGGGGCAGCGGCTGGTTGGGGTACCTCCTGCTGGCGAGCCGCATGCTCCCGACCACACTGCTGGTGATTCCGCTGTTCGTGTTCATGAGCGGCCTGAAACTCATCAACACCCTGTGGTCCGTGGTCATTGCCAACGTGACCTTCATCATGCCCTTTGCCACCTGGATGTTGAAGGGCTACTTCGACAGCATTCCGAGGGAACTGGAGGAGGCCGCGTACATCGACGGCACCTCCCGGCTGGGCGCCCTCTTCAAGGTCACGCTCCCCCTCTCGGCGCCGGGTGTGGCGGCCACCGCCCTTTACGCGGCCATCCTGGCGTGGGATGAATACCTGTTCGCCCGCACCTTTCTCAACACCAACTCGGTCTGGACCATCTCGGTGGGGCTCGGATCGTTCAAAGGCGAGTACATCACGTTCTGGAATGAGGTCATGGCCGCCTCGCTGGTGGGCACGGTACCCATCATCGTGATCTTCCTGCTCCTGGAGAAACAGCTGGTCGGCGGGCTGACCGCGGGGGCTGTCAAGTGAAGATTGTCGCGATCGAACCCATGGTGCTGCGCGCGCCGTACGGCGAGATGGCAGCCTACTGGGCCGAGGGATTCTGGGGCACTCGGGCGGGGGGGGAGGGTCGGGCGCCGGTGATCGACCAGCAGCGCGTGGCGGACCTGACGCTCTGGCGCCACCGGGCCAGGTACTCGGCCCACATCGAGACCACCCTGGTGCGCATCACGACCGACGAAGGCATCGTGGGCTACGGCGAGGCACACGCCCCCATCGCGCCTCAGGTCACCGCCACCATCATCAACACCCTGCTGGCGCCGCTCCTACTCGGAGAGAATCCCCTCGCCATCGACCGTCTGTGGGAGAAGATGTACGCCAGCATGCGCATCCGAGGGCACCACACCGGCTTCATGTCGGAGGCAATGGCCGGCATCGATATCGCCCTATGGGATATCGCTGGGAAGGCCACTGGCCTCCCGGTCCATCTGCTCATGGGCGGCGACTACCACGACCGGGTGCGAGTCTATCAGTCACACCTACCCGTGCTCGACACCGACGAGATGGTGGCGCTGGCGCAGCACCATGCCCAGGCGGGATTTTTCGGCATCAAGATCTCTGGCGGCGCAGGCCCGGAGGTCGACATCCGCAACGTGGAACGCATCCGCGAAGGTGTCGGCGGCGAGATCGCCCTGATGCTGGATGCCGCCGGCGTCTACGACGTGCCTACCGCTGCCCGCATCGGCCGCGCGTTGGAACGGAACGATGTGCTGTTCTTCGAGGACCCTCTCCCCTGCGAGGATCACCACGGGTACGCCGAACTGTGCCGCACGCTGGACGTGGCCGTCGCCATGGGCGAGACGGAGACCACGCGGTACCAGTTCGCCCGCCGCCTGGCAGAAGGCGGGGTCGACGTGGTCCTCCCCGACGTCTGCCGCGCCAACGGGCTGACCGAGTGCCGCAAGATCGCCATGCTGGCCGACGTGTACAACGCCCGACTCTGCCCTCACAACAGCGTCTGCTCGGCGGTCCACCATGCAGCCTCGCTGCACCTCTGCGCCGCGATCCCCAACTTCCTGATCTACGAGTTCTGGTCGGGCTACAATCCGCTGCTGGACATCGTCACGGTCCCGATCAGCCCCACGCAGGGCTATCTGACGGTTCCCACGGGCCCCGGCCTCGGCATCGAGATCGACGAGGACAAACTGGTGCGTCTCATCGTGCGCGACTGACGCCATGGCCTCCCGCTTCGACTCGCTGGATGCATTCCGCTCAGCCATCAGTCCCCTGGGGCTGCCGCTGACCGACGAGGAACTGCGGGCGCTCTGGCCGATGGTCAACGACCTGCTCGAGCAAGCCCAGGCGTTACAACGGTTTCTGGAAACGGTTCCGGACGCCAGCCTCCTCGTCGCAGGCGCCCGGCAGGCTAGCGACGGGTAGACACGATGGATGAGGATCTGGTGTTCCTGCCCATCGCTGAGCTGGCGGCACTCTACCGTCGACGGGCCATCTCGCCGGTGGACGTGACCACCCTGCTGCTCGACCGCATCGCCAAACTCGACCCCCACTTGCACGCCTATATCACCGTGGCGGCCGACCAGGCGGTGGCTGACGCGCGAGCCGCGGAGCGAAGGTTGGTGGATGGTGACGAGAGCCCTTTGGTGGGCATCCCCATGGCGGTGAAGGACAGCCTTGCCACTCGGGGTATCCGCACCACGGCCAACTCCCGGGTCCTGGAACATTGGATCCCGCATCGGGATGCGACGGCCGTGACCCGCCTCCGGAGCGCGGGGGCCGTCATTATCGGCAAGACCAACCTGAACGAGTTCGGCTGGAGCATCCCCAGCCCCGAGGATTTCTATCCTCCCCCGCGCAACCCCTGGAACCCGCAGTACGTCGCGATCGGCTCGAGCAGCGGTTCGGGGGTGGCCGTCGCGGCCGGGCTGGCCATCGCGGCGCTGGGCACCGACGGCGGGGGATCGGTGAGGCTCCCGGCCGGGCAGATGGGTCTGGTGGGCATCAAGGCGACTCACGCCCTGATCAGCCGCAGCGGTAGCCTGCATGTGGGAACGGTGAGCGACGTTGGGCCCATGGTTCGGACTGTCACCGACGCAGCACTCGTGCTCGAGGCTGTGGCCGCCTGGGATCCCGAAGACCCCGAGGCACGGCCGAGCGCGCAGGTGGACTATCGCCAGGCTCTGGAGGCCGAGTTGCGCGGGTATCGTGTCGGCATTCCGGAGAGCTACATCGCGTCGATTCCCGTGGAACCGGAGGTAGGGCGCGCCTTCGATCAGGCTGTGACCGACCTAGCGCGCCTGGGCGTTCCGGTGGCGGCTGTGGACCTGTCCGCCTTGGAGTTCGCCCGGGCCGCGAACTTCGTGGCACTCAACGCCGAGCACTACGCCGCCCACGAGGCGGTGCTGCGCACACACTGGGCGCGCCACGGCCGCAGTGCACGCCTCTACCTCGCCCAGGCTGCGTTCCTCACCGCGGCCGACTACCTGCGGGCACGCCAGGTGGGGCGAGTGACGGGCGCGATGATCGATGCCGTCCTTCGCGACGTGGACGCGCTGGTCATGCCCACATCGCCGGTCGTGACCGCGGAAGCCGCGCGGCGTCCCGAGGCACATCGCCGGGGCGTCAACGCCAGCTTCACCGCGCCCTTCAACCTCACCGGCCACCCGGCCCTCTCGGTCCCTTGCGGCATCAGCGCCACCGGCCTTCCAATGGGGCTTCAGATCGTTGGGCGCCGCTACGACGAAGGGCGACTCCTGCGGCTCGCCCATGCCTATGAACAGGCCACCCCATGGCATACCCTCCGCCCGCGCCACGCTGCGCCGCGCGGCGCCGGTCCATGAACGCTGCCGTCGTCGGCCCGTTCGATCCCGCTGCCCTGGCGGCGCTGCGGAGCATCGCAGACGTGGTCCGGGTACCGGAGATCACCGCCGCCGCCGTGCGGCCCCACCTGCGAGGCGTCCACATCCTGATCACACGCCGGCTCGTCGTGGACGCCGCGCTGCTGGACGGCGCACCGCACCTCCGTCTCATTGTGAAGCCGGGCTCCGGGTTCGACGAAATCGACGTGGCCGAGGCCACACGCCGGGGCATCGTGGTGCACAACACCCCGGGGGTGAACGCCCCGGCGGTCGCCGAGCTCACCGTGGGGCTCATCGTGAGCCTGGTGCGCCGCATTCCCGACCACCACGTCAGGCTGCACGCCGAACGCCGTTGGAACCGCGAGCAAGGCATGGAGCTCTACGGCAAGACCCTGGGGATCGTCGGGGTGGGGCACATCGGGTCTCGCGTGGCCCGGCTGGGACGCGCGCTGGAAATGGACGTGATCGGCTGCGATCCCTACATCGATCCCATCACGGCGCCGGCACCGCTGTTGCCCTACGAGGAGGTGCTCGCCCGCAGCGACGTCGTCTGCTTCCATGTCCCTCTGACCGAGGAGACCCGCAACATGATCGGCGCCCGGGCGCTGGCCCGCTTGCGGCCGGGTGCCTACGTGGTCAACATGAGCCGCGGTGAGATCGCCGATGAACGCGCGGTGATCGAGGCCCTGGATGCCGGACAGCTCGCTGGCTACGCGGCCGACGTTCTGTCCGGCGAAGTCCCGGGGATGGTGATCACCTCGCCGCTCCTCGATCATCCTCGCGTGCTGCTGACGCCGCACCTGGGCGCCTGGACCGCACAGACTGACCGGCGGGTCTGTAATGCAGCCGTCTCCATCGTGCGGCGCTGGCTGGCCATGGCGGCTGCGGGCGGGCGCTGACGCCATGGGGGCGATCGCCCTCGAGGAAGTCCTGCGCCGAGTGGCGCGGCAGACTCTCGCCTACCCGTACAAGTGCTGGGGGTACGGCGAGGCGATCGCCACACTCGGCCTCCTGGCCGCGTGGCGCGTGACGGGACAGACGCACTACCGGCAGGCAGTCGAGGAGCTGTTCACCCGATGGCGCGAGGCCCGCCGGGGCGAGCTGCCGTTCGCCGACCACGTCACGCCCGGTGTGCCGCTGCTCATCCTCGCGCGCGACGACGCCACGTGGCTGACCGCCGCGCTGGCGCTGGGAGATCTCTTCCGCCGCATGCCCGTTGTCGGAGGGGTTCCCGTCCACCGGCCGGATCTCGAAGGGTGGACCACGCACGTGTGGGTTGACTGTCTCTACACCGACGGCGCATTCCTGGCGCTGTTGGCCCGCGCCACCGGCGACCGTTCGTGGGCGGATCTGGCTGTCGAGCAGATCACGGCGTACATCAGGGTGCTTCTGGACCAGGGCACGGGGCTGTTCTGCCATGGATGTGACGTGGCCACGGGCCGGCCCAACGGGATTCGCTGGGGCCGAGGCAACGGGTGGGCGCTGCTCGGACTGGTGGACCTGCTGCGCTTCCTACCGGCCGACCATGCAGGCGGGGAGTGGCTCCGAAGCGTGGTCCGGCGTCAGCTGCACGCGCTGCTGCGGCTTCAGGATCCGAGTGGCCACTGGCACACGGTGCTCGACCGCCCTGACACGTACCTGGAGACATCGGTGGCCGCCATGATGGCCTGGGCCGTTCCGCAGGCGGTGAGGCTGGGGCTTGCGGGGCCAGAGACCAGTGGGCAGCAGGCCCCACTGGCGGCCGCGGCGCGGGCATACGACGCCGCGCTGTCCGCGCTCGACGCCCAGGGCAATCTCACCGGCGTGTCCGAAGCCACACCCGTGGGCGATCTGTCCGCCTATACCCGCCGGCCGACCGGTGTCTTCCCGTGGGGACAGGGCCCGCTGCTGCTGGCCATGGCCGATCGCATCGCCCCGGACCGCCTCTGGGAGGGATTGTGGTGAAGATCACCGGCGTGGACGCCTTTGCCATCAAGGCTCCCAACCCAGCCTCCCGGTCCTACTGGGGATCGCGGACGTGGGCGCACGGTGCGTCTCCCCCACCCTGGCAGGAGTATCCCCCGCGCTGGCGCATGCGGGCCACCTACAGCGACACCATCAACACCGTGATCGTGCGCATCACGACCGATGCCGGGCTCGTCGGGTTCGGCGAGGCCAAGGCACCGGTGGCGCCGGTGGCCACGCGGGAAATTGTGCGCGACCTGCTGGCACCGCTGGTGCTGGGCGCAGACCCGCTGGACATCGACGTGCTGTGGGAGCGCATGTACAGCGCCATGCGGCTGCGCGCGCACGGCAGCGGCTTCCTGCTGGAGGCCATCAGCGGGGTCGACTTGGCCCTGTGGGACTTGGCGGGACGGGCGCTCGGGGTCCCGGTCTGCAAGTTACTCGGCGGCGCGTACCGGGATCGGATCGCAGTCTATGCATCGGGGCTGCCCGGACTGCGGGACGCGTGCGATGCCCAGGCCCGGGGCAGGCTGCAGGATGAAGCCCGCGCGCTGGTGGCTCGAGGGTTTCGCGCCATCAAACTGGGGATCGGCTTCGGGGTCGGGACCGACATTGCCACCGTCACCGCCGTCCGTGAGGCGGTCGGCGAATCCGTGTGGCTCCTCTGCGATGCCGCGGGAAACTACGACGTGGACCAGGCCGGACGCCTGGGCCGCGCTCTTGAGCCGTTGGGCGTTGGGTGGCTGGAAGCGCCAATCCCTCCCGAGCACATCGATGGGCATGCCCAGCTCGCCAGAACCCTCGATCTCCCCATCGCGACCGATCTGCTCAGCACCCGGTACCAGGTGCGGGAGTTCCTGGTGCGCCAAGCGCTGGATATCGTCCAGCCCGACGTGTGCCGGGCTGGCGGGCTCAGCGAGTGCCGGCGCATCGCGCAGCTCGCCGATGTCTTCGGCGCGGGTATCGCACCCCACGTCAGCGTCGGGTCGGCGATCCAGTTTGCGGCGAGCGCGCACCTGGCTGCGGCGACACCCAACTTCGTGATCATGGAGTATTGGGTCGGCGACAATCCGCTGGGGGACGCCGTGCTGACAGAGCCCCTGCGCCTGGAGCACGATGTGCTCCACGTGCCAGCCGGCCCCGGGCTCGGTCTGGCGCTCAACGAGGAGGCGTTGTTGCGCTATGCGGTCTAGCGCCACACGCCGCCGACTACCAGGAGGATAGCGATGACGCGGTTTGGGGGAATGTTTCCCATTCTACAGACACCCTTCGATGACGGAGGCGCCATCGATACCGAGAGCCTGCGCCGGCTGGTACGGTTCTGCCTCCAGGCGGGGGCCCATGGGCTCGTGATCCCGGCCAACGCCAGCGAGTTCTTCACGCTGTCCGATGCGGAACGCATGGAAGTGGCCGAGGTCGTCCTTGATGAGGCCCACGGCCGCGTGCCCGTCGTCATTAGCTGCAACGGCGTCTCTGCGCCGGCCGCCGTGGCCTTCGTCCGCCACGCCGTCTCTCGCGGCGCGGACGGCATCATGGTGCTCCCGCCCTACGTCCGCCGCCCCGGGGAGTCCGGGGTCATCGCGTACTACGCGGCCGTCGCCGATGCCGCCGGCGATCGCCCGGTCATCGTCCAAAATGCCGAGCCGCCTCTGGGCACACCGCTGCCAGTCCCCTCGCTCGTAAAGCTGCTGGAGCAGGTGCCGGCCATCCGCTACGTCAAGGAGGAGGTCAACCCTTCCGGTCAGCGCATGTCGGCACTGATCGCATCGGCCGGCGATCGTCTGCTGGGTGCCTTCGGCGGCCAGAACGGCATCTGGCTGCTCAACGAGCTGGACCGCGGGGCGTGCGGCAACATGCCGAACTGCTCCACCATCGACGTGCACGTGCGAATCTATGAGCTCTATCGCGCGGGCCAGCGCGAAGACGCCGAGGCCCTGTACCTCAAACTTCTTCCCCTGCTGGTCCTGGGCAGCCAGTACGGAGTGGCCTTCGCGAAGGATCTCCTGCGGCGTCGTGGCGTGATCCGCACCAACGTGGTACGGGATCCGCAGGCTCACCCGCTCGACCGGTGGGATCTGGCCGATGTGGATCGGTACCTGGCCCGGCTAGAGCCCGTGATGGTGACGTGAACGGTCAACGGCAGCAGTAGCGGTTGGTGATGAGCACCCAGCCCGTGGGCATCCGCACCAGGACCGTGCCGCCCACTCGCGTCCCCAGCCGCGCGTAGGCGTCTGGGGAGAGCAGCCCGAACAGGGGGCCAGACTGCCAGGCAACCAGGAACTCGTGGTCATTGCCCGCAGGTAAGACTGGCACGGTGATCTCGTAGGCGGCGAAACCGACCTCGGCGCCGGCGCTGCCTACCACCAGAACGCGGTCTCCCTTTTGGGAGAGCCGGTTGACGGCCTCGGCGACCTCGGGCCAGGGCCACAGGCGGCGATAGCCCGTCGCCATGGCCCCGTACGCCAGCGCGTACGAGAGCACGGCACCGATCGCCAGCATGGCGACGGCCTCGCGGCTGCGGCCGCGAAACGTAGCGGCGCCGAAGGCCACCAGCGCCAGCGCCATGGTCGCCAGCGAGGGCGCCGCCAGCCGGAGATATGCCTTCAGGAGCGGGATATTCTCCAGCCCTGTGATCCAGATCAGGCCAGCCCACAGTGGAATCCCCAGGGCCCCGGACATCACCGCGGCGGCCCGCAGCCGCCATGGCTCGTCAACCATTGAGGCGAGCGACCGTCCGCCCAGGACCGCCAGCGCCGGGAAAGCGGGCAGGAGGTAGCGCAGCACGCGGTCGCCCGACGACAGGGCGAACATCAGGAACACGAAGCCGCCCCACAGCCCGCACAGGCGCAGCGGCGCCGGACCGCGGCCCAGCGACTGCCAGGCGACCTTCGCAGCACCGGGCAACAGGCCGGTCCAGGGCAACATGCCGATCATCAGCAGGGCCAGGTAGGCCAGTGGGGAGAACCCGTGAAGAAGCCTTGGCCCGGCCCGCTCGCCGAGAAAGGGTCGAAGAAAGCGGGCCAGGCCGTTGTCGCCGGTGGTGAACGTCTCGACAAACGGCATCCCCTGGCGGACCGCGCCTACCACGAACCACGGCAGCGTGATCACCGCACAGACCGCGATGGCAACCGCCACGTGGTCCCACCGCCAGCATCCGGGCTCGCCCCGACGTCGGGCGAGCAGCAGCTCGGCACCGACCACAGGCCCAAAGACGACCGGTGCGATCAAGCCCTTGCTCAGGACCGCCAACCCCAACCAGCACGCCGACAGCACGGCGTGACGGATGCGGCCCTCCCGACGGTACACCAGATACGCGTAGAACGCCAGGGCGAGAAACAGCGCCAGCGGTACGTCCTGTTGCGGCATCCCGCTCAGGTAGAACACAGCCGCAAAGGTCGCGACCAGGACGGCGGTCAGCAGGCTCGCCTCCTCGTCCAGGGCCAGCCGGGCGATCCGGTAGGTGACGACCACGAGCGCCAGGGCCATCACCAGGTGCCACAGGCGCAGCGCCACGTCGCCGCCGCCCAGGAGCCTGATCGAGAGCGCCAGCAACCAGATGGTCAGCGGCGGCTTGTCCTGGATCCAGCCTGGCCGATGGGGGTGGCGCAGGGTGATCCACTCACCGCTCTCGAGGACGTGTTTGGCGATCTTTGCGTAGTGGGCGGTGACGCTGTCGATCTGCGGCAGTGGCGCGCCAGCGAGCATCACCACGCACGCGGCCACCACGATACTGCGCCAGACCTTCTTCCAGTCCATGGAGAGCGCGTCTTTAGCCAGAAGACCTGGCACCTCCCGCTACGGTGTGATCACGGGGCCCGACTCAAGACGGCACGCAGGCGATCGGCCACCACGCGGTCCTCGCCTTCCAGCAGCGTGTGCACCACCACGTTGATCACGTCGCCGTCGACGCGGACCCACACGCTCGGGGTGCCCTCGCGCAGCTTCCGCTCCACCTCCACAGCCGTCAGGCCGGAGCCGGGCGCGAAGCTCAGCTGGAGCTGCATCCAGGGCCCACCGCGCGGCCAGGTGGACTCGGCAGTGACGTGGGGCAGATCGGCGAGCGCGCGGGCAATAGTGTCGATACGCTGCGCACAGACGGCCAGCCAGCTCGCATGGTCGGCGGCAAACCACTCGCGCAGCGCCGCCACCGTCGCCGCGATCTCCTGGCGGTCCACCTTGTAGCCCCGGCCGATGGACCGGTTCTCGTAGGTCTCGTAGCCAATGAATCCGTTCATGGCGGCCGCCTCGACCAGGTCGCGGCGGCCGCAGAGGATGCCGGTGGACTGCGTCGACCCGAAGTACTTGGCACCGAAGCACACCAGGTCGGCCCCGCTCTGCCCGGCCAGCCAGGTCATCCGCTCCAGCGGATAGACCTCGGCCGCCGCATCCACGAGGACGGCGACACCCCTCTTGCGCGCGACGCGCACCACGTCAGGAATCCGCAGCGTCCCGTTCGCGCCTTCCTCTCGAGCGAAGTACAGGATGCCGGCGGTCTGCGGGCCGATGGCGACCTCCAGGGCCTCGGGCATCGTGCCCTGCTCGGTCCCCACCTCCACGAGCCGGCCGCCCGGCACCGTCACGGCGCGGTCGTACCGGTAGCGCATGGCCTTCTGCAGCAGGAATTCGTTGCGCATCCCGGCCGTATCCGGGAGCCGCGCGATGCGCTCGGGATCCTGACCGGTCATGATCGCCGCCGCACCCTGGACCAGTGCGGCAAAGCAGCCCGAGGTGACCAGCGCCGCCTGAGTGCCCAGCACGTCGGCGATGAGCCGGCCTGAGCGCTCCAACAGCTCGGCCATATCCGCAAACCGGACGTTGGCGTCGTCCATCGCGGCGCGGACAGCCGGCGAGAGAATCGAGCCGCCCAGCACGGTGACATTGCCCCGAGCATTGATGACCTGCCGCAGGCCCAACTCCTCGTACACCGTTGCGGTGCTCACCCACGACCCTCCACGCCCGACCCAAGCGGGCTCAGAGCAGGATCAGTTCCCCGTCGGCGACGGCGAAAGTAGCGCCCAGCCGCCGGCTCTGGGCGGCGATGCGGTCGAGGATGGCGACGGCGCGATCGCCCGCCGGCTGGGGTTCTCCCGCCTCGTCGAGGATCAGCGGACGCAGCCGCGCGCTGCGGATACGGCCGCCTCCCACCTCGACGACGAGCACGGCACCCTCCAGCGCCTCGCCCGATGTGAGCGTGGCCAGGTCGTAGGGCGGCGTCCCAGGACGGGCGATCACCAGTTCCTCACCACGGCCGAGACTGTGGAACAGGAAGTTGCCGAGGCTGTAGCAGATGAGCCCGTCCCGGTACCGCTCGACGCCGTGCAGCGTATGCGGGTGATGGCCCACGATCACGTCGGCGCCCGCGTCGATCAGACGCCGTCCGAGGGGTCGCTGGTACTCGGCCAGCGGCCCCTGGAAAGCCGCCACCCACCCTGAAGGGACGCCCCAGTGCACGGCCAGCACGACGAGGTCGGCCTGCCGACGCGCCGACCGGATGGCGTCCTCTGCCCGCGCCACATCCTCCGCAACGGCTGCCGTGCGCACGTAGGGTGAGGTGCCTGGCTGCTCTTCCAGGGTCGGCGCGTCGAAGACCACCGTGTAGGTGATGTGGATGGGCGCGATGCCCGCCCAGGTAGGCCCTGCGGCGAATCCGGGAGGCAGGGTGCAGGCCAACCCCAGGCAGGCCACGGTAGTGTCGCCGACGCGCACAACGGCGGGCGCCAGAGCTTCCTGGACGGTGCCGCCGCCCCCGACGGGCTGAATCCCTGCGCCGCGCAGCGCCTGCAGGGTCTGGGCCAGTCCCTCGGGGCCGAAGTCCAGCGCGTGGTTGTTGGCCACGCTGGCCACGCGGACGCCTGCAGCCCGCAGGGCCGGCGCCAGCGCCGGGCTGGCGCGCAGATTGATCAGCTTCTCGGCCGGACGACCTCCGGTGCACAGCGGTACCTCGAGGTTGACAACACTGAGGTCTGCCTCGCCAAGCCACCGCACGCCCGCGCCTGCCGGTGGCCGGGTCAGCATGAGATCGCCGGTGGCGACCAGCACGCCCACGGCTAAGCCTCTCCGCGCAAGATCCGCCTGGCGTCCCTCAGTGCCCAGGTCACCCGGTTGCGCCCACGCAACAGGTGGGTGGAGAGCACGTAGTACTCGGGTGACCCTTCCGGAACAGCGCCAAGGCGCGGGGCGTCGGCCAGGTCCGGCAACGCCGGCACTTCCACCGCCGGATCGTGACGGAAGAGGCCCTCCCGCGTGTAGTTGATCCTCACCAGCACCCGGGCGAGCGCGCGCTGTTGTCGGTTGAAGCGGCGCACGTCGGGATCGGTCAGGGGTCTTGCGGCGAGCAGTTCGGCCGCCCGGTAGAAGTCATCGAGATCGCCACGCAGCCCTGCTGCCTCACGGACCGGAGCCGACAGGTCCAGGCGGCCGCCCGCACCGGCCTCGTAGCGTCTCAGGGTGGCGAGGATCTCATTGGCCGTCTTCCTGAAGTCGAACGGGTGCAGGGGAGCGTTGAGCGCGCGGCTCAATCCCGTGGCGTAAACCTTGATGTCGCGGATAAGGTTGGCCCGGTCGGCAACGGGCAGCATGTCGTCCTCCGCGTGCCACTCGATGTTACCCCCGCATCCTCCCACGGCGTACAGGCCTCTCCGCGTCTTCTCGGCCTCGGGGATCTCCGAGAGGAGCATGTAGAAGCCGGTCAGACCGATGTTGTTGAACGAGTAGTCCCCGGCTCGCAACGGCCGCGTGCCCGAGGCCGGCAAACCGGTGGCGTCTTCAACCGATCCCCGGGCCAGCTCCTCGGCCTCGCTCATCCACATCACCTTCTCGAAGGCCGATGCGTCCCGGCACCCCGGCGAGTCACAGTTCACCTGGGCCACGCACCATGCGGCCAGGTCCAGCCCGAACGTGTCCGCGTACCAGGTCGAGCCCGCATAGCGTCCGTGCGAGTGGCCCGACCACCAGGCCACCCGCAGCGTGCGGCGCAGGCCGTCGCGATGGGCCCAGAACACCCTGGCCAGCTCCAGCAGCGTGGCGTCACCCACGGCGTTGTCGCCGACCCCGACGTGCCAGGAGTCCACGTGCCCGTGCACCAGGCAGAACTCCTCCGGCGCATCGCGGCCGCGGATCTCCGCGACCAGCAACGGGATCGGCCTCCAGCGCTCCTCCAGCCGCGTCTGGATGGCGAAGCGAGGCGGGCGCCTGCGGCTGAGGACGAGGGCCTTGAGGCGCTCGCCGTCGGGCCGGCTGATGGCCACCACGGGGATCGTAGGCTTTCGGTCAACCGAGTCCAGATCGGGTGATCCCCAGATCGAGGTACAGATCCCCTCGTGGATCCGTTCGCCGGGGCTGATGAACACGGCACCGAGCACGCCGGCCCGCATGAAGTCCAGGACCTTGCCAGGCATCGGGTACCCTTCGGTGAGCGCAATGCGCCCCCGTACCTGGGCCGGCACGCCTGCCCCCGGCCCGAAGATCTGGGTGATGTCGGCCGCAAAGCCCGTGGGCACGTAGGCGACCTGGCCCTCGAGCCATCCGTCGCCGGTCGGTGCGGAGAACGAGGGGGTCTTGGCCACCACGTCCTCGGGCTTGCGACCCAGCACCCGGAGCGCGGCGCCACGCGGCAGGCTGATCAGACAGACCGGCTCGTGCAACGTGTGCGGCACCCCCCACGCCGACAACCGGTCGGCCAGATAGGTAAACGCCTCTCGCTCTTCCGCAGTGCCCGATTCCCGCACGAGGGTGGCAAAACGCGTGACCACCTCCCAGGGCACGTCCCCCGAGATCGAAGCCCACAGGGCCTGTTCAAACGCCGGATCCCGCCATCCGCCAATCGCCATGGTGTCCATTTCTTTACCCCCACCCCAGACCGAGCCGGGACCTCAGTCGTCCCCTCCGGCCCGAGCCGTCTCCGGGAAGAAGATCCTGAGATTCTGCTCCGGCACAGGGCTGGTCGCCAGAGAGATGATGTACATAGCCAGGGCGCCCGCGATCACCCCGGGAATGACCGGGTTGAGCCGCCACGGCTGCTTTAGCAGATACCACAGCAGGCAGACCCCGAAGCCGATAATCATGGAGCCGATGACCCCAGCGGAGCTGGCCCGCTTCCAGAACAACCCCACGACCACGGGAACGAAGACGATGCTGGCCAGCAGCGCGGCGTAGGCGACCACGACGAACTGGACGATGTCCAGCCGGCGCACGGTCAGCAGGATCGGAATGGCACCGACCACCGCGGTCGCCCAATGATTGATCCGCATGCGGGTCTTCTCCGACGCGTTGGGGTTGATCATGCGATAGTAGATGTCGTGGGAGATGGCCGACGAGGTCACCAGCAGCACCGAGTCCACGGTGCTCATGATGGCTGCCAGGACGGCCACCAGCATCAGCGCTCCCACAAACGGTGGGAGCACCTGGCTGGCAAAGACCGTGGATGCGGCATCCGCCACGGCCAGCTGGGGGTAGAGGACGCGCATGGACATCCCGATAATGGCTACGGAGGTCGCGATGAGCACGTTGAAGAATAGCGCCACGGCTACGCCCTGCTTGACTGCCCGGTCGTCCCGGGCCGCGTAGAACCGGGTGACCACGTACGGCGCGGCCACGAACGTCAGGCCGAACGCCAGCCCGAACCCGAGCAGATCTCGCAGCCCGAAGTGCCAGGACAGATACTTGGGCGTGACCTCCCGCAGCACCAGGCCGATGTTCTCCAGACCGCCGGCGTAGCCGATCAGGAGTGGCAGGCCGACCACCACGCCGATCGCCATGCCCATCTGCTGCAGGAAGTCCGTGTTCATGACGGCGATCATGCCGCCCACCGTGGTGTACAGGGCGGTGATCGCCATGAGCACCACCGCGCCGTAGAGGAACGGTACCCCATAGAGCGTCTGGAGGATGACGCCGCCGGCCTGGTACTGCGCCGACATGAAGACGATATAGGCAATCACGGTGAGCACCGCGGCGACGCCGCGGGCCAGGCTGCTGTTGAACCGGTCGGCGACGAAGTCCGGGAAGGTGAGCGCACCGTGCTCGTGGGAGTAGCGGCGCAGCCTGGGCGCGATCCACAGGGCGTTGACCACGTAGGCCAG
>JAVKIJ010000064.1:0-18857 GCA_031459535.1 Candidatus Fervidifonticultor quintus | reverse complement strand
CCAGGTTGACCCCGCGGAGGACGTGCAGCCTTCCGAACCACTTGTGCACGTCCTCCAGGAGGATCATGGGTTGGGCGTCACTAGGCGACATCACGGGCGCGATCAAGATGCTATTGTACGGCATTCCCGCGCTTCCTGCCCGCAAGGAGTTTCCTGCTCACCTCCGAATGTCGAGACGAGAGCCGGAGGGGAGGAGGGGGAGGCAGTGCGGTGACACTGGGCGAGCGGCTCCAGGAGTGGAAGGGCACGCGGGTGAGCGTGCTGTTCACCAACGAGGAGACCCAGTTCGGCGACCTCCTCGAGGTCGGCGACGACTACATCATGCTCATGGTGGGCTCTCTGCAGTACATCATCAGCCTGCACAGCATCATGCGCATCAACCAGGTGCGCGAACAGTAATCCCCAGGGCGGCCTGTCTCCCAGCATGCTGATCCTGGTGGCGGTCGTCGCAGCCGTGTATGCCTCGGTTGGGCACGGCGGGGCGTCGGGCTATCTGGCCGTGCTGAGCCTCTACAGGGTTCCGCCCGCCGAGATGTCCACCAGCGCCTTGGTCCTCAACATCCTGGTCGCCGGTGTGGCGATGATCACCTACGCCAGGGCCGGACACCTTTCGGCGCGCCTGATTCTGCCCTTCCTCGTCCGTCGGTGCCCGGAGCCTACCTCGGCGGGTTGCTCCACGTGTCACCTCAGGTCTACGGCCTGCTGTTGGGCGTGGCGCTGGTGGCGGCCGCCGCGCGCCTCTGGTGGAGTCCCACCGAACGGCCGCCGCGCCCGCTGTCCTGGATCGTGGCCCTGTCCACCGGCGCGGGTATCGGCGTCCTTTCCGGGGTGGTCGGGGTGGGCGGCGGCATCTTCCTCAGCCCTCTGATGATCCTGGCCGGATGGGCGGGAACCAAGCCGACCGCCGCCACGTCGGCTGCGTTCATCGTGGTCAACTCCGTCGCAGGTCTGGCCGGCCGCGCGGCCCGCGGCGCCCTGGTGCTCGGCAATCTAGCCCCGCTGGTCGCCGCAGCCTTCGTGGGTGGCCTCGTGGGGAGCTGGACCGGCGCCCATCGCCTACTGCCAGTCCACCTCCGGAAGGTCCTTGCGGCGATTCTGCTCACCGTGGCCCTGCGGCATCTCTGGCGCTGACAGAACTCCCGTGTGGCGACTAGGCCGCATCCACTGTGGGAACACACACTGAAGAGCCGTCGGCTGCCACGAGGGTGCCATTGTCAGCGTCACAGACCCGGATGCCCCATGACCTGGAGACCGCCAAGCCGCGCCAGAGGTTGACCACCGGCGCCCTGCAGTTCGGCTCCCGCCCCGCCCGCATCCTCGTCGTCAGCGACGTGCACTCGGCCCGCACCATTGCCCGCCGCCTCGAGGGGCTGGGGGCCCAGGTCGCCGCCGCCAGCGAGGCTGCCGATCTCGTTGCGACCGCCAAGGCCCAGGCCCCTGATCTCGTCCTCCTGGACCTGGCCATGCCCGGCCTCGACGGCATCGGGGCCGTGCGGGCGTTCAAGCGAGACCCCGCCACTCACGGTATCCCCATCGTGGCACTCAGCGCGTCCGACGACGTCGAGCGCCAGGCGGCTAGCCTCGATGAAGGCGCCGCAGACTGCGTGAAGCGGCCGCTGTCCCCCACGGAGCTGACGGCCCGCATCCGGGCCATCCTCCGGGCGCGCGGCCGCGAGGACCTGCTGCGACGCCGGATCAGCTTCCTGGAGGAGCTCGCCGCCAGTGATCCGCTCACCAGCCTGTTCAACCGACGGGCATTCGACGACCGACTGCACCTGGAGATGGAGCGGGCGGCGCGCGGCGACCAGCCGCTGTCGTGTCTGGTGATCGACATCGACTGGTTCAAGGGTATCAACGATCGCTACGGTCACCAGGCCGGGGATGACGTCCTGCGGCAGGTGGCCAAGATCATGTTGGAAGGCAGGGGAGAGCGCGACGCGCAATGCCGGTACGGCGGCGAAGAGTTCGTGTGGCTCCTGCCGGGCACCGACCGCGAGTATGCCGTACAGCGTGGTGAGTGGCTGCGGCGTGCCATAGAGGAAACCGAGATTCCCACCGCGGAGGGCACGTTCCGGGTCACCATCAGCGTCGGCGCGTCGACGTACCAGTTCCGCAACCACGGCCGCCTGTCGGCGGCTTCGTTGCTGGACTGCGCGGACGCGGCCTTGCTGGATGCCAAGAAGCAGGGCAAGAACCGCGTCGTGTTCCACGAGCCGATGGCAGAGAGCCTGGGCGGGACCGAGGCCGCTAGCGCGGCGGACAGCGAGGGCGACGCCGCAGAGCAGGCTGTCTTCCGGCCGCGGCGGCTCCAGTCCCGACCGCACCGGGTAGCGCTGCAGGCCCTGATCGACGCCAGCGAAAGCCCGGAGACCGATGCCCGCGCCCAGCGGGAGCTGCGCACGCTGCTGCTGGGCAGCATCAAGGTGCTCACCGAGGTACTCGCCGCCAGGGACCGCGAGATCATGACCCACTGCCACCGGGTGGCGAGCACCGCGGTGGCCATCGCCATGGAGCTGGAGCTGCCGCCGGAGGAGATCGAGCGCATCAAACTCGCCAGCATGATTCACGACATCGGCAAACTCGCCATCCCCGAGGTCATTCTCCGGAAGCCCTCACCGCTCAGCCCTGCGGAATGGGAGCTGGTGCGGAAGCACCCCGAGCGGGGCGCGGCCATGCTCGCGGAGGCCGGACCGTTCAGTCACCTGGCGGATCTGGTGCTCTACCATCAGGAGGCCTACGACGGGACCGGGTATCCCGATGGTCTGGCGGGTTCCCAGATCCCCTTGGGGGCCCGCATCATCCGCGTCTCCGATACGTTCGATGCGTTGATTTCGGACCGGCCGTACCGACCTCGGAAGTCCCTGGAAGAGGCCAAGGCCGAGCTGCGGCGCATGGCGGGCACCACGCTGGACCCAGGCGTGGTTGATGCGCTGTTGCGGTTGCTGGAGACCATGTCACCGCTGGAGCGGGAGCTCATCATCCGGCGTGACCGGGACCTCCTGGCGGACCCGTCGCCGCCCGGCGGCACCGCACCCGAGCCCGGGTAGCACCCGACTGGGCGCCCCTCGGGAAGTCTATCGGTGCCGAAATCCGGGCATAGCCCTCTGTGGGTCTCCGACAGAGGCTCGCGGCCCGTGTCGGACGTCACCATCCCTCTTGAGGAAGCCATCAGTTCTTCCGGAGCGACATCGTGGACCTCACCGACCTGTTGATCCTGGCCAAGCAAGCGAATGCCTCGGATCTCCACCTCACCGTGGGCATCCCGCCCAAGCTCCGCGTGAACGGGGAGCTGCGGCCCGTGAAGGACGCGCCGGTCCTCACCAAGCAGGACCTGCACGAGATCATCTACGACATCCTGTCCGACACCCAGAAGGCGCGGTTCGAAGAGAACTGGGACCTCGACTTCTCCCTCGAGCTCGCCAATCTCGGCCGCTTCCGGGTCAACGTCTTCCGCCATCGCCTGGGTGAGGGCATTGTCTTGCGCCTGATTCCCTCCAAGATCAAGACGGTGGCGGAGCTGGGGCTGCCGCCCGTGCTGGAGGACCTGGCCCTGAGGGACCGAGGCCTCATCCTGGTCACCGGCCCCACCGGCTCCGGCAAGTCCACCACCCTGGCCGCGATGGTGGACATCATCAATGAGCGGCGGAACTGCCATGTGGTGACCATCGAAGACCCCATCGAGTTCGTTCATCAGCACAGGCACAGCGTAGTCAACCAGCGAGAGGTGGGGACCAACTCCAAGTCGTTTGCCGGAGCGCTGAGGGCCGCCCTGCGCGAGGACCCCGATGTGATCCTGGTGGGGGAGATGCGGGACCTGGAGACGATCGCGATGGCCCTGACCGCGGCGGAGACCGGGCACCTGGTGCTGGCGACGCTGCACACGTCCAGCGCGGCCTCCACCATCAACCGGATCATCGACGTCTTCCCCAGTAGTCAGCAGGAGCAGATCCGGGTCCAGTTGAGCGAGAGCCTGGTGGCCGTCATCGCCCAGACGCTGCTCCCCACGGCCAACGGCAAGGGCCGCGTGGCGGCCGTGGAGGTCATGATCGCCACGCCCGCGATCCGCAACCTGATCCGGGAGAGCAAGGTCCACCAGATCCTCTCGGTGATCCAGACGGGGACCAAGGACGGGATGCAGAGCCTCGACCAGAGCCTGCGCAGCCTGCTGAAGACCGGGCAGATCACCGCCGAGGTCGCGTACCGGTGGGCCGTCGAGAAGGCGATGTTCGGGGCGGAGCGTCCCCCGGGGACGCGCGAGCCGGTCGTGGCCCGCATGTAGCGCAGAAGGCAGGCCGTCGCGATGCACATCAACGATCTCCTGGAGGCCATGGAAGGGCTGGATGCCACAGATCTCTACGTCAAGGCTGGCTGCCCGCCCACCTACCGCATCCACGGCCATCTCACGTCGAACACCCAGGACGTGGTTTCCAAGGACCTGGCCCGCGAGCTGGCCCTGCAGATGCTTACAGAGGAGCAACGGCACAGGCTCCAGGTCGAGCAGAGCGCCGACCTGGCATACAGCCTGCCGGGCCGGGGCCGCTTCCGGGTGAACGTCTACGTCCAGCGGGGGTCAGTGGCGCTGGTGGCCCGCCGTGTGAAACTGGCCATCCCCTCCTTCGATGAGCTGAGGCTGCCGGCGGTCCTCCGAGCGCTCAGCCTGCGCAGCCGCGGGCTGATCCTCGTAACCGGACACGCGGGCACCGGGAAGTCCACCACCCTGGCCGCGATGGTTGACTACCGCAACAGCCAGATAGACGGCCACATCGTGACGGTAGAGGACCCCATCGAGTTCCTGCACCCCGACAAGCGCAGCATCGTGAGCCAGAGGGAGGTCGGCACGGACACCCCGAGCTTCGCGGATGCCCTGCGGTCAGCGCTCCGTCAGACGCCGGATGTGCTGCTCATCGGCGAAATGCGGGATCGCGACTCTGCCGAAGCGGCCCTCTACTTCGCGGAGACCGGGCACCTGGTGTTGAGTACCCTGCACTCGGTCAACGCGTCTCAGGCCCTGGAACGCATGCTGGCCTTTTTCCCCTCCGATCACACCCAGGAGGTCCTCCACCGGCTCTCGCTGACGCTCGAGGCGATCGTCTCGCAGCGCCTCGTCCTGCGGTCTGACCGCTCGGGCCGGGTGGTCGCCGTGGAGATCATGGTGGCGACCCCCCGCATTCGCGAACTCATCAAGAAGGGCGAGATCGCTGCCATCAAGCAGGCCATAGAGCTCGGGGTTTCGGAGGGCATGCAGACCTTCGACCAGGCCCTGTTCGAGCTCCATCGTCAGGGGTTGATCAGCTACGAGGACGCCCTGCGGGCCGCGGACTCGGCCAATGACCTGAAACTGCGGATCAAAGGGCTGGCCTGATGAGATCTGTGCCGCCCATGGACCGCGCCCTGTCAAAGATGCCACCGGCACGCGAACCCGGAACGCCCGTCCCGAGGGGGCACGGCTCGGTGGGGCTGTCGCGGGCCGAGGCGCTCGCCGAGGTGTGCGCGGCTATCGACCAGGCAGATCTCACCGAGACCGCCATCGCCTCTGCGACGGCGGTGCGAACCGCAGAGGTCCTCGGCGATAGTTGCGCGATTCTGCTCCGGCCGGCCGGCGGCGGGCCTCTCCGGCTCGTCGCCGCTGCCGACACCGATCCAGAAGCCGTGCATTTCATGCGGGCGCTCCCGGGGCTGGTGCCGTCCGTTGGCGACGGGCCCACGCTGCTGACGCGGGTGCTGGAGAGCGGGCGCTCGGTGCGGATCCCGAGGGCGAGTCCGGACGACATGCGGCCCTCGGTACGGCCGGACCTGTGGGCTGCGCTGAACCGGTATGGACCACGCAGCCTACTGCTGGCACCGGTGAAGACCAACGGTCAGCCCATCGGCGTACTCTACGTGTCCAGGCGCGGGACGGCCGCTGTGCCGTACTCCGAGGACGACGAGCTCCTCGCCCTGACGATCGCACAGCGGATCGGGCATGCCCTGGCCCGTGCCTCGTTCGTGGCCGAACTGCAGGAGAGGAATCGCCGGCTCGAGCTCGAGAACCGCGAGTTGCGCCACGCGGCCGGGCGGTCGGCGATGGAGCGGGTGGCCGTGAGCCGTGAGGCTGGCGCCTTCTTCGAAGATCTCGTGGCGGCAGGCCCCTTCATCGTCTGGCGGGCTTCAGCCGGGGACCTGAGCGTCTCTTACATCAGCCCCAGCACCGAGCGCGTCCTGGGGTATGCGCCCGACGAGGTCTTCCAGACACCGGGGTTCTGGAAGGCGCACATGCACCCGGCGGACTACGAGCGGTTCCGGGCCGTGGTGTCCGACGCGGTCACGGAGGGCGAGCGACAGTTCACAGACGAGTACCGCATGCTCCACAAAGACGGGACCTATCACTGGATCTACACATTGGTCACCCTTGAGCGCGATCAGCGGGGTGCGGTCGAGAGCCTGCTTGGCCTCGGGTTAGACATCACCAACCGCAAGGAGATCGAGGCCGCACTCGAGCAGGCCCGGCTGGACGCCGAGAGGGCGAACCTGGCCAAGAGCGAGTTTCTCTCCCGCATGAGCCACGAACTCCGCACGCCGCTCAACGCCGTGCTGGGCTTCGCCCAGTTGTTGGAGATGGACCCTCTCTCGCCGGAGCAGCGGGAGAACCTGGGCTACATCCTCAAGGCCGGCCGCCACCTGCTGGACCTCATCAATGAAGTGCTGGACATCGCCCGTATCGAAGCGGGCCGCATGTCCGTTTCGCCGGAGTCAGTGGGACTGGGGGAGATCGCCGAGGAGGTGCTGGCGCTCACCGCGCCGCTGGCGGCCGAGCGGGCCGTGCGGCTGCGCCCCGAGATGGCCGACGCCGAGGCGCACAGGGTCCTGGCCGATCGACAGCGCCTCAAGCAGGTGCTGCTGAACCTGCTCTCCAACGCCGTCAAGTACAACAAGGTGGGCGGCGAGGTCATCCTGTCGTACCGCACTCAGGATGACCGCGTGCGCATCCAGGTCACCGACACCGGTCCAGGCATTCCGGCGGACAAGCAGGAGCGGCTGTTCATCCCCTTCGAGCGGCTCGGGACCGCCGGGGGCGGCGTTGAAGGGACTGGGCTCGGCCTGGCACTCTCTAAACGCCTGACCGAAGTCATGGGCGGCACGATCGGTGTGGACAGCGAGGTGGGTCGCGGCAGCACGTTCTGGATCGAGCTCCCGCTGGCCGAGCCGGCCGCGCAGCCCGCCGATCGTCCGGCAGACGTCGCGCAGGCCAGAGCCGTCAGGGGCCTCACCGAGACGACCTACGCCGTCCTGTACGTCGAGGACAACCTGGCCCATCTGGACCTGATCGAACGCGTGCTGGCCCGGCGGCCTGGGGTGAAGCTGATGTCGGCCATGCAGGGCCGCATGGGTCTCACCCTGGCCCGCGAACACGTCCCCGACCTGATCCTGCTCGACGTGCACCTGCCCGACATCCCGGGCAGCGAAGTCCTGCACCGCCTGCAGGCCGATCTGAAGACACGGCGGATCCCCGTGGTCGTGTTGAGCTCGGACCCATCACCCGAGCAGGCCGAGCGCCTGCTGGCCTCCGGCGCACATGCGTGCCTGGCCAAGCCGATTGACGTCAGGGAGCTGATGAAGATTCTCGACGGGGTCTTGAGATTGCGGATCGATTGAGACGGGAGCGGACGGGGGACTCTGGACAATGACCCAAGCCATTTCGCTCGAAGCCTACATCGGCGGCCGAACACCCCGGATCCTCATCGTCGATGACGAGCCCATCAATCTCAAAGTCCTGGCTGCCCACCTGACGCGCTGGGGGTGCACGGTGCGGGCCGTCTGCAGCGGCCGCGAGGCCCTCGAGGCCGTGGGCGCCTTCCGCCCCGATCTCATCCTGCTGGACATCATGATGCCCGAGCTGTCGGGGTTGGATGTCTGCCGCATGCTCCAGGCCGACCCGGCCACCGCAGCAGTTCCCGTCATCTTCCTCACCGCGGTCGCCGGCGAGCAGGCGATGGTGGCGGGCCTGGCGGCGGGGGCGCGCGACTACGTGACAAAGCCATTTGTCGCCGCCGACCTGGCCGCCCGCATCGGCGCTCAGCTCAGACAACGCTACGCCCAGGAGGATCGCCCCATGGCGGAGGGGAGGCTTGCGAGATGAAACGCCTGCCGCGCGTGCTGGTGGTGGATGATCAGCCGCCCAACCTGACGCTCGTGCGCAGGGTGCTGCAACCCGCGGGATTCGAGGTCAGCGAGGCGCGCTCAGGTGCCGAGGCACTGGCGCTGGCCCAAGAGACGCAACCCGACCTCATCCTGCTCGATATGCACCTGCCCGACCTGCACGGGCTGGACGTGCTGCGCAAACTGCGAGAGAACCCCCGCAGCGCCGCCATCCGGGTCCTCGCCATGAGTGCGCTGGCCGCGCCGGAGGACCGGGAGGCGTGGCTGCAGGCGGGTTGCCTCGGCACGGTGGAAAAGCCCATCAATGTTCGTACCTTTCCCCAGGAGATCGCCGCCTGGCTGCCGGGTGCCGCTCCAGGTCCGGACGATGAGCGGGCCCGCAGCGCCGGGCAGCCGGACCGGCTGGGCGAGTTGCTCGTGGCCAACATGCTCATTACCCCCGACCAGCTCCAACAGGCGATGGCCGCCCAGGCCAGGAGCGGCAAGCGTCTCGGCCAGGTGCTCGTCGAGCAGGGCGCGCTGTCCGAAGACGACCTCGCCTGGGCGTTGAGCCATCAGCTCGGCTATCCCTACGTGTATCTGTCGCCCGAGATCATCGATGCGGAGACGGCCCGACTGTTGCCCGAGGCCTTCGTGCGCGACCGCCGGGTGCTGCCCATCCTCAAGTTCGGCCAGGAGATGACCCTGGCCATGGTGGACCCTACCGACCAGCAGACCGTGGACGAGATCACGGCGCGGACCGGCCTGCAGGTACGCCGGGCGCTGGCCCTGTCGTCCAACATCGAACAGATGCAGGACTGGTTCTTCCCAAACCGCAGCACACCCAGCGACAGCGGCACACCGACGGTTGGGGCGACGGAGGCCCAGTACTTCCAGTTCCACCTGGTGCAGGCCCTGCAGCAGGGGGGAACTGAGATCCACTTCGACCCGGGGCCCGACGGTGCGGCCCGCGTACGGTACCGCCTGCAGGGTGTGCTCGTGGACCGGCCTGGGCAGCCGGCCGACCTGCACGCCGGGATTCTCAGGCATCTGCGCCACATCACCGGCGCCGGCGGGGCGGCGGGGACCACCGCGACAGTCACCCTTCCGGTGGGAGATCGAGACGTGATGCTCGTGGGGACCTTCCTACCGACCATGTACGGCGAGGCAGCCACGGTGGTGGTGCAACCGCTGCACGCCGACGTGCCCGACCTTCCGGCCCTAGGGGTGTCCGAGGAACTCATCCAGCCGGTCCGCGAAGCGCTGCAGGCCGCCTCAGGTGTGGTCGTGGTCGGGTGCGCCGACCGGTGGGTGCGCTCGACCCTGCTCCACGGCCTGGTTCCCGCCGGGCTACGCGGCAAGATCTGGGCCCTCGAGGCTGCCCCGGTCTACCGGCGCTCGACCATCAACCAGACCGTGCGCGCTCCCGGGGCCGACGTGGCACCGACGATCGCCGCCGCGGGCGAAGCCGGCGCCGATCTGGTGATTGTTGACGATACCTCGAGCCGGCCGGCCCAGGCCGCGGTGTTCGAAGCCGGACGCACGCGAGTGCTGCTGGCCGGTCACGCGGCCGGCGAGGTGGTCTCGGTGCTGAGCGAGGCGCTGGACGCCGTGGGGCCGGCGCTGGTGGCCTCCACGCTCCGGGCGATCGTCGCCGCATGCGCCGTTCGGCTGCTCTGCCCGGCGTGTAAGCAGCCGGTCAGTGGTGATGCGGGTCCCTTCCGGGGTGCGCGGACCTTCGCGCCGACCGGATGCGAAACCTGCGGCTTCACCGGGTTCAAGGGCCGGCGCCTGCTCCTCGACGTCTGGTGCGTTGACGCCTCAAGCCGGCGGATGCTAAGGGTCGGTCGGGCCGGCGAAGTCGTCGAGCGGGTGCTCGAGGATGGCTCGCGGATCTACGAGGCCGGCAGGGCGCTCGTGCTCGATGGGCTGACCTCGGCAGACGAGCTCGCTCGGGTCCTCGGGTGGGGCCTGGCCGGGAGCCGCTAGGGCGCTACCCCGAAGCTTGACGCCCCCGGGCCGGCCCCATACGCTGTGGGCTGGATGCCGGCGACCTCACTGTTCCGCCACGTCATTCTCTCCGCGGCACGCAGTCCCCGGATGACGGCCTGGGTTCGGCGCTACGGCATGCGGCTCGGGGCGGCGCGGTTCGTCGCGGGCGAGAGCCTGGACGAGTGCGTCAGGGTCCTGCGCGGTCTCAATGCCAGGGGCCTGAAGACCAACACCACGCTGCTGGGTGAGGGACTCACCGAGGAGGCCTTGATCCGCGCCGTGGTGGAGCAGTACGTGGTCATCCTGGACCGGATCAGACAGGAAGGGCTGCGCTGCAATGTGGCCTTGAAGCTCACGCACCTCGGGCTGGATCGGGGGGTGGATGTGGCCTACGGCCACGTCGCGCACCTGGTGCAGTACGCCGCCGGGCTGGGGAACTTCATCCGCATCGACATGGAGGATTCCGGCCGCACGGACGCCACGCTGGAGATCTACCGCCGTCTACGGGCCGACGGGCTGGACAACGTGGGCACGGCCCTCCAGTCGTACCTCTACCGGAGCGAGGCCGACCTGGAAGCGCTGCTCCCGTACCGGCCCAACCTGCGCCTGGTGAAGGGAGCCTACCTGGAACCACCAACCGTGGCGTTCCCGAAGAAGGCCGACGTGGACCGCAACTATATCAAGCTGGCGGAGCGCGCACTGGCGGACGGAGGCTACACGGCCATTGCCACCCACGACGACCGGATCATCCACCACGTAATCGACTTCGTCCGCACCCACGGGATCGGCCCCGAGCGCTTCGAGTTCCAGATGCTTTACGGGGTGCGCCCGCAACTGCAGCTCGACTTGGTGGCGCAGGGCTACCAGGTGCTGGTCGCCACGCCGTTTGGGTCGGACTGGTATCCGTACTTCATGCGCCGGCTCGCCGAGCGGCCCGCCAACGTTCTGTTCGTCCTGCGGAATCTGCTCCGTCACTAGCGCCGTCGGCGAAGGCATCGGGCGCTGCGCTCGATCTGCTACAGCGGGAGCCAGGTCCCCGCTCCCCGTTCGATCGCCCGGCGGTAGACGATGGGTGCCGTCGCCATGTCGTCCAGCGCCAGCCCCAGGTTGCACGTCATGGTGCGCTCCCTGGGGTGTTGGCGTCCCGGCTTCTTGCCCGCCACCAGCTCGCCTACCGTCCCGTAGATGGGCGGGATGTCCTGGAAATACCCGGCAGCGCGATAGTGCTCGAGCTGGGGGATGTCGTCGGTGCAGAACTTGTCCACCTCTCGCAGGGCGGCCCCATCCCAGTAGGAGTCGAAGTCCACCAGCGACGCGAAAGCGCCTTCCTCCAACCAGCCGGCCTTGATGGTGGCGTGGGGCCGCCGCAGGATGGGACCGGCCGTTACCACCAGGTCGCAACCGGAGACCGCCTCCCGCGGCTGCCGCGCCGCCACGACCTCCAGCCCCCAACGAGCCCTCACCTCGGCGGCGAACCGCGCGGTCTGCTCGGGCACGATGTCGTAGGCGATGACGCGCTCTATCGGGAACAGCACCCGCAGTGCCTCCAGATTGCTGCGGCCCTGCACGCCGCAGCCCAGGATGCCCAGGGTCTGCGAGTCGGGCCGGGCGAGGTACTTTGCCGCCACCGCGGTCGCCGCGCCTGTGCGCATGGCAGTGATCCACGTGGCGTCCATCACCGCCAGCGGCACGCCGGTCTCTTCATCATTGAGGATCAGCAGTCCACTGATATACGGCAGCCCGCGTCGGTAGTTCTCCGGATACCCGCTCACCCACTTGAGGCCGACCGCGTGCAGCGCAGGGATGTAGGCCGGCATGGCGTGGATGAACGCGTCGGGACGCGGGTGTACGCCGGGCTTGGGCGGCATCTCCACCCGGCCCTCGCCGTGCTCGCGGAACGCCGCCTCGAGCGCGTCGATGATCTCCTGCATGGTGACGCCGGCAGACGCCACGTCGGCCTGCGAGAGATAGAGAAGACGTTGGTCGGCCATCGTCGGTTCCCTCCCGGTCGGTTGTGGATTCCTTCGCGCGATCGGCGTCTGATACCCGCTTGCGGGTGCATCGAGGGGTCGGTGCTGGCGGAGCGAAGAAGTACGTAGTGAGCACCAGGGAGGAGGCCCTCGTGATGAGCACCTGGGAGATCTTCGCGTTGAGCCCCGGCGGTCGTCTGGTGGACTGGTCGACCCGCCTCTACCTGTACCCCGTGGGCGAGACGACCACATCAGCGTACTTCCTCTGGGTGCTGCGGGGCCCGGACGGTCCGGTGGTCGTGGACACCGGGTTCACGCACCGGCTCGGGAAGGTCAAGGGCGTGCCCGTGGACCAGTTGCGCACCCGGGAGCAGCTGCTGGGCGCCCTGGGTGTGGAGCCGGGTGCGGTCACCACAGTGATTCTCACCCACATGCACTGGGATCACTTCAACCTGGAAGGCGCGTTTCCCAGGGCCACGTTCTGGGTGCAGAAGCGGGAGCTGGAGTTCTGGATGGACTACGGCGGTCGGGAGCCCTGGCACCAGCGGTTCACGAGCGACTGCCTCTTCGAGGACCTCGAGGCCGTCCGCACATCGGGGCGGCTGCGGGTGATCGACGGCACCGGCGAGCCCGCCCCCGGCATCCGTCTGGAGTGGGTCGGCGGTCATTCCCCCGGAATGCAGATCGTCGTGGTGGACACCGCCAGGGGGCCGTTCGTGATCGCCAACGACGCCCTGACGACGTACCGGAATCTGCGCGACTGGATTCCCCCAGCCATCCACCTGGGCAGCGTGCGCGAGTGCCTGGAGGCCATGCAGCGAATTCGGACGCTGTGCGGCGGCGATGAGGGGCGCCTGTGCCCTGGCCACGATGCGGAGGTGTGGCAGAAGTTCCCCGAGATCGCGCCCGGGGTATACCGGCTCGCCTGACCCGAAGCCTGGGACGCTACAGGCGCCCGAAGAGGGGCTGGATGTGCCTCTCGAGCAGGTTCTCCGTAACCAGGGGGCCGATGACGCCGGCATGGGCATCGAGGGCCTGCAGGTAGGCGGGGCCCATCTCGGCGGCGACCTTGAAGGCTACGTGGAGCAGCTGGCGGAAGTGCGGGTTATACGCCGGGGAGGTCGGATCGTGACGCAGGGCGGCGACGAACTCCTGTCCCGACCATCGCCTGACCTCCCCAGGGTCGGGCAGACGGCCGCGGTCAATGTCGATCACCGCCGCGTACGGCGCGCAGAGTTCGTCGATCCGCGCATGGGCCTGCTCGTAGATGTCCTGCACGAGCCGCAGGCCTTCTCCCCCTGACGCCGCCAGCCCGGCGACCTCTTCCAGCCATGTGGTGCCGGCGGTCTTGAGGTGGACGCCGGCGCCACTCCGGCGCAGGGCCCGGGCGATGGGTTCGTAGATCGCGAACTTGTCGCTGCCAGAGTGCACGCTGAGCTTGAGATTGGTGGGCAGGCCGAACTCGCCGACGGCGAACGCGATCACGGCCAGATCCTCGGCGAACTCTCGCTCGAACTGGCCCACGTCGCCGGCGTAGTCCACGCCCTTGTTGAACCGGCCGGTGAACTTGGGGGCGACGGTCTGCGCCGGGATCCCTTCGTCCGCCATGGCTGCGAGGATGAACAGTAACTCGACGGGCGTCTGTGGAGTGTCCGTCTCGTCAATGGACACCTCGGTGATGAACTGGTCGCGACCCTTGGCAGCCTCCACGTGGCGATAGATGGCACCCGCCTCCCGCACGGCCCGCAGGTACTTCCGGGCGATCGCAGCCACCTCGCCGTCAGAGATGGTGAGCTCGCGTTCGATCCCCGGGATACGCACCACGCCGATGAGCCGGCGGTGCCGCGCCACGAAGTCCGAGACGTCGCTCTGGGAGGCCGATCGGCCCACGTAGTCAGCCACGTCGATGGTGAAGAAGTCGCTGGCCGGGATGAATGCGTTCACGGTCTCGAGCGTGATGTGGTCGGCGTCGACGTAGTAGGAGTGCCTCCAGCCCAGGGCCGAGGCGGCGGCGTCGGCCTCGGCGCGCACCGCCGCAGGATGCGTGCCGATGATCCGGTGCTCACGGTGCGACTTGTTCCACACCGGGACCAGGTCGATCCCCAGGGCCCTGGCCTGCACGAAGGCCTCGAGCTGCGCGCGGCCCTGGCGGCCGAACCGGTCGCCGATTCCCATGCTGTACGGCTGGAGCGTCACGGCGTCACCGGCGCCTGCGAGCCCTTGCGGCGAGCCGGGCGGGTCTACGGGCGGCGTGCGCGGCCGTCCTGGTGGTGCGCGCGGGCTTGACCAGTTCTTTGAACAGCCCCAGCATGTGGTCCCTAAAGGCATCGTACGCTGCCTTGAATTCGGCCAGCGTCTTCTGTACGGACCCGAACTCGGGCCACTGGTCAGGTGTCAACCCGCCGCTGCCGAAATCGCCCTCGATGCCGGCCAGGCGCAGGATCTCGTTGAGTTGGGGGTTCAGCTCGTATGCCCGCTGGAAGTCCGGGAGGCGATTCAACCACTCGACCACCTCGGGCGAAAACTGACCGGTGACCGATTCCAGATAGGGCTCCAGTGAGAACCCCTGGGTCTCAGCGGTGCGGCGCACGTTCTCCTGGTGGTTGGGGAACTCGGTGTGGACCATGTTGCTGCTGGCCAGGGCCCAGTAGGTGTCCTGCGGCTTGCGCTTCGAGGCCGGAAGGTAGTGAATCCGGCTCAAGACGAACTGGGCCTGGTCGCGGCTCAACCCATACGTGCGGCCGAGGTAGTCCAGCCACCTCTCCCGGTTCTGGGGGGAGAAGAAAATGCCCCAGACCCGGCGGGCCACCAGCGTCCCGGACTTGCCGATGACGTCCTCCCAGGTCCTCAACTCCTCCTCGGACGCCACCTCTCCGAGCGCGTCGATCACGTGGCTGTCGATGGTGCGCTGGTGTGCATACCGGGTGGCAGCTATAACCTTGGCCTCGTACCCGCTGGCCCGATCGACTCTTTCCTGCGTCCCGTTGGCTGCGGCGAGCCGGTGCAACCGCTCCAGAGCCCGCTGCTCGCCAACCCGGTCCCGGAGCCTGCGGAACAGCTCTTCCAGCTTCACCTCGCGCAGGTGGCTCTCGAGCCGCCCGCCCATGTTGGTCATGTAGACCTGCGTGGGCAGAATGCCCTTGTGGACCGCGTGAGCCATACCGGCCAGCTCTTCCAGGATCATGGTGACTTCCTGGGCTGCGGCGAACACCACGGTGACGTTGGAGCCGATGCCGAACCCGTTGATGGTCCGGGCGATCTCGCGGGCCGCGGGTGACGAGGCGGCTACCTTGATGACCATGTTGGGTCGGGCGCGCTCACGGAAGGCGGGATATCCTGCCAGCAGATAGTCGTCGTAGGTCCGCAGGTCTTCCGCAGCCGCCTCGACAGCAGCGAAGACGTCGCGGATACTCTCCTCAACCAGGTGGGCGATGTTGGGGTTGAGCTGGAACGAGACCACGCCGCCGCCCGACTCGCGCGCGAGGTTGAAGAAGATGGGCCGAAAGACGTGCAGGTTGTCCCACAGGGCCAGGAGCGTCGCGTAGAGCGCGATCTCATCCGCCGACTTCTCCGGGGCGCGGGCCCATTGGGCGAACTTGGGATGCGCGCGGACCTCGGTCTGAAAGGTCTGGCCGAGCGCCGGGTCGTCCTGGTAGGCCAGGGCCGCCAGCACCGGGTTGGTGGAGACCTGTTCGAATCCCAGGTGGCGCAGCCAGCGCAGCCCGAGAGCGTAGTCATTGCCGAACCGGCAATGCCCGCCGCGGACCAGGCGCGTGTAGATGTTCTGCTCGATCTCCGCCTGGGCGCGATCCAGGAAGGGGGCCATCACGGGCCGGCCGAAGTCCAGCGCCTGTTCGATTCGCGCGGCGGTCCCGGCGACCATGCTGGCGCCCTTCTGGACCAGCTTCATGCGGTCGAGGAAGTGCCGTACCACCGCGGCGGCCACGGAGGCCGGCCCTCGGGCGGTCTCCCGTGCCTCCCACTCGGCCAGCGTGGCCCGGATCGCTGCTGTGGCCTGGCGCTTCTCACCGGCATCCAGCCAACGGCTCTCCATTCCCGCAAAGTTGAGGGCCATCTCCAGCAAGGTCTGGTAGGCGAACTGCCGGGTTCTGATCTTCCTCTCAGCCGTCTCGCGCCCGTCGCCGCCGACGAGGTCGGCGGCTGCAAACTGCAGGTTGAGTTGCCGGATCACCCCCGAAACGACCGCCGGAAGCGCTCCTGTGATCTCCGGGAACAGGAGGTGGTCCGCCGCCAGGGCACAGTGGCCCCACGAGGTGAGCTGGACCATGTGTGCCATATGGTCGCCGGGGATCGGGTGCCTGCCCGGATCTGCCAGTCGCTCGGGCCGGCTGCTGGCAACGATCGCTTGAATCTGCTCCTGGGTCATGCGTCTGCGCTCCCGGATATCCTGGTACTGACAGAGCCTTTTTACCTCTGGGGGATGATCCCCTGCCCCGGGGCGGCCCGGGTGCAGGGAAGGGGGCCGCCTGCGGCCAGTTCCGGGCCTCCTGAACCGCATCACATCACTTCCGCAAGCGCGTCCCCACTCTGGCGAAGGCGAGATCCACGTGGACATGCTGCACCCGTCGCGTCATGGCCACGAAGCGAGGCGAATCTGCCTATGCGACCTAATGATCAGTGGGATTGCCAGCGCCTGGGCGGCGACCGAGAATCCGACGAGCAGCGGAACAGAGACCGTGTAGAGGACTCCCATAGTCGCGCTCCCCAGGAACCAGCACGCGCCGTAGCCCGCGTGGAAGATCCCGTAGGCGGACCCGCGGCGGTCCGATTCCACCATGCCGGCGACGGCGGCGCGCATGATCGACTCCTGGGCCCCCATGCCGATTCCCCACAGGGTCACGCCGACCAGTGCCCCAACCCCTCCTCCCAGGAAGACGAGCGGGGCGAACAACAGTGAGATCCCCACGCCGGCCGCCAGCACGAGGACGCCGGCACGGTCAAAGATCCGGCCAAACACCAGCGCGGCCAGAGCGTCCACCCCCATCGCCAGCGCGTACAATAGGGGAATCGTTGCGGGCGGGATGACGGCCCCCCGGCCCCAATGGAAGGCGATGAGCGAGAAGTCGACGTAGCCCACGCCGACCAGCGCCGCCCCCGCGAGGTAGATCCAGAACGCGCGGGGCAGGGCTGTCGCCTGCAGAGTTGTCGCCGTCGGCTCGAGGTCGCGCGGGCTCGGGTTGTGCAGCCGGGCCACGGCCAGTGACGCGATGGCCAGGGCCGCAGGGATGAGGAGCACGGCAAACCCCGTGCGGTAAGAGGCCTGGGAGAACAGGACGCCCGCCACCACCAGCGGTCCCAGGACGGCCCCGACCTGATCCAGGGCCTCGTGCAGACCGAAGCCCCAGCCGCGTCCCACCTGGTGCGTCGCGTGCGAAAGCATGGCATCGCGGGCAGGCGTGCGGATCCCCTTCCCCACCCGCTCCAGCACCATGAGCGCGACCGCCAAGGGCCATGAGCCGGCCAGCGCCAGCAGCGGCACGGCGCCCAGGTTGATCAGGTAGCCGGCGAAAGTAATCGCCCAGTAGCGGCCGGTGCGGTCGGCCAGGTAACCCGTGCCCAGCCGTAGCGCATAGCCAATCAACTCCCCTGCCCCGGCGACGAGACCGATCACCGGGGCGCTCGCTCCCAGCAGACCCAGGTACGGACCGATCACGCTGCGCGCGCCTTCGTAGGTCGTGTCGGCGAGGAGACTGACGATGCCAAGGAGGACCACGAAGCGCACCGCCGCTCCCCGGGATCGGCTGTCGCCGGACACCCGGCAGAGGATGGCCGTCATACTACGATCGGACTCCCGGCCCGACGATCAATACCATACACGGCGCGTGATCAACGACGGTCGGCCACGCTGCCGACGAAGAAGCGCTGCAGGTCGGACATCCCGCGGTGCCCCATGACGATCAGGTCAATGCCCTGCGTGCGGGCGTAATCCACGATCGCTTCCGCCGGGTGTCCGGCGACGATCCTCACGTGCGGGTCGATGCCCCGTAGGCGCGCGTATTCCACGGCTTCTCTCTGGAAGCGCTCTACGACCTGCTGCTGTTCCTGGCGGGCTTCGTCCACCTCGCCGACGGTGGTCGGGAAGGTCGGTACCAATCCCCTGCCTCCCTCGGCCGCCCCAGGCACAGCGGCCCCGTCCGATCCGTCAAGCCGGGGCCGCATGTACGAAAAACAGCCCCTACCCGCATCGGGTAGAGGCTATCAGCCGGGAAGTCCGGCGGTTCAGACGAGCCTCATCGCCTCCGAATTGATTGTATCCACGTCCCTCCTGCTGTCAATCGGCGCCGGACAGCAGGGCGTTGTCAGATGCGTCGCGCGGTAAGTCACCGGTCGGGACAACGCCCTCGCCTCCGGCCATCAAGACCACGCTGCGCTCCGGCACGTGCGTGCGATGACCGACGCCCCGGGGGACCGCAAATACCTGCCAGGGGCGCAGTTCAACCATGCGCTCCTCCAGATGGACGATCCAGTGACCCCTCCACGACGCAGCAGAACGAGTTCTGCTGCGTCGTGTTTGTGCCAGTGAAACTTCCCCCTCGACCACGCCGAGCCATACCACGCAGTCGTTGCCCCGACACAGCGTCTGGCTGTACCAGGACCGGGCCGTCTCCGCGATCGCGCAGACATCGATCAGTTCCAGCGGGGGCGACGCCTCGCAGCGTGTGGCTAGGAGCCTGTCCGAGAAATCGGTCTTGGACAGGACTTTAGTGCGCTAAAGTCGAATCGTTGTCCATGCCGACCAAAGAGTACCGTCCCTACAGT
>JAVKIJ010000063.1:0-18887 GCA_031459535.1 Candidatus Fervidifonticultor quintus | reverse complement strand
CGCCGGTGGTCGCGGCGAACACCTCGCCCCCTGGGACCCGCAGTCCCTTGCCCAGGGACTCCCGGACGATCTGGCCCCGTCGCGGCCCGTAGGCACAGAAGGCCCCCAGTCCGGGGTGGATTTCGTACCGGGCCAGCTCCCGGGAGTCTGTGAGCTGGAGGATCGTCGGGCGGCCGTCGCGGAGCTCGTCCACCTCGAGCACAGGCCTCATCCCCCGCTGCCAGCATAGACCGCGGAGCCCGGCCGGACCATCGGATGGAAACCCTATTTGGCCTAGGCTCCTGGGGTGATCAGCTCGTGGGGGATCTCGCCGAGGACGCGGCCGGCGACCTCCGACGCCGCCTCGTCGACGGCGGGCGTGGGTCGCGTACCCGGAACGAAGGTTGTGGCTTCGATCCCGTAGACAATCAGCCGGGGCGGGAGCCGGCCGAGGGCCCGGGCAAGCTCAACAGCCTCGGCCACGCCGAGGGCATGGGTGGAACCGCGCCCCCGTCCCACCACCAGCGGCTCCGTGCCCGCCTCGAAGCGCCGGATCGTGCCCGGGGGGGCGCCGGACTGGACAGCGTCCAGCAGGAAGACCAGCCCTGCGCCTTCCCACACCTCCGTGAGGGTGGTCGGATCACGGGTGCACTCGACCACGGCCACCCCGGCGCCAGACGCCGGGCGCGCAGCGAGCTGGGCCCGGACCCGCCGTGCCGCCAGCAGTCCCGCAGCATCGTCTCCCCGATCGTCGTTTCCCACGCCGATGATGAGGACGGCGGGGGCTGTGGCGCCCATGGCAGCCCTAGCGCCGATCGATCTGCAGCTTCAGGAAGTGGGTCGCGCACGAGATGCACGGATCGTAGCTGCGGACGAGCTGCTCACACCGCCACGTGACCTCGTCTTGCGGCAGGTGCAGGACGTTCGGGACGAACTGCCAGAGGTCGTCCTCCATGCGTTTGAGGTTCTGGGCGGTGGGCGGCACGATCCTGGCCTCCGTGATCAGCCCGTCGGCGCCCACTCGGTACCGATGGTAGAGCAGCCCGCGGGGGGCCTCGGTCGCGTGTGCGCCCTCACCGTCCCGCAGTGCCGCCGGTGTGGCGGGCGGGTCGGGCGGCCAGTACCCTTCGACGAGCGCAAGGGCCTCCTCGAAGGCGTGCACGGTCTCCAGCCCGCGCGCCAGCAGGCTCATGAACGGGTTGTGAATGGGGAGCCGCAGCCCGACCTCACGCGCGACCGCCTGCGCCGCAGGCGACAGCCGGTCGAAGTTGAGGTTCACTCTGGCCAGTGGTCCGACCATGTAGCTGGTCTGGGTATCGGCGCGGCACGAGTGCAAGGCATTGGAGTGCGCTACGTGCAGCTCGGTGAAGTGGGTTTCAAAGGCTTCGACGGGGATATCGAGCCCGCGCGAGGACCGAACCCGGCCTTCGTTCATCGGGTACTCGTCGGGATGGGACAGGGACACGAACTCGTAGTCGGGGGCGAAGTCGGGATACGCGAGGCCGGCGGCCCACCGGACGGCAGCGACGGCGGTCTCGAGCCCCCAGGCCAGATCTGGCGCCAGCGCCGTCAGATCGGCGCGACGGGGTGCGCGGTAGAACCCGCCGGCGCACACCGAGACCGGATGAATCTCCCGGCCGCCGATCACCGTCATCAGGTGGTTGCCGATCTTCTTCATCCGCAGCGCCCGCTCGACCCACGGCCGCAGCGCGGGATCGGCGGCCATGCTGATGGATGACTCGTGCCCCAGGAAGTCGGGCGCGTGCAGCATGAAGATGTGTAGCACATGGCTCTCGATCCACTCGCCGCAGTAGAACAGGCGCCGCAGCGCCCGCACGCCCGGCGGCGGGGCGATCCCCAGGGCTTTCTCCAGGGCGTGGGCCGCGCTCATCTGGTAGGCGACTGGGCAGATACCGCAGATGCGCGCGGTGATGTCAATCGCCTCCTGGAAGTACCGGCCGCGCAGAAACGCCTCGAAGAACCGGGGTGGCTCGAAGATGTTGAGCTGCACGTCGCTCACCCGGTCGTCCTCGAGGACCACGCGCAAGGCGCCCTCGCCCTCCACGCGGGCCAGATAGTCCACGTTGATCCGCCGCTGGGCCATCGACCTCATTCCCCCGATTGATCGGCAACAGCACCCCGGCCGAAACGCTGGCTGGTCGCCCGAAATGCCGGCGCGTAGCCATTGAAGAGCCTAAAGGCCCGTACCACGTCCCCGGGGGCCTGGCCCAGGGTCAGGAAGCGGGTCCCCAGGGCTACCCCGTTGGGCAGCTCCATGGGGCCGAAGCACCCGTAGCATCCGCGCCCGTAGGCCGGGCAGATGGCCCCGCAGCCCGCCTGGGTGGCCGGGCCCAGACACGGGATGCCCGAGCCGACCATAACGCACACGGTCCCGCCCCGCTTGCACTCCACACACACGCTGTGCGCGGGCGTCTGTGGCCTGCGGCCCACGAGCACGGAGGTGATCAGCTCCAGGAGCTGGGCCTTGCTGATCGGGCACCCGCGCAGTTCAAAGTCCACGGGCACGAAGTCGCTGATCGGCCTGGAGTGCGCCAGGGTGTGAATGTACTCGGGGCTGGCATAGACCACGCGGGCGAACTCGGCCACGTCGGCCCAGTTGCGCAACGCCTGGATGCCGCCCGCGGTGGCGCATGCCCCGATGGTGACCAGCATCCGGGACTGCCGGCGCACCTCCTTGATACGCTCGACCTCCTCCGCCGTGGTCACCGATCCCTCGACCAGCGCCAGGTCATAGGGCCCGGCGACCGCGCGGCGCCGGGCCTCGGGGAAGTAGGCGATGTCCATCTGCCCTGCCACGGCCAGCAGTTCGTCTTCGCAATCCAGCAGCGAGAGCTGACAGCCGTCGCAGGACGCGAACTTGAACACCGCCAGGGTCGGGGGACGCCTTCCGGGTGCGGCCATCAGTACTCCTCCACACCAAAGAACGGCTCGAGGCGGTCGTAGCTGAGGACCGGGCCGTCCTTGCAGAGAAAGACCGGCCCGTACTGGCAACGGCCGCAGAACGCCACGGCGCACTTCATGTTGCGCTCCAGGGACAGGAAGATGGCGTCCTTGGGAATGCGCCGGGCCAGGGCTTCGTAGATGACGAACCGCATCATGATCTCGGGCCCGCACGTGAAGACCGTCGTGCGCCTGGGATCGGGTCGCAGGGAGTAGAAGAGGATCGGGACGACACCCACCCGGCCCTTCCAGGTCTCGTCGGCTCGATCCACGGTAACCACCACGTCCATGTCGTGGCCGCGCCAGACGTCGTACTCCTGCGGGTAGAGTAGGTCCGCAGGCGTCCGGGCCCCGATCAGAATGGTCACCCGTCCGTACTGGGCCCGGTGCCTGATGAGGTAATAGATCGCCGGCCGCAGGGGCGCCATCCCGATCCCACCGCCGACGATGATGAGATCCCTGCCCAGGGCCCGGTCCATCGGCCACTGGCTCCCGTACGGCCCGCGGACGCCGATCCAGTCGCCGGCGGTCAACCGCCCGATGGCCTGGGTGACGTTGCCGGCGAGGCGAATGGTGTGCCGGAGGCTGGACGGTTCCGCGGGATCCGAACTGATGGAGATGGCCGACTCCCCGATCCCCGGGACGTACAGCATGTTGAACTGCCCTGGCCGAAACCGGTACGCCTCTCGCACCGCGGGGTCCCGGAACTCCAGCGTGTAGGTGGCGATCCCTGCCGCCTCGGGCTGGATCTGGGTGATGATCGCCGGCCAGGGGACCATCGGGTGAACTGCGGCCGGGGGCCCAGTTGCGGTGACCTGCACCGCACTCATTCGGGTTCCTCCCTAATCGCGGCCACTTCCTCGGTCAGGTCGATGCCAACCGGGCACCACGTGATGCACCGGCCGCATCCCACGCAGCCAGAGACGCCGAACTGATCGATCCAGGCCGCGAGCTTGTGGGTCAACCACTGACGGTAGCGGGCGCGGATGTTGGGCCGCAGGTTACCGCCGAAGACATGGGAGAAGTCGCGATCAAAGCACGAGTCCCACACCCGCACGCGGGCCGCGGTCTCTCCGGTGAGGTCAGAGACCTCGTGCACGTCGGCGCAGAAGCACGTCGGGCAGACCATGGTGCAGTTGGCGCAGGACAGACACCGCAGCGCCACCTCGGCCCACCGGGAGTGCTCGAGGCGCTCGTAGAGGAGATCGGGGAGGTCGCGGGTCTCCAGGGTTCGGCCCATCTTCGTCTCGGCCTCGGCCAGCAGCCGCCGGGCGTGGCTCAACTCAAAGGCGCCCGCCGGCCGCCAGTCGACGCCGACTAGCATCTGAGCGCCGAGCTCCGAGCCGACCTCCAGCACGAACGCATCGGCCAGTTCGGTCAGGGCCAGGTCGAACCCGGAGGCGCAGCGCGGGCCGGTCTTCATGGAGGCGCAGAAACACGTGGCATGCGGTTCGACGCAGTTGACGGCCAGCAGGAATGCCACCTGGCGTGCAGCCTTGTAGTACGGGTCACAGACCGCGCCTTCCAGGAAGACCCGATCCTGCACTGCGATGGCGGCCATCTCGCAACCCCGAACGCCGATGAACGCGTACTTGGGCGGAGTCTCCCCATCGGCCTGCACGGCAAATCCGTCCCCGTCGCGGTGCACCGAAAAGAGTCTCAGCCGCGACGGGTAGAGGTATTTCTTCCACGAATGGGGACCGACCACGAACCCGAAGTACCGCCCATCGGCCTGGCGGCGCAACCGGTACGTGCCGGGGCCCTGCTCGTCGGTCCATCCGATGGGCAGATCGGCTACCTGGGTGATCTTGTCATAGACAATGGCCCCCTGGGCCACGGTGGGACCGATCACGGTGTAACCGGCATCGCGCAGGGCATCGAAGACATGCTGGAGCGCCGGCTTCGGGATGACCACGTGGGCGCCCAGCGACGGGGTACGGGCGGGCATCGATTCCCTCACGTCCTCTCGCTGACCCCGTACACGTCCAGCAGCTGCAGGCGCGTGGCCTTCAGGCGGCTGGCAATCACGTTGGCCAGCGTCCGGTAGACGTGATAGCCGAGATCGTGATCCTGCTCGCAGGCCGCATGGAGCGCTGAGGCGTCTATGGCGATGGCGCGCGTGGGCTGCAGGGTGCGGGCGCTGGCGGTCTTCTTCTCCACCTCCGGCACCGCCGCCGACCACCCCAGGACCTCCTGCGGGCCGATGGTCAGAATCGTGACGCGGCCGCGGCCCGGCACGTAGATGTCCAGGGCCACCAGACCTTCCAGCACCAGATAGAGCTTGTCATCCGGTTCTCCCTCGCGGAAGATCACCCGGTCTGGCGGCCAGGACACCTCGCGGGCGAAGGCCACGAGCTTCTCCAGGTGCGCAGACTCCAGGAATCCAAACAGGGGGCTTGTGCGCAGCGCGTCGAGGACCACGTTTCCTCCGGTCTCGCCAGTCATGCTCATCCCACCCTCTGCATCACCTCGCGCTGGGCCTCAACCCAGGCGATCCAGGTGCCCAGCCCCTCACCCGTGCGCGCCGAGAGCGGGAAGAGCGGCGCGGTTGCCACCTCGCGCAGGCCCTCGGTGAACGCCGCCAGTGAGAAGTCCGTCACCGGCAACAGGTCCACCTTGTTCAGCACCACCGCCGAGGCCCGTGCGAAGGTGGCGGGGTACTTGCGCGGCTTGTCATCGCCTTCGGGCACGCTGGCCACCACCACGCGCAAGTGCTCTCCCAGATCGTACGCCGACGGGCAGACCAGGTTGCCGACGTTCTCCACGAACAGCACCTGGATCTCTGGAAGCCGCAGCCGCTGCAAGGCCGACCGAACCAGGTTGGCGTCCAGATGGCACGCGTTGCCCACCAGCCGGGTCTCTATCTGCACCGCCGGCACACCGCACCGGGCGATACGCTCGGCGTCCCGGGTGGTGGCGATGTCGCCCTCGATGACACCCAGCCGCACCCGAGGATGCAGAATGGCCGCCGTCTGCTCCAGCAGCGCGGTCTTGCCACTGCCGGGGGACCCGATGACGTTGATCGCCACGGTTCCGGCCCGGTCCAGCATGGCGCGGACCTCCGCTGCCAGCGCGTCATTGGCCCGCAGGACGCGCTCGAGGACCTCGACTCGCATCACGACTCCCCCTCGACCCACTCCAGGTGCAGGTCGTCGCCGGCCGTCGCGCGGATCTGGAGCGACGCCCCTCCCAGCATGGGACCACTGCGCAGGATCTCGAATGCGAACGCCAGTGCCTGGGGGGCGACGCCGCTGAGCTCGCCCACGCAGACTCCCACGTTCTGCACCACGGTCAACCCGGCGCGCTCGGCCGCCTCCGCCGCCTGCTGCAACAGTGCCTCCGCCACCGCCACCTCGTGCATCGCAGTTCGTTCAGAACGTCTGATTGGCCAGCGCCATCATGCCGCGCGTATACCGCTCCAGGGCGGCCACCTGATCGGGCCGCAAGCGGACGGCGGCCCACCGCCAGTGGAAAGCCAGCACATCACCGGGCGCGGCGCCGTCCAGGTCGGGATCCACCTCCAGCGCCCGCAGCACCCGCTCCGGCCGAGGATCGCCAAATGCGAGCCGGCCGGCCTGGATGACGATGGGCCGGTAGGACACCACGAAGGCCCCGGGCTCGACGGCGGTGATCGTCCCCCATGCGATGCGGCACAGATCCAGGGCCAGATCGCCGTGCGGCAGCCCCAGGCGCCGGGAGACGTCGAACACGTGGAAGGCGTGGTGGGCCCGCGCGCCGGCCGGCGGCTTGCCCACCAACAGTTCCATGGTCGCGGGCGAGGCACGCCCTCGAAACCGCTCGTGCAGGTCCCGAGCGTAGCGGGCCCAGTCCACACGCTCCAGCAACGCGTTCCCGATCCAGTACGCCTCCACGACCCGAACGTCGAACGGATCGGCAATGCCATTGCACCGGGCGATCAGCTCCAGGTACGGATAGGCCGCAGCAAAAGTCCGCAGGTGACGCCGCAGCCCTTCGTCGGCCGTGCCGGATTGGAGGTAGCCAAGGATCTCGGTGTTGACGTCGGCCCCGCAGTACCCCAGGCGATTAGGTGGGAACGCGAACCGGGCAAACAGGCGCATCCCGTCCAGCGATGAATCGCGCACCGCTGTCCGATCTACGGGTGGGGCGACAAGAGACTGATGCTGCTGCGCCACAGCGTCCTCCATTGCCACGATACCGTCTGGGCCTGCGAGCCACCATCGGTCCTACAGTGGATTCCGCCGTAGGTGGGTCTCCGGGTCAGCGCCTAGGGGGAAGGACCGGGGCGGTGCCCGCGCCGGCGGCGCGGGCGGTACTCAGGGCAGATCCTCAGACGCCGCCTGCATGGCCGCCAGGAGCCCGCGCAACTGTGCGGCATCGGCGGGGTCGATCTCGCGGACCGCGGCGCCGTAGGCCACGAGCACATACGTGCCGGGGGCCGGCGCGTCGAGCAGCTCCGTGGAGATCTCGCGCACGCCATCGGGCCCTTCGGCCAACGCGCGCCCCGGGCCGCGGATCTCCACCAGGCGGTACGGTACCGCGAGACACATGGTTGCATCGCCAGTATGACACATCGTCCCAACCGTGGACATACTCTCGGGACTCGATGGACACCAGCCGGCGACCGCCATACGGTGTGACCAAGGGGGGATTCGCATGTCTACCGCTGAGGAGGCCATCCGCCGCGCCGAGCGCGAACTCGGCGGTCGCCGGTTCGCCGGCATCTGCGGCGCGCGCTTCGAGGGCGATGCCTGGTTTGAGGAACACGTCCCGTCGTGCTCACGGCAGGAGGAGGTCGAGCTGCGCAACATCTGCCCGGTCTACGCCTGCGCCCGGCAGCGTGGGGTGGAGCACTGCGGGGTCTGTCCCGAGTTCCCCTGTCATCTGCTGCTGCTGTTCACCGCGCACGATGCGGCGCCGGGGGAACGATTGGTCTCAGCCGCCATGCGGGCCGCACTGGGTGACGAGGCCTGGGAGGCGTGGGCCAGGAACCGGTCCTTCTCCGGCGTCCTCTGTCCGCTCCAGCCCCGATCACGCTAACCCTGCTCGACCCCGAGGAACACCAGCGACCGCCGGGCGGCGGTCGCTGGACTTTCCTGGCGAGGCGACGGCGCAGTCTCCGCATCGGTTGTCCGACGGGGGGTGAGGAGGGTCTGCGCCACCACCGTCGCCAGGATTGGTTGTCGTGGGCCCGGCCTAGTGCTGCCGCTCCGTGACCCAGGCCTTCGTGTACTCCTCGTACGGCCGTCGGCTGCCTCGCGCGTCGTCCGCAGCCTCGGGCGCGGCCGCCAGGTGCAGCACCGCAAAGCCTCCGTCGCTCAGCGCCTGCACCACGTGTAGCGGGTAGGGCGCGTCCACTCGCACCACGGCTAGCTGGCGACCTTCCTGCTGGTACGTCGCCAGCGATGTCAGGGCCACCCCACTGGCCTCGACGATGGCCGCGATGCCCGCGATCGGGTTCGTCCGTCCGGACAGATCCACCACCAGCCGCGCCCCTCCCCTGCGCAGCCCGGTGAGGTCAATGAACGCCTCGAAGATGTCGCTCTCGGTCACCACGCCCAGCAGGGTCTGACCCTGGGTCACCGGGAGGCCCCCGATCTTCTCACGCCGCATGATCACCGCGGCAGCCTCGATGGGGGCATCGGGTCCGATCGTGATCGGCTCGGGGGTCATGATCTCGCCAACCCGCGCCGACCTGAGCAGCGACGGCACCTCAAACGCGCTCAACGTGGAAGCAGGGGACGGTTCAGCACGCATGAGGTCGGTCCAGGTCACGATACCCGCCAGCCGTCCGCGCTTGAGCACCGGCAGCCGCCGAATATCGTGCTGGCGCATGAGCGTGTGCGCCTCGGCGATGGACGCGTCGACGTCGATCACGATGGCCGGACTGGACATGCGGTCGCGCACCAGCATCGGCGTGATCCATCCTAGTCGTGGCCGAGCTGGTCGCCCACGGTGAGGACGTGGACCACCTCGCGGTCGGAGAGGTGACGCTCCAGGAGCGCCAGGTAGACCTCCTCCTCCTTGCGCTCGTGCGCTTCCACCAGGGCCGCAATCTGGTAGGCGAGAATCCGCGCCCGGTCGATTGTGGCCGGATCGCGCTCGCCGGCCTCGATGCGGCTGGCCAGCGCCACGAACGCCTGGACCCGCCCCATGATCTCCCGGTGGTCGATGAACATGGGCGCGTTGGGATCGCCGTGCTTGCGCACCAGCTCCCCCAGCGCGGGATAGAACGTCAGTTCCTCCCACTCGGCATGGGGCACGAAGACCTGCTGCAGGAACTGCCGGGTCTGGCTGAGCGCCCCAATTTGAGACGACTCAACCTGACGCTGCAGGCGATCCATGGTCTCGGTCATCGCCGCCAGCCCTGCGTCGAGCTGATCGTGCTCGCGCTTGTAGTCCCGCGTCAGGGAGTCCTTGGTTGCGCTCACCGGCCACTCACCCCCACGGTGTGCCCGTCGCCTCCAGGGTAGGTGACGCCGTCTGGGGCGCCATCGGGTACGGAACGGATTTTGCCCAGCGCTGCGGCGCTACTCGGCCAGCACCCCGACGCCAGCCAGAGCCAACAGGATCACCCACAGCACGTCGCTGGCGGCGCACCACGAGCAGACCGCGCGGAGCACCGCGAGCTGAACCCACAGCAGGTACGCCGAGAAGACCACGCCGAACATCGCCAGACCCAGCACTGCATGGGGAAGCCACGGCGGGGCGGCCCGGCCCCACGCCACCGCCGCGGACAGCGCGCCCATGGCCCCGTACGCCGCGAGTCCCCACGTCGCCGTGGGGACGCCGAGGAACTTGGCGTACGGGCTCGATGCCACCGTGGCGCAGTCGCCGGCCACGCAGACCGGCGCCGCCCCCGCCAGCGTCGTCGCGGTGAGATAGCCGCAGATGCCAACGCCCACCAGCGCCGCGCCGACCAGTGCCGGCCAGACCCACCGCCGCGAGAGGGCCCTTGGGCGGGCGGCGGTGACCCGCTCAGCGCTTCCGGGCGGCATTGATCTCAGCGCGGAAGACGTCGAGGGGCTGGTTGCCCACGACCTGCCGGCCGTTGATGAAGAACGTCGGGGTGGCCTGGACGCCGCGGGACGCCCCGTCGTTGAAGTCGGCTTCGACGCGGGACCGCATGCGGCCCCCCTGGCGGCACGTGGCCAGGGCCGCCAGGTCCAACCGGGCCTCGCGGGCGGCACTGTCGATGTCGGCGGCCCGGCGCATGGCGCCGCGCTGGACCCGGACGTAGACAGCGTCGTGGAACGCCCAGAAGCGCTTCTGGTCTGCGGCGCACTCGCTGGCTTCGGCGATGCTCACGGACAACTGGGAGATCACCGGGAACTGCCTGTAGATCAGCCTGACGACGCCGGGTTCGACGAACTCTGCGACCAGGGCCCGCTCGGTGCTGTTGGCGAAGTCTGCACAGTGGATGCACAGGAAATCCGAAAAGATCTCCACGACCACGGGCGCATCGGGCCGGCCGCGTGACTTGCCGCCGGGCTCGGCGGGCGCCAGCGCGGCGTCCAGGGCGGGCGGCGCAGGCTTCGCGGTCGTGAAGTGGACGACGGCGGCCACCGCAGCCGCGGCGGCAGCGAGCAGCACCACGGCGATGACCGGGGCCCTTCTGGGGCGAATCTGCCGCTTCCTGGGCGAGGGGCTCATACGGCGTCCCGACGGCGAATGGTGAAGACCGGGACCGGCGCGTGACGTACGATGTGTTCGGCCACGCTGCCGAAGAGGAGGTGCGCGAGCCCGGTGCGACCGTGGGTCCCCATCACGATGAGATCGGCCTTCACGCCAGCAGCAGTCGCCAGGATCTCGTGACGGGGTGATCCCTCGCGAATCAGGGCTGAGGCGCCCGGCACGCGGGCAGCGAGCGCGGCCATGGCGGTGCGGGCCTCCTCGCGCAGCTCGTCATAGAGCGCCGCCGGCGGAGGAGGCGCCAGGACGCCGCCGGGCCCGCCGATCAGGGCGTTGGCCGAAGTGTCGATCACGTGCAACAGCACCAGCTGCGCGCCGAACGCGGTAGCCAGCGCTTGCGCCCACTCCACCGCGGCCTCGGATCCCGCCGAGAAGTCCACCGGGACCAGGATCGTCGAGATCTGTGGTGGCACGAGCTCACCTCCTTTGCTGTGGCGCCCTCATTCTAGGCCGTGCGGGCCGGACCGACAACGGTCCGTCTGCGGCGTGCTCCGGGTGGCAACGGACGCGACCCGCCGGACGCGGGGCTAGGTCAGAGGATCGCGGGTCTCAAACAGCGCCAGCGCGGCGAGCAGCGGTGCGGTCACCCAGGCGGCCAGGGCGGTCATCAGCAGGGCGGCGGTCCCGGCGGTTCCCAACCGCGCCACCAGGAATCCACCTACCGGGCCGAGAACCTCCAGGCCCGGATCGAGCAGCAGCAGCGCCAGGATCCGCGCGACTTCGACGGGATTCAGCAGCACCGCGGCGGCGAGCGCCCCCACCCCGGCGCCGACCAGGGCTCCCGCAGCAATCAGCGCCAGATCGAAGACGACGACCGCGGCAAACCAGGCGGCGAGGGCGAGCGCGATGGCCTGCACACGGTTGCGCGACATGACGGCGATGGCGCTCCCGATGGCGAGGAAGACCGCGGCCAGGGCGAGCGCGATGCCCAAGAACGCCGCGTACTGCAGGCCGCCGGCGGCCCCGGTGGCCAGGCCGATCAGCGCGCCGGCAATCCCGAACCCGAGCAGCGTGGCGAGCCCGATGGCGGCCAGCGAGCCTGCGAAACGCCCGATGAGCAACTGCGCGCGGCTGGCCGGCTGCGCCAGGAACAGCTCGAGCACGCCGGTTTCCCGGTCGCCCGAGAGTCCCACACTGCCCAACAGCAGGGCAATCAGCGGCACCAGGGTCAGGCAGAGGTTGAGAAGGCTGGCCGTGGTGCGACCGTAGCCTTCGAGCCCCACGGCGCCAGAGATCCGCGGGCCGATCAGGGCGAGCCCCAGGGCCAGAGCGGCGAACAGCACACCGTACCCCACCAACCACCGGTGTCGGACGGCTTCACGGAGTTCGTGCCCGACCAGGACGCCCAAGGTCCTCATCGCCTGGTCTCCCCGTTGGCCCGGACGAGCCGCGCGGGATCCACCATGGGTTCCTCCACGTGGACCTCGAACGGCCGCACGCCCGCGGCGGCGACCGCCGCCAGGAGCGCAAAGGCTCCTCCAGCCGGTGTCGTCGCGATAATCGCATCCGGCGTTTCACTCACGTGTACATCGGGCATGCTGGCCAGGGCCGTCCGCAGGGGTTCCCGACCCACGCCGTTCATCGCAAACACGACCCGTTGCTGGACGGCTTCTCCCAGCCGGTCTGCGGGACCATCATAAATCAGGCGCCCGCGGTGCAGGACGAGCGCCTGCGTGGCCACCTGGAGCGGCTCCGCGGCCAGGTGCGTCGCCAGCACCACGGTCCGGCCGCCACGGGCCAGTTCCGCGAGATCTCGATGGAGCGCCCGGCGCGACGCGCCGTCCAGGTGCGCGGCGGGCTCATCGAACACGAGGACCGGCGGATCCGCCTGCAACGCCACCGCCAGTGCGAGGCGCTGGCGCATGCCGCCCGACAGGGCGCGCACGGGCGCGGACGCTTCGGCGGCCAGCCCCACCCTCTCCAGCCACGCGGGGTCACCGGAGCGCCGCCCACGCAGGCGGGCGAACAGATCGAGGACATCGAGGCAGCTCAGGTCCGGCGGCAGCGCCGGACGCTGGGGCACATAGCCCACCAGCGACCGGGCGGCCGAGCCATCGGCGGAGACGTCGTAGCCGCCCACGGTCACGGTACCGTCGAAGGCAGCCAAGCCCAGAACGCACCGCAACAGGGTGGTCTTGCCCGCGCCGTTGGCGCCGAGCACCAGGGTGAATGCGCCCCGGCCAATCGCGGTGGTGATGCCGTCCAGCGCCACGAAGGCGCCGAACCGCTTTCCTAGGTTGGTGATGGCGATCACGGCCGGCGCCTCCAGAGCCGCAACCCCACCAGACCCGCAACCCCGGGCACCAGCATCCCCAGCCCGGTCACGAACAGGTCGACGCCCGTGGTGGCGGCCTTCTCCGGGCCGCTACCGGTCAGCACATGAGGGGCACGCAACAGGGGTGCCGGATCCTCGACGACCGGCTCCGCCCGGACCAGCGGCACCAGCCGCACGCCGGCCTCCAGCGCTAGGTGCGCGGGGGTGAACAGGAACGCCTGCAGCGCAGGCGCCCGGCCGGCCAGACCCTCCAGGAGGTCCGTCCTCCGATATGGGACATCACCGATCCCGTCGCCCGTGGCGTCGAAGCCGGCGTAGTCGCCCCAGTAGTTGCCCCTGCCGCCTGCAGCCCACCGGTTGCCGCCCGAGGTGGCGGCGCCGCGCCAGCGCACCGCCTGCAGGTTCTCGACAATGACATTCTCCGTGGCGGTGATCGCCGCCGTGCTCATCAGGTTGAAGCCAATCTCGTTGAAGGCGATCAGGTTGCGTTCGACCCGTGCCCAGCTCCCGATGGTCGCCGGCGTGTTGTCGAACTCCATCCCGATGCGGTTGCGGACCACGCGGTTCGACCGTACGAGCAGCCGGTCGGCGTCCTTGAAGATCAGACCGGTGCCGGCGGCCGAGGAGCGGCTCCCGGCAAAGATGTTGCCGTCGAGGGTCACGTCGGTGGAGTACATGACCGCGGCCCCAACCAGATTGTCCTCGAACGTATTCCGCCGGAACGTGTTACGGTTCGCGTACATGTAGTGGATGCCGTAGCGACATCCCTTGATCCGGTTGTCCTCGACGGTATTGTCATCCGAGAACGAGATGTAGATCCCGTCCTTGCCGCGGAGCACGTGGTTGGCCCGGAGGTGGTTGCGATGGGCGCGCCACAGGTAGATGGCATGGCCCCGCCGTTCAACCGGCAGGTCGGCGGCGCGCACAACGTTGCCCTCGAGCACCGCGTCGCGCGCGCCGGCCAGGTAGATACCGAACAACACGTCGTCGATCCGGTTGTCGCGCACCACGGCCCGGGCGCCGCGCACCACGATGCCCGCCGCTTCCCTGGAGAACACCAGGGCGCTGCCGCGGACGACGAAGCCCTCCAGGTGCACATCGTCGCCGGCGATCACCACTACGTCGCCGCGGCCGCCGCCGTCGATGACCGCTTGGCCTCCTCCCCGCAGCGTGATGGCCCTGGTCAAAACCAGGGGGCCATCGTAAAGGCCGGGGGGCACATCGAGGACCGCACCCGGCGCGGCAGCCGCAACGGCGGCCCGCAGGTCGAAGCCAGCCACCGGCACCCGCGCCAAGGTCGACGCTGGCGCTGCCGGCGCCAGCACCAGCGCCGCCGTGGCTGCCAGCCCCATGCTCGCCCCGGCGCGGCGCCAGTGCAGTCCCCGGCTGGCCAGACGCGGCCCAAAGGTCGCCACCAGCGCGCTCAGCAGCAGCAGGAGGAGGCCTGCGCCGGGTATCGCCATCACGTTGAAGTTCATCACGACCGTGGGGCCGAGCACCTTCGGCGTGAACAGCGGCAGCCGGAAGGCGGCCTTGGGGTCCAGGCTGTGACCGAAGGTGTGGAGCCGCCACTGCAGGTCTGCCAGGAAGGCCAGCGGCAGCGCCCACGCTCCGAAGAGCACCAGCCACCGGAAGGGCCGCCACGGCATGAACGGCACGAGGAGCAGGCCGACTGCGATCGCCGCCACTGCCGGGTAGAAGAGCCGCGCCTCGGGAATGTCCTCCTGGCGGATGGGGGGCATCCCGATGTAGTGGTTGAGGGCGTTGAGCTCGTCTACGTCGCCGCGCACACCGCGGCCCTCGATGGTCAACCGGAGGCCGTTGACGTACTGGGGTGCGTAAAGGGTCATCGACCACAGCGGCAGCAGCGCGCCGGCCGCGAGCAGGAGGAACGCCAGCCCCACTGCCATGGCCACGACGCGCCGCTCGCGCGCGCCAGCCATCATGACGGCGCCCGGCCTCCCGTGCCCAGCAGGGCCTGGAAGGTCAGCAGCTCGGCGCCGGGGTGCGCGCGGGCCGCGACCTCGCCAGTGGCGTACGCGGCAATGCCCGATGCCATCGGCGTGTGGACCGCCGGTGAACGCACGAAGACGGCCGACTCGGCTTCCAGCCATTCCTGGCTGGAGGCATCGTGGACGTACGCCGCAGCCTTGCCGCTTGCCAGGGCCTGCCCCATGCGGCCGATCAGGCATCCGATGTCGTCGTAGCGGGAAGCGCTCGCGCCGCTCCACGCCGCAGCTGCGTAGCGAGGGTCGCTGATGATCATCCCGCAGGCGTCGCACCGGTCGCGGCCGTAGCGGATGGTCGGCGGGCCGACCTCGACGGGCGCGCGGCCAAGCAGCGCCCAGGCTGCGGGAGCGGCCGCGGTCCCCGCGGCTGCGGCGGCCGCCAGGTAGAGAAACCGTCTCCGTGTGACTGCCATCGCGCATCCCCCGGGGGGAGGGTCGAGCAGCCCCTCCCCCGCATCGCGGGAGGCTAAATTAGGGCTCCACCAACAGCCAGCCCTGCATCTCCAGGTGCAGCGCCGAACAGAACTCGGTGCAGTAGTAGCTGAACGCCCCGGGCTTGGATGCCACGAACCTGACCGTGACGGTTTCGCCCGGATCAACGCTCATCTGAATGTTGTAGTCCGGTATCGCGAAGCCGTGGGTCGCGTCGCGGATCTTCTCGGTATTGGTGATGTGCAGGACGACCACATCGCCCTTCTTGACCCGCACGATGTCCGGCCGGAAGTTGCTGCGGGCCGCGGTCATCCATACCTCGATCGTGTTGCCCTTCCGCTCGATGCGCTCCTTGCCGCGCTCGGTAGCATAAGGGCTGCGCTCCATGGTCAGGATGTCTGTACCCATAGGATAGACCTGCCAGGCCTTGATCTTGTCCAGCTTGACGATCTGCGTGTAGTGCGGCTCGGCGATGGGAATGGGCATGTCATAGACGATCCTCATCTTGGGCCCGGTCAGGTCGATGAGCTGGAAGTTCTGCGGGTGCAGCGGGCCCAGGACCGGATAGCGGTCCACCGACCACTTGTTGAGCGCCACGAGGTACCGGCCGTCGGGGCTGACGGTGTCGCCCTCGGCAACCGAGAGGTGCCCGATGTTGTAGTGCACCGAGACTTTGTCCACCAGCTTCCAGGCCGCGTCGCCTTTGTGGTAGGGCTCGCCCAGCGACCACTTGGCGACGGCGCTGTCCACGAACAGGCTGGTGTACGCGTAGCCCTTATCGTCGAACTGGGTGTGCAGAGGGCCGTTGCCCACCGCCACCCGGGCAGCGACCACCGCGTCGAACCTGAGGATGGGCACGCCGAAGGGATCGGTGCCCTCGAAATCCTTCCTCTCGATGGCCGCCTTGATCTTGTCGATACTGTAGACCGTGGTGTGCGGGTCCAGTTTGCCGGAGACGACGATGTACTGACCGTTGGGCGCCACGTCCACGCCGTGCGGGCTGCGCGGCTCGGGCGCAAAATACAGCAGGCCCTCCGCCACCGCCGTCTGTAGCGGGATGACCTTGATCCCGTTGCGCATCTCGAACTTGCCCGCAGCGAGTGTCTGCTCGGCCTTCTTCCAGTTGATGATGTGCAGGAAGTCGAAGTCCCGGGCCGAGGCCCCGGCCTCGATGGCCGGCTTGCCCTCCATGTTGCCGCCGGTGGCCATCTCGGTGTTGTACGAGTTGATGAAGCCCCATCCGTCGCTGGCCAGCTTGCCCGCATCAGCCAGGTCCTGGTTGTACGGGGGCAGTTCAATCTGGAAAGATCGGGCGAGGTCGATCCGCCCGGTCGCCTTGTCCACGGCCAGCCACGCGGAGGCGCCTCGGTACCTGTCCTTGTACTGTTCCAACGGCGCGTACCCGCCACCCCAGACAGTGGGGATCTTGCTGGACACGTGGACGTAATCGGTGTTGGGCGTGGCGAACACCCCGCCGTGCGAGGTCATCATGTTGGGGATCTTCACGATCTGCTTGACGCGGAAGTCGCGCAGGTCGACCATGGCGATCCGGCCATTGGCTCGATCGTTGATGTAGACCCACCGGCCGTCATAGTCGCCGTTGGTCTCAGACAACGCCGGGTGGTGGGTGTCCCCCCATGTGAGCGGGGCCGCGCTACCGTTGGAGCCGCCTTCCAGCACCTTCTGAGACCAGTCAGCCCCATAGCCAAATCCCTGCCACGGTTCGGTGGAGAACGTGCCGATCACCTTGAGCAGCCGCATGGACGGGATGCCGATGACCAGGATCTGGCCCGAGTGGCCGCCGGACGAGAACATCAGGTACTCGTCTTGCTTTCCCGGCGGGACGAAGCTTCGCACGGCTGCGCTCACGGCGTCGGGCCCGAGCTGACGGGCCTGGGCAATCTGGGCAGCCTCGGCCAGTCCCGCCAACCCGGAGGCCGAGCGGGCCCCGAGCAGATAAGCGCCGGTCACCAGCAGCGCGGCCACGACCACCGCGGTCAGCGTCAACGTCAATCGCGTCATGTCCGTCCTCCCTTCATGCGTCGATGTCGCTTCCGTCAGGCGCACCGGCCGATCGTCGCGGACGCCTGTCGTCTCTTGCCAGGTCGGCGACGGTCACGCCGTCCAACAGGCGCTCAAGTTCGTGCTGAATCCGGCTCAGGGCTGTACGAACGGGGCAGGGCTGCACACAGGGACAGTCGTCGTAGACAATACACCGGGAGACGGCCAGGGGGCCTTCGACGGCGTTGATGACCTCTTTCAGCGTCACCCGCTCGGCCGGCCGTGCCAGGCGCACGCCGCCGGCCGCCCCCCGGGTGGTGCGCACAATGCTGCCACGCACGAGCTGCTGCACAATCTTTCCGGCCTGCGCAGGCGGGATGCCACGGCGAGCGGCGATGTCGGCCGTCCGGGTGGGCCCTACCGCCGCCAGGTCCACGACGGTGCGGATGGCGAACTGGGCGGCTCGGCTCAACTCCATGGGTCGTCCTCAAGAATCCGGATATTCTTACCCGTTTACTCTTGTTTCCGACGGTACCCCTCGGGGTTGCCGCCCACAATCCAGCCTGGACCTGATTTGGCATCAGGGGAACACCCGACGTCCGAAGGTCTGGAGCAAAGCCGGCGAGGGGCGGACTACCCCCGCCCCTCGCCGGCAGAATGCCAGTGTCCGGCCTGGCTAGCCTATCTGACGACCTTGACCTCGCCTTTCATCTCGGGATGATACGTGCACACCATGGGGTAGGTGCCCTCTTTGTCGATTTTGACTTTGAACTTGCTGTCCTGCCCGGCGTTCACCGCGATGTCGGAGGCGAAGTCCTGGCCCACCTGATCCTTCGCCTGGATGATCAGGTTGTGGACCGTGGTCCCCTCGTTCTTGGCGACGAACTCATACTCCTGGCCCGCCTTGATCGTGACGGTCGCCGGCTCGTAGAGATTGTCCTTCATCACGATGACGACCTCCCCACCCTCGACCCCGCGCCCCGGCGCAGCGGGTGACGCGGCTGCCGCCGGTGACGCCGCGGGTTGGGGCGATGCGGCGGTTGCCGGTGACGCCCCAGGGGTCGGCTGTTGAGCGGCGGGCTGCTCGCCGCCTCTCCCACCGCACCCGGCCGCGACGGCCGCGACGACCAGCACGGCGAGGACAAACCATACGTTGCGCATTCGACTCCTGCCTCCTCCCACAGTATTGTGCCGCGCAAGCGGCGAACCACCTCCGCAAGAGTAGCGCCTCACCCTGACCTGTGCAAGTAGCCCTACAGCGCTTGACGCGCGGTGGTATTCAGCGTGAAATGACCACGGGGGTCTCTGGAGGTGAGCGCCATGCCCCAGGCATGGTTGGTGGTGGTACTGGTGGTGGCGGCGCTGCTGGCGAGCGGCGGTGCGGTCTCGTCTGCGCCGGCGGCCCAGGAACTGGTGATCGCCAATGAGGCCGACCTCACGGTCCTCGATCCCATCCGCATCCAGGAAGCGCCGACCAGCTTCGTGGCCGGCTTCGTCTATGAACAACTGGTGAAGCGCACCCACGACGGGAAGATCGCACCGTCTCTGGCCGAGAGCTG
>JAVKIJ010000062.1:0-18986 GCA_031459535.1 Candidatus Fervidifonticultor quintus | reverse complement strand
ATCTCCACGCATCGCCGTCTGCTCCTTCGAAGAGATCGTTGGCGGCTGCGCTTTGACCAGACTATACGCAGAGGCGTGCACTTTGTGAAGCCACAAGATATGGAGCGTTTTTCAGCATCCTGCTAGGGGCCGCCGGCGAGCAGATCCGGCGGATCTGCCGCGCAGATGGCGCGACGCCGCCCGACCTAGCGCTCAGTACCGTGGACGTCATCACAGCCTACGCCTGGCCCCTCGGCCCGCCGCTCGACCTGGCGGCCACCGACTGGATGAGGGTTGCCACCACGGCGTATCTGCGGTTCGGCCACCAAGGAGCCCCGGTGCGCGTGACCGGCGTGGATGGGGCCACCATCGGCGAGTTCTACGCGTTGATCGCGGTGCGTCCATCCGGGGCGCCGGCAGCGTGCGCCTCGGAGACCGAGGTGCCCGAGTCGTACACCATGTGGTTCGACTCGGCCGTGCTGGCTGCGGCCCGCGTGGGCAACGCCAGGAAGACAGTCTGCCTCCACAGCCCCCAGACCGCCCCGTGCACTGCGTGGGACTGGCGGCTGGGGGGCAGCCCTTCAGGTTGGACAGGCAGCTACGCGCGCTCGTCGGGAGCCTACCGGGGCTGGCCGGTCGTCATCCAGCCTGCGCAGCATGCCGAGGGCTATGCTGCCCCTCGCACCCCCGACCGATCGGACATCTTCAGCCCGCGTGACCCCCTGCTGGACCGGCCCCAGTGGACGGAGGTCCTGGGCTCGTGACGCGCAGCCGGCGTCGTACGGGCGGCGTGGCTGCGGGATTGCGGACTGGCTCCAACCAGGCCGGCGCGGTGCTGGCCGAGGTGCTGGTCAGTGTTGTCATTGCCGCCGTCGTACTGGCCCTCGCTGTGGGCGGCACCAGCGTGCTTGCGCACTACAGGCTGTCCACCGCGGCTAGGCGCCTGGCCAGCGACCTGAGGGCGGCAGAACAGCAAGCCCGCAGCCAGCGCACGTGCTACCGGGTGGTCTTCAGCCCTGCGGAGGACACCTACCGCATCTTCCGCTATGCGGGCGCGATAGGCGACCCCGGCGACTCGCCCATCTGCGCCGATCCGGCGGCGTGGCCGGCTGAGCCTGTGCTGAGGGAACACGCCGCCGAGTCCGCGACCGCCCGGATGCCGGCCGGGGTCGATCTCGCCAGCACCACGTTCGCGGACCACACGCTGCAGTTCAGCCCTCTCGGCAACACCAACGCCGGGACGGTGGTCCTCCGAACTCTCGCGGGCCAGGAACAGCGCGTAGTGGTGGAGCTCACCGGGCGGGTGCGGGTTGGGCCCTGAGAGCCCCAATTGCAGGGTTTCTCCTTCCGTCTTCGAATACTCCCTCCGAACAGGTGTCTGATACGGCGACCGACCGGGAATAGTTGTTGGGGGACACTCGCAGACTTCTCGTGGAGGGCAGGTGAGCCACACCCCGATGGGACTCTTTCCATCCGCGCCCCAGGCGCACGTCGGGATTGACGTGGGCAGCGACGCGATCAAGGTCGTGGAGCTCGCAGGAAACTACCGGAGCGGCTTTCGCCTGACCCATATGGGCACAGCACCCAGCCCGCCCATGGCGATGCGGGACGGCGTCCCTACCGCGCCGGAGGAGCTCGGCAGCCACGTCCGGGCCCTGCTGGACAGGGTCGGGATCCGCGTGGACCGGGCCATCATGGGCGTCGGCGGGCAGGCCGTGACGGTGCGAGAGATCAAGGTGCCGCCCATGACGAAGCAGGAGCTGACGGCGGCGGTCCGCTATGAGGCAGAGCGATACCTGCCCTACAACATTAAGGAAGTCCACATGGACTACCAGATCCTCGGCGAGAGCACCGAGGACGGCCGGCGCATGCTGGACGTCCTGGTCGTCGCGGCCCGGCAGGATGTCATCAATCAGATCATGGCCGTGGCCGAAGCCGCGCGGGTGCAGTTGCGTATCCTCGACGTCGAGTCGTTCGCCCTCCTGCGGTCCGCGGTGCCCATATCGGCCGACGGTCAGACCGTGGCGGTGGTGGACCTGGGTGCAGAGGCTTCCGACATCCTGATCACCGAGGGACAGCGGCTGCGGTTTACCAGGAACATCCCGATCGGCGGCCAGGTGCTGCTATCGGCCATCCATGAGGCGATGGACGTGGACGCCGCCACGGCCAAGAGCCTGCTCGAGGAGAAGGGTGAGGTGCTCGAGGAGGGCGCCACCATTTCCGACCACACAACCGAGCGGCTGCACGACATCATCGCCCCGCACATCGGCGACCTAGTGACGGAGATCCGGCGGTCGCTCGACTACTACCAGACCCGCTCCCGCACCGCGGTCGTGGGCCAGATCCTGCTGGCCGGGGGACTGGCCAAGCTGCGCAATCTCGACAAGACCATCGCCGCCGAGCTGGGTGTGACGACCTCGGTCGCACTCCCCTTCATCAACGTCAAAGTGAACCCTCAGATGCATCCGCCCGAGCAGATCGAGGCCGTGGGGCCCACGATGGCCGTGGCGGTTGGCCTGGCCATGCGGGGAGGTGACGTAAGTTGATCCGCATCAACCTACTGCCGCGCGTACCTCGCAGGCGCGTCCCCGGCCGCCAGATCATTGAGTACGGCCTGCCGATCGTTGCGCTGGTGGTGGTCATCATTCTCGGCCTCATGCTCCGGGCGCAGATCGAGGGGCTCCAGCGCCAGATCGCCGAGGCCGATAGCAAGATCGCCGAGCTGCGGCCGCAGGTCGAGCGCGTGCAGGAGCTCGAGCGGCGCATCGCGGCCCTCAGGGAGCGGGAGCAGCTCATCCTCGCCCTGGTCCGCCAGCAGCTCCCGGCCGCGTCGGTGCTAAACGAGGTCCGGCTGCTGATTCCCAAGGACGCCTGGGTGACGTCGCTGAGCGTGCCCGAGGCCAGCGCGTTGGCCATTGACGGCTATGCGCTCACATATCCGGTGGTGGCGCAGTTCATGGACAACCTGAAGGCCGGCCAGCTGTTCCGCGAGGTAGATCTCACGGTGGCGCAGACCGAGCGCATTGGTCTGCGCGAAGTGGTGAAATTCTCAGTGACTGCCCGCATCCAGAAGCCGCAGGCGACAGGGGGTGATCGGCCGTGAGGGGTCTGACGCCGCGCGAGCGCATTCTGCTGTCGCTGGTGCTGGTGGCCATCATCGGCGTGGTGTTCTATCTCCTCGTGTGGACCCCCAGGACGGCCGAGCGCAGCAGGCTGACCTCGCAGCTCGCCAGCAAACAGGCCGAGGTGGAGCGACTGCAGCGCCTGGCGGACACCCGGGAGGAACGCGAGCGGGAGTTCCAGGCCCTGGCCGACCGTATCCGGCTGATCGAGGCCAAGCTGCCCCCGGCGCGCGAGATCCCCAACCTGATCCGCCAGCTCCAGGCGACAGCCCAGGAGATCGGCGTGAAGCTCAATCTGCTCAGGCCCGGGCAGAACCAGCCAGGGGGCGGCCCAGCGGCGCAGCCGCCGGCCGGCCAACCGCGTCCGGCGCAGCCAGCCCAGCCAGTGCCCCCAGCGCAGCCCGCCCAGCCAGTGCCCCCAGCGCAGCCCCAGTACATGCTCTTCCGGCTGGATCTGGCATACGCCGGGACCTATGCGGGGCTGATGAGCCTGTTGAGCCGCCTGGAGGACTTTCCCCGGTTCATCGTGCTCAGGCAGATCTCGATGGCACCCGAAGAGCTGCCTCGGCTACGGGCGACGATCAGCGCCGAGACGTACGTGCTGCCCGAGCAGTTACGCGCGACGCCCTAGTCGATCCGGTGGTGCTGGGCGCTGGTGACGAGCCGCCTGGCCAGTCTGCTCGACCGGGAACGGGACCGCATCGCGGCCGACTGGGCCGGTGCCCTCTCCCGCATGCGGCCGTCGGGGTTCGTCTACCGGCCGCTGGAGGAGCTCCGCCGGCTGGGACGCACGTATCTTGCTGAGCTGATCGCCTACCTCGACACAGACGACCCCTCGCGCCTGCGCGAGTTCATCCACCAGGAGGCCGCGTTGCGCTTGAGCATGGGGTTCGGCGCCGCCGAGGTCATCCAGGGCTTCCTGGTGTTCCGTGACCTGGCGGCGGACCTGTGCGCGCAGATTGTCCCCGATGCCGGCGATCGGGCGGATTTGTTTGGGGGGCTGGCCCAGGCCACCGACTTCACCATCGTCGAGTTCGTCACCCAGTTCCAGTACCTGTCAGAACAGCGGGCCGCCGCCCACGCGCGAGAGCTGGAGCAGCTCCAGCAGGCCCTGGTCGAGCAAGCGGTTCAGGACCGCACGACCGACCTGTTCACGGCGCGGTACTTCGACGAGCACCTCGCCGTGGAGGTCAAGCGCGCGGCCCGGTACCGGCGACACCTGTCACTGATCGTGTGTGACGTGGACCGCTTCGGCGCATTCCGCGACCGGTACGGCGAGGCCGCCGCCCAGGAGGCACTGGCCAGCGTGGCCGGGGTGCTGCGCAACCTCACCCGAGATGTGGACGTGAAGGCGCGGACCGACGAGACCGAGTTCGCGCTGGCGATGCCGGAAACCCCCCTGGAGTCGGCCTACGTGGTGGCCGAGCGCCTGCGGCTGGAGGTGGCCGACCTGCGGCCGCTGCAGAACCTGCCGACCCTCGGCGACGAGGGTCGAGGTCAGCTCAGCCTGTCGGTGGGCATCGGGGCCCACCCGGAACACGGGGCGACAGCGCGCGAGCTGCTGGAGGCGGTCCGCACCGCCCGCGACCGCGCGCGACTCGTGGGCGGGAACGTCGTCATCGCGGCCGACGTGCAGGGAACGAGCTAGCGCAGCGGGTTCCCCTCAGAGGCGAACCCGCTGCTGCTCCTGGAGCATCCGCGTGGCCTCCGCCGTGGTCAGCCATGTACCGGTCTGCTGGTAGACGACATATCGGAGAAACCCGATGACCGACATGTATTGGGTTTCCGGCGAGAAGGGCTTGAGGCTGTCGACGCGCGGGAGCGCCACGAGGCCGATGTCCAGGTACGCGGGGCCGGTCGCCACGGAAGGCGGGGTCGGTACACCAGTGGAGGGCGCGGCAGCAGCCGGCGTGGCTGGCGCCGGTGCCGGTGACTGGTCGGCGGGCGAGAACGGGGCAGCTGCCGCAGGCGGCGTTCCGGTGGGCGCCGCGGATGGGGCGGCGCCAGGGATCGTTACGGTCTGGGTGCCGGGCGGAGCCGCGGCCTGGATGCGGGGCGGATACACCATGATCACCGACACGATCACCCCGTCGAGCCCGAAGGCGATTCCATGCTGATCGTAGGCGATCCCCATCAGACCCTCGATGACCGCGTCGCTGAACTGCGAGCCGAACACCCGGCGCACCTCGGCGACGGTCGCCCCGAGCGCGATGCCCTCCGCGGTACGCAGCAGGCTGTTAGTTGTGGAGATGGCCCGTACGACGCCGTCGGCGGCGTAGACGTTGAGGCCGTAGCGCGGGAACGTGTACAGCGCGCCGTCGCGGAGCGTGCGCACCTCTCCCGGCGCCCCGAGCCGCGCGAGCGTGGACGAGACAGAACGCCCGAGCGCCAGCGCCGCGATGCTCTGCCCTGGCACAATGAGCACCGGGGCGGGTGCGGAGAACGACTGCGCGGCGACCGGGGTCCCGAGCCCGACGAACAGCGCAAGAATCACCAGCCATGCAGGTCTGGTCATCGCGTCCACCTCCTCGCGCGGGACGTCCGGCCGCGTCCTCGACGAACGCTTCCTGCCTCGAAACCACGTTCGGGGCGAAGCGCCATTCTCCTGCCGTTCTGTATACTCTATGCCCTGCTGGAGCCGTGCTAGGCGTGGGCGCGGGTGAGCTCGTCGTTGCCGGCGCGCTGGGCGCGGTGCTCGGGAGCTTCGCGAACGTGGTCATCCACCGCGTGCCCCGGGGTGGGTCCATCGTCGTCCCCGGCTCTCGGTGTCCCCGTTGCGGCGTGCCGATCCGGCCGTGGGACAACATCCCCCTGGTGAGCTACATCCTCCTGGCCGGTCGCTGCCGGCACTGTGGGGGCCGGATCTCGCCGCGCTATCCGTTGGTGGAGGCCCTGATGACCGCGCTCGCCCTGGCAGTGTGGGTGGCCTTCCCGGACCCGGTCGCCAGGGCAGGTGGCGTGACATTCGCGTTTCTGCTGCTGGTGATCACGTTCATCGACCTCGACCATCAGTTGATCCTCGACCGGATCAGCTATCCCGGGATCGCCGCCGGTCTGGTCTTTGCTGGCCTCCAGACCAGGCTGGTGCCCGCGTTCCTGAGCGCGCTGGGGGCCGCCGGCCTGATCGCCGTCATCGTCATCCTCAGCCGGGGCGGCATGGGCGGCGGAGATATCAAGCTGGCCGCCATGATCGGGGCGTTCCTGGGCTGGCCGGGGGTGGCCGTAGCGCTGTTTTCGGCGTTTACGGTGGGCGGCCTGGCTGGTATCGCGCTGCTGGCCCTTCGGGTGCGGGGCCGGAAGGACGCCATTCCCTTCGGCCCGGCCCTGGCGGTGGGGGCGCTGGTGGCGTTGTTCTGGGGCGAAGCCATCGTGCGCTGGTATTGGGGGTGAGGGCGGCTGACTTGGCCTGGATGACGGCGGCCCCAGATGTCTATTGTGCAGGAGTTTCGGGCACTCTGACGAAAGGGTAGGCACTGTCAACAGCGACAGGTGCTCTTGGGGCCTGCCGGGGCTCCGAAACGGATTCTTGTGAATTCAGCATCAGGGGGCCTCATGCGCAAGGCGATCGAATACCTCAAAGCCCACCCGGTCATTCCCATCGCAATCGTCGTCGGGCTGATCGGCGTCATCGTTCTGTATCCCAGGGGGCCATCCCGCGTACCCGTGACGGAGCAGCCGCCGCTGGCTCCGGCACCTGCGGCCTCACCGGCACTGGTCGCGCCGGCTGCGCCTACTCCTCCCGCGATGCCGGCACCGCAGGTGGCTACGCCCTCGCCAAGCCCTGCGCCCTTGCCAGCGGCCGTTGGCGCTGTGGGTACCGGGCGGCCCGATCCGTTTGCGCCGCTGGTGGTGGCTGCGGCCGGCGGGCCGGCGGGCGTGCCGCTGCCGCCTCCGGCGCCGCTCCCGCCGCCGCTGTTCCCGGGTCAGGCCCCAGGCCAGCCGTCGCCCGCACCGACGCCGACGCCTCCGCCCAAGGAAGCGAGCATGGCCCAACTCGTGGGTGTGCTGGGGGACGGCGGCGGTGTGGCGATCGTGCGCCTCGAGGGGAAGACGTACATTGTCGGGGTTGGTGACGTGATTCTCGACAAGATCAAGGTCGCTGTGGTGGACGTGGCGCGTTTCCTCGTGGTCTTGGAGCAAGAGGGTGAACGCTTCGAGCTGAAGCTGGGAGGAGTGAACGGAGCGCATGTGGCCGCGAAACCGTAGGACAACCATCAGAGTCACAGTCGGGCTGGCTGTCGTCGTCGCGCTCGCGCTGATCCCGGCGGCACCGGCCGCAACGCAGACCGACCCAGTGCGCATCACGCAGGTCGGCGTGAAGACCTTCGGGGAGACCCTGCAGCTTGCGATCGTGGGCACCGGCCCGCTCAATTACCGCACGCTGCAGTTGTCGTCGCCCCCCAGGCTGGTGATTGACCTGCCCGGCGCGACCCTCGACGCGTCGGTGCCGCCGCAGATCGAGCTGCGGCGGGGCGGTCTGGTCCGTGTGCGGACCGGGCAGTTCCAGGCCAGCCCCGCCGTGGTCCGGATCGCTGTTGACATGGATCGGGCGGTCCCGTACACGATTGCGACGACCGCGCCGGCCGTCCTGGTCACGAAGTTCTCGGCTGGCAACGCGGCCGCGATCCCGGTTGCTCCGACGGCCCTGCCTGCTCCGACGGCCCTGCCTGCCCCGGCGGTTGCGCCTGCGCCTGCCGCCCCGGCGCCGTCCCTGCAGGCCCAGGCATCCACGGCGCCTGCGCCGACGGAGCTCGTAGCCCAGGCCCCTCCCGGCCAGCCGAGCCGCATCTCGCTTGAGTTCAGGGCGACCGAGCTGGCCGATGTACTGAGCGCGCTGGCCAGGGTGTGCAACGTCAACATCGTGACCGACACGTCCGTGAAGGGACAGATCACCGTCCGCCTGCTCGACCTCACGTGTGATGAGGCGCTGCGCTTCATCCTCGAGGCCAACAACCTGGGATTCCGCCGTGTGGGCCGGAACCTGATCGTGCTGCCGGCCGACCGGCTGGCGCCGCCACCTGAAGGCCCCGAGACGATCAGCTATCCCATCGGGTTCGGGAATGCCAAGGAGATCGCCGACGCGGTGCGGGCGGCGGTACCGGGGATTCGGGTGACGTCAGATTCGCGGACGAACAACATGGTGGTGGTGGGCACACCGGCACAGCACGAAGAGGTCCGCAAGATCCTCGCGAGCCTCGACGTGCAACTGGTCAATGTCATGGTCGAGAGCCGCGTCGTGGACATCAACGTGGACGACCTGCGACAGTTGGGCCTGCGCTGGGGCCTCACCGGCGACGCGCCCACCAGTATCTTTACCATTCAGGGTACCTTCCCGAACCAGATCACGATCGGGACGGCGACGTTCTCCATCAACGGAGCGTTGACCGCTCTCGTCAACCAAGGCCGGGCCCGGGTTATCACCGCGCCGCGGGTGGCGGTCGTCAATGGGAACGAGGCCAACATCAACCTCGGTGAGGAGATCCCCATTCCGCAGACCGACGCGGCCGGCCGGGTGACCTACACCTTCAAGCCGGTCGGGGTCATCCTCAAGATCATCCCGCGTGTCAACGCCGATGGGTCCATCACCGCGAAGATCGAGCCTGAGGTCTCGTCGGTGCGCGAGCTGCTGCCGAACCTGGTGCCGCGGATCGCCACCCGCAAGGCTTCGACGACGGTCACAGTCCGAAACGGTGATTCGGTGGTGCTGGGCGGCCTGATCAGCTCGGAAGAGCGCAAGACGACCATCAAGGTCCCGATCCTTGGTGACATCCCGCTGGTCGGGCTCCTCTTCCGCTATACGTCGGTGAGCCGCACCGAGAGCGAGGTCATCTTCGTGGTGACGCCGCAGGTGCTGCCCACTCCGGGGGTGCCTTCCCCGGCCCCGACGCCGTCGCCGAGGCCGTAGGGCCCCTATGAAGACGCTGACGCTCCTCCTGGGTCTGGTCCTGCTGGCCGCGGGTGCCGCGTTCGGGCAGGCACCCGCGCTGCCGGCCTTCGATACGTCGCGGCTGTACGTTCAGGAGGCGGAGTTCACCCGGGCCATCCAGCCCTACCAGCAGGCGATTTCGGCCGACGCCCGCAATGCCCGGGCCCAGTACTGGCTCGGCTACGCCTACCTGTACGCGCATCGGCAGTGGCGCGCGGGGCTTGCCCCCTACGCCGCAGAGTACCTCGGCCGCGCCGAGAAACCCCTGCAGGAGGCTATCAAGCTCGACCCCGGCATGGTGAGCGCGTATGCGGCCCTCATGGAGGTCTACCTCCTGATGGGCGATCTGCCCAGGGCTGACGAGGTATCGGCCCAGATGCTGCAGCGTATCCGGCCGGCCTGGCACTCGCGGTTCCAGACCCCGCCCATCGGGAACTGAGGGCTTCTGGTCTGACCTGACCCGGCTGCGGCGGGCGATCCCATCAGGCGACGGGCGCATGAGCGCCCGTCGCCTGCGTGTTGCGGCGCGGCCTGCGCTCGGGTATGCTACGGCCTGTATGCCAACCGCGACGTCACCGATGCGTACCGCGCGTCTGGCGCGCCTCCGGGCCCGGATGCTGGAGGACGGCGTGGACGCCGTGCTCCTGACGCGGTCACCCAACGTCCCGTACCTCTCCGGGTTCACTGGATCGGCCGGGGTGGCCCTCGTCACCGGGGGGGAGGCCGTCCTCGTCGTGGACTTCCGCTACGTCGAGCAGGCCGCGGTCCAGGCGCCTGGGTTCTCCCCGGTGCGGGCAAGGGGGCCCCTGATCGAGGCCGCCGCCGAGGTGCTCCGGCAGCTCGGGGCGCGCCGTGTTGGGGTGGAGGGGGAGCACCTGCCGCTCGCGCTCTACCGGAGGCTGGCCGCTGCGGTCGCGCCCTCAGAGGTCGTGGCGCTCGAAGGCCTGGACCGCATGCGGTGGGTGAAGTCGCCAGAGGAGGTCGAGGCGATCCGCCGGTCGGCGCGGGTGGCTGAGGCGGCATTCGCGGATGTCTTGCCGATGATCCGGCCCGGCGCCACCGAGTGGGACGTAGCCGCGGCCCTGGACGACCGGCTCCGGCGCCGAGGCGCACAGCGGCTCTCCTTCGATACCATCGTGGCCTCGGGTCCCCGCGCGGCTATGCCGCACGCCGAGACCACCGCCCGGGTCATCGGGCCAGGCGAATGGGTCGTGGTCGATTTCGGAGCGGTCGTGGACGGCTACGCGTCCGACTGCACCCGCACCTTGCTCACGGCACCGGCCACTGACCGGCACCGCCGCGTCTACGGGATCGTGCTCGAGGCGCAGCGCGCCGCGCTGGCCGGGCTGCGGGCGGGTCTTGCCGGTCGCCAGGCCGACCGGCTGGCGCGGGAGGTCATCGAGCAGGCGGGCTTCGGCGACGCGTTCGGCCACGCGTTGGGCCACGGGATCGGGCTGGCCGCCCACGAGGGTCCGACACTCTCACCGCGCGAGGAGGCCCTCCTTCCCGCGGGCGCGGTGGTGACCGTCGAGCCCGGCGTCTACCTGCCGGGCTGGGGCGGTGTGCGCATTGAAGACATGGTGGTCATCACCGACAATGGCTGTGAGAACCTGACGACACTTCCCAAGGATCTGATCGAGGTGAGCGCGTGATCTCCAGCAACGACTTCCGGGCTGGCGTCGTCGTCGAGCTCGACGGCGACCTCTATGCCATCGTGCAGTCCCAGCATGTGAAGCGGGGGCGGGGCAGCGCCTACGTGCGGGCGCGGATCCGCAATCTGAAGACCGGTGCCATCACCGAGCGGACGTTCAATGCCGGGGAGAAGGTCCCGCGGGCGTACCTGGAGCACCGCGACATGCAGTACCTCTACCACGAAGGCGAGCACTACGTCTTCATGGATCAGGAGACGTTCGATCAGGTGACCATTGATGCCGACCTGCTCGGCGACGGCCGTCTCTATCTCAAGGACAACACCGTCGTCACCGTCGTGTACTACGAGGGCGTCCCCATCGGTGTGGAGCTGCCAAACTCGGTGGACCTGGTGGTGGTGGACACCCCGCCGGGCGTGAAGGGGGACACCGCGGCGGGCAGTTCCAAGCCCGCGACGCTGGAGACCGGCGCCGTGGTGCAGGTGCCGTTCTTCGTCGAGGTGGGCAATGTGGTGCGGGTGGATACCCGCACCGGGGAGTACCTGGAGCGGGTGAAGTAGTCAGGAAGGTGACGGGCCGCCGGACGGGTTCCCGGCGGCGGGTGGGGTTGGTAGAATACTGACGTGCAGGACCACCGATGGAGCTCTGCCGCGTCGCACAGCGCGGGCCGCACGAGCGGTCGCGGGTGCGGGCGACAGCCCCCTCTCGGTGGTCGTCGACTTTTTCGGGCGCTGGGACCGTGAGGATCGACCGCCGCCGGACCCGCGACGTCGCCCTCAAGGTGCTCTTCCAGCACGACGTCGGTCATGTCCCCATTGGCGAGGCGCTGCAGGTCATCTCGCGCGGCGACGCGTCCATTGACTGGGCGTTCGTCGACGAGGTCTGCCGTGGGGTCGCCGCGCGGCGGGCCGAACTCGATGCCCTGATCCGCCCGCACCTCACCGGTTGGGCTCTGGATCGCCTGGCCAGCGTCGACCGGGTGATCCTGCGCATGGCGCTGTATGAGCTGCGCCACCTGGCGACCCCGCCGGGCGTGGTCATCAACGAAGCCGTGGAGCTGGCCAAGCGGTACGGCACCGAGGACTCCGGGCGCTTCGTGAACGGCGTGCTGGGGACGATCTATCGAGAGGAACAGCGTGCGTCAGGATCGCAGCCCGCGCCGCAGTCGTGAGGGGGCCGCCTCAACGCCGGTCAGGGTCCACCTGTGGGTGTCGGGCCGCGTGCAGGGCGTGGGGTTCCGGTTCTTCGTGCAGCGCCATGCGGCCATGCGGCGCCTGGCCGGGTTCGTCCGCAACCTGCCCGACGGCCGGGTTGAGATTGCTGTGGAGGGGCCGGCCGACGACGTCCGGGCGCTGGTCGACGCCGTGCGCACCGGCCCACCGGGCTCGGTCGTCCGGGAGGTGCACCAGCTGGATGAGGCTCCGGTCGGGGAAGCGGGATTCCTGATCCGGACCGACCGGGACGCGATCTATGGCTGAGCGTGTAGCGACGGAGGGGACGCTGGCCGCCTACGTGGCATCCCGAGGGCCCATGGTTGAAGCCGCGCTCGAGGCCGCCCTGCCTGGGCCTGACGCGACCCCCGGCCTGCTGCACGACGCCATGCGGTACAGCCTCTTCGGTGGCGGGAAGCGGGTGCGGCCGTTGCTGGTGCTGGCGTCTGCCGAGGCGCTGGGTGCGGCGCCGCATGTGGTCATGCCCACGGCCTGCGCCGTCGAGCTCATCCACACGTACTCGCTCATCCATGACGATCTGCCGTGCATGGACGATTCAGCGACCCGGCGCAGCCGGCCGACCTGTCACGTCGCCTTTGGGGACGCCGTCGCCGTGCTGGCCGGTGACGCGCTGCACGCGCTGGCGTTCAACCTCATTGCCCGCAACGCGGCCAGCGCAGGGGCGGAGCGGACCGTCCGGGTCATGGAGGAGGTGACGTCCGCCATCGGGACTCAGGGGATGGTCGGGGGGCAGGTGCTAGACCTGCTGGCCGAGGGACGGCCCTCCCTGGCCCGCTTCGGCGCGTGGCCTCCTGATCGCCGTGAGGGCGTCCGGCTGATTCACCGGTGGAAGACGGCCGCGCTGATTCGCGCCTGCGTGCGGTCGGGGGCGATCCTGGCCGGCGCCACGGCGGCACAGCTCGACGCGCTGACGGCCTACGGGGAGGACGTCGGCCTGGCCTTTCAGATCATTGATGACGTGCTCGACGAGGTCGGGTCGGTCCAGACGCTGGGGAAGGATGCGGGGCGCGACGCCGTGGCGTCGAAGTTGACGTTCCCCGCGGCGTTCGGACTCGAGGGGTCTCGCGCCGCCGCGCGGGAGTATACCGAACGCGCGGTGGCCGCGCTCGAAGGATGGGGGGAGCGCGCCGCGGTGTTGCGGGAACTGGCACGGGCGCTGCTGGCCCGGGAATCCTAGAATGGGAAGAGCGCGCCCGGGGAGTTCCCGGCCGATGAGGTCTCAGCGCAGGCGGCTCGACCTGCTGGCGGTGGCCAGGGGGCTGGCGCCCACCCGGCATCAAGCCGAAGCGGCCATCCGCGCCGGCGAGCTGTATGTGGACGGCCGGCGCGTGGACAAGCCGGGTGCGCTGGTGGCGGAGTCGGCCGGCCTGGAGCGACGGGCGCGCGGCCCGTCGTACGTGAGTCGCGGCGGCGTCAAGCTGGCGGCCGCTCTGGACGCATTCGGCGTGGCTGTGGCTGGCGCGGTCGCCCTCGACGTGGGAGCGGCCACCGGCGGTTTCACCGACTGCCTGCGCCAACGGGGCGCCCGTCGCGTCTACGCGGTGGACGTCGGCCGAGGCCTGCTGCACTGGCGGTTGCGCCAGGACCCCCGCGTGGTCGTCATGGAAGGCCGGCACGCGGCGCGGCTGACGCCGGCCGACCTGCCGGAGCAGGTGGACCTGGTCACGGTGGACTGCTCGTTCATTTCGCTGCACAAGATCCTGCCCGCGGTCGCGGCGCTGGTGCGTCCCGGCGGAGCGGTGGTGGCGCTGGTCAAACCGCAGTTCGAGGCCGGGCCCAAGGCAGCGCCTCGGGGCGTGGTCCGTGATCCCGAGGTGCACCAACAGGTGTTACGGCGCGTGATCGCCTCGGGCCCGGCGCTGGGCCTGTGGCCCCACGGTGTCACCGTGTCCCCCCTGCTGGGCCCGGACGGCAACCGGGAATTCTTCGTGCTGTTCCGAAAGGACGGCGGGCCCACTGCCGATGATCTAGATGCGGCCATCCGGCGCGTGGCGCACGCCGGGTGGGGTGGCGCGCCGTGAAGCGGGTCGCGGTGCTCGTCAATCGGGCCCGCTTCGGGGTCGAGCCGCGCTCGGTCGGTCGCCTGCAGGATAGCCTGCAGGTGATGCTGGATCAGGGCCTGGACGTGCGTCTCAACGGTGCCGGCGCGGAACTGGCCGGGAGGCCTGATCTGGAGGCACCGGATGCGGCACTGGTGCACGGCGTTGACTTGCTGGTGGTGCTGGGCGGCGACGGGACGATCCTGTCGGCCGCGCGCATGGCGGCAGGCCGTGTGCCCATCCTCGGCGTGCACGTGGGCGGGCTGGGGTTTCTTGCCGAAATTCCGCTGGCCGATTTGCCTCAGGCGCTTGCGGGCGTGGTCAGGGGCGAGGTCGCAGCGGACGACCGGACGATGCTGGAGGCGGAGATCCAAGGTGAGGATGGGTGTCGCGTGCGGTCTCTGGCCTTGAACGACGTGGTCGTGGCGAAGGCAGGCGTGGCGCGCGTGGTCCACCTGACCACCTGGGTCAACGGCGAGCACCTGGCCACTTACCCGGCGGACGGGGTGATCGTGGCTACGCCCACCGGGTCCACGGCGTACTCGCTGTCGGCCGGCGGGCCCATCGTGCACCCCCACGTGGATGTCATCGTCGTCACGCCCATCTGCCCCCACACCTTCACGGCCCGTCCGGTAGTCGTCGCGGGCACGGCGACCGTCACGGTGGAAGTGGACGATCGCGACGAGGACGTCTGTCTCAGCGTGGACGGTCAGGAGAGCCACCCGCTGCGGTCCGGCGAGCGGGTGGTGGCGCGGCGCGCCGCCGAGCGGACGCGGCTGGTGCGCCTACGCCCGCACAGCTTCTACAGCATCCTGCGTACCAAACTGGGCTGGGGGGAACGCTGATGCTGCTCGAGCTGCGGATCCAGGACTTCGCGGTCGTCGAGACGGCATCGGTGGAGTTCGGCCCAGGGCTCAACGTGTTGACTGGCGAGACGGGAGCCGGAAAGTCCATGGTCGTGGACGCCCTCGGTGTGGCTCTCGGCGCGCGTGCCACCAGCGATGTGGTGCGCACCGGCGCGGGGGTAGCCCGCGTGGAGGCCCGCTTCGCCCCTCCGCCTCGGTCGGCGGCCGGCCGGTGGCTGCGTGATCGGGGACTGGAGGACGACGACCTGGTCGTGGCGCGAGAGATCGCCGTCGAAGGGCGCTCACGGGCGTGGGTCAACGGGCGCCCGGCCACGGTGGGCATGTTGCGGGAACTGGGCGAGATGCTCCTGGAGGTCGCGGGCCAGCACGAGGGCCAGCGCCTGCTCGACCCGCGCGCGCACCTGGATCTGCTCGATGCGTTCGGGGGTGAACCCCTGCAGGCCCTGCGGGGTGAGGTGGCCGAACTGGTGGGTCGCCGGGCCGCCCTGCGGGCGGAGCAGCGGGCGCTGGTCGACGGCGAGCGGGAGCGGGCACGGCAGGTGGATATCCTGCGCCACCAGATCGCGGAGATCGACGCGGCCAGGCTCCAGTCGGGCGAGGACGAGGCCCTGGCCGTGCGGCGGGCGCGGTTGCTCAACGCCGAACGGCTGGCCGCCGCAGCAGGCGGTGCCTACGCCGCGCTCTACGAGGCCGACGGTCAGGCTGCGGTGGACCGCCTGGGTCAGGCGCGCGCGGCATTGCGCGACGCGGCGGCCGTTGACCCAGCGCTCGCCGAGGCCGTCGGCCGCATCGAGACCCTGACGGGGGAGCTGGCCGAGGTCGCCCACTCGCTGGCGGACTACCTACAGCGGATCGAGGCGCGGCCCGACGAGCTCGCAGAGGTGGAGAACCGACTCCACCTGATTCAGACCCTCAAGCGAAAGTACGGCGAGACCCTCGAGGCGGTCCTTGCGTTCCGCGACGAGGCAGCAGCGGCGCTCGGCCGGCTCGATGCGTCCGAGGCCCGCGCGGCCCACGTGGCCGCCGCGCTGGCGGGGGTGGAGGCGGACCTGGCGGCCCGCGCCCGGCGGCTCTCGACGTTGCGCAGGGAGGGGGCCGCTCGCCTGCAGGCGGGCGTCGAGCGCGCGCTGGCCTCGCTGGAGATGGGGCGCACGCGCTTCCTGGTCCAGTTCGCCACCGAGGACGACCCCGAGGGCCTGGGAGTGGACGGGCAGCGGCTCGCGGTGTGGTCCAGCGGCATCGACCGCGTGGAGTTCCTCATCTCCGCCAATCCTGGCGAGGACCCCAAGCCCCTGGTGCGCATCGCGTCGGGTGGCGAGCTGTCACGGATCATGCTGGCGCTGCGCCACGTGCTGGCCGAGGCGGGCGGGGTGCCTGTGATGGTGTGCGACGAGGTGGACGCGGGAGTCGGCAGCCGGTCGGCGGGCGCGGTGGGCCAATTGCTGGCCGCCGTGGCCAGGGCCCGCCAGGTGCTGTGCGTCACGCACATGCCCCAGATCGCCAGCCTGGCCGACCGTCACTTCTGGGTGACGAAGGACGTGGTCGATGGGCGGACACGGGTGCGGATCCGCCCGCTGAATGCCGATGAGCGCATCGAGGAGATCGCCAGAATGCTGGCCGGGCGGCGGCCGACGGCGATTGCGCGCGAGCACGCGGTCGAACTGTTGACCCGCGCCGGGCGCGGCCCTGCCACCGGCGCCCGGGGCGTGCGGGGAGGGAAGCCGTGACCAAGTATATCTTCGTCACCGGCGGTGTGGCCTCAGCACTGGGCAAGGGGATCACGTCGGCATCCATCGGCCGCCTGCTGAAGAGCCGCGGCCTGCGGGTCACGATGCTCAAGTTCGACCCGTACGTCAATGTGGATGCCGGGACGATGAACCCACATCAGCACGGCGAGGTGTTCGTCACCGACGACGGAGCCGAGACCGACATGGACCTGGGCCACTACGAGCGGTTCATCGACGAGAACCTGGGCCGCGCCAACAATACTACCACCGGCAAGATCTACAACGCGGTCATTGCCCGGGAACGCCGTGGTGAGTACCTGGGCGGCACGGTGCAGGTCATCCCGCACGTCACCAATGAGATCAAGGACGAGATCCGCAATTTGGCCCGCGCCACCGGCGCGCACGTGGTGATCACCGAAGTCGGGGGCACGGTCGGCGACATCGAGGGCCTGCCCTTCCTCGAAGCCATCCGGCAGTTCAAGCGGTCAGTGGGTGAGCAGCACGTGATGTACGTCCACGTGTCGCTCATTCCCTATCTACCGGCCGCTGGCGAACTGAAGACCAAGCCCACGCAGCACTCGGTCAAGGAACTGCGCAGCATCGGCATCCAGCCCGACGTTATCGTCTGCCGCACGGCACGGCCGTTGGGCCGCGCCGTCAAGGAGAAGATCGCCCTGTTCTGCGACGTCGAGCCGGAGGCGGTGATCCAGGCGATGGACGCGCAGACCATCTACGAGGTGCCGCTGGTGCTGGAGCAGGAAGGTCTGGGGCAGATCATCCTGAAACGGCTGGGCCTGGAACATCTCCCCGAGCCCGATCTGGAAGAGTGGCGACAGATCGTCGCCCGGCTGCGCCACCCCCAGGGCGCGGTGCGCGTCGGCCTGATCGGCAAGTACATGGGCGTGGAGGACTCCTACGTCAGTATCGTGGAGGCATTGCGGCACGGCGGGATCGCCAACAACTGCGCCGTCGAGATCACCAAGCTGGATTCGGAGATCATCGAGCGCTGGACCGACGCCGAGTTGGCCGAGCGCCTGGCACCCTACCACGGCCTGCTGGTTTGTCCAGGGTTCGGCGCCCGCGGGGTAGAGGGCAAGGTCCGCGCGATCCGATACGCGCGGGAGCAACATGTCCCGTTCCTGGGGATCTGCTACGGCATGCAGTGGGCGGTCGTCGAGTTCGCCCGGCATGTGTGCGGACTGGCCGGCGCCAATACGACCGAGGTCGCTCCCGACACGCCGCACCCGGTCATCGCGCTGCTGGCCGAACAGCGGGGCATCGAGGACAAGGGCGGGACCATGCGCCTGGGACGCTATCCCTGCCGTCTGGCGCCGGGATCCCGCGCCATGGAGGCCTACGGCGTTCCCGAGGTTGGCGAGCGCCACCGGCACCGGTACGAACTGAACAACGCCTACCGGACGGTGCTGGAGGCCCATGGCATGCGCGTCACCGGCGTCTATCCCGATCAGGATCTGGTGGAGATCATCGAACTGCCCGACCACCCCTGGTTTGTCGGAACCCAGTTCCACGCCGAGTACCGGTCCCGGCCCAACCGGCCCCATCCGCTGTACCGGGCGTTCATCAGGGCGGCGCTGGATCGGGTCAGGACCACGGCCCGGGCCACGTGACGACCGTCCCACGAGGAGGAGCTGTCATGAGCGGGGCAGTGTACATCAACGGCCGCATTACCTCAAAGGCCGAGGCCATGGTCTCTGTCTTCGACCACGGCTACCTGTACGGTGACGGGGTGTTCGAGGGGATCCGGGTCTACGACGGTCGCATCTTCAAGCTCGAGGAGCATCTGGACCGGCTGTACCGGTCTGCGAAGCATCTCATGTTGGAGGTCCCGCTGGCGCGGGATGCGATGCGGCAAGCGATCATCGAGACGGTGCGCGCCAGCGGGCTACGCGACGCATACATCCGGCCAGTGGTCAGCCGCGGCCCCGGCGATCTAGGGATCGATCCCCGCAAGTGCCCGACGCCCACCGTGGTCATCATCGTGGACGAGATCCGGCTGTACCCCAGGGAGGCGTACGAGCGCGGGCTGCGGATGGTCACCGCCACGGTTCGCCGGCCCGCTGTTGACGCCCTGGACGGTCGCGTCAAGTCCCTGAACTACCTTAACAACATCCTGGCCCGGATCGAGGCCAACCAGGCCGGCGCCGAAGAGGCCCTGATGCTGACCGCCGAGGGGTACGTGTGCGAGTGCAGCGCCGACAACGTGTTCGTGGTGGTCCGCGGCGAGGTGTGGACGCCGCCGGCGCACCTGGGATTGCTGCGGGGCATCACACGGGACACGGTGCTGGCGCTGGCGTCGGAGCTGGGCCTCGGCGCGGCGGAGCGCATCTTCACCCTGCACGACGTCTACACCGCCGACGAGTGCTTCCTGACCGGGACCGGCGCGGAGGTCGCGCCCGTGGTGGAGGTGGACGGTCGCCGGATCGGC
>JAVKIJ010000061.1:0-19022 GCA_031459535.1 Candidatus Fervidifonticultor quintus | reverse complement strand
CCCGGCCCAAGAGCTTTCCTGGCCTGGTACTCGCTTCACAAGCAGGTCAGGTCTCATAGCATCTCATCTCGACGCCATTTCCGGGACGGGCTCCTAGCTGAAGGCCTCGAAGCCGGTAATGTCTCGCCCCAGGATCAGCGTGTGGATGTCGTACGTGCCCTCGTACGTGTCCACCGACTCCAAGTTCGCCGCGTGCCGCATGGAGTGGTACTCCAGCGTGATACCGTAAGCGCCGAGCACCGATCGCGCCGCGCGCGCCACTTCCAGCGCCATCCGCACGTTGTTGCGCTTGGCCAGCGAGACGTGGGTATAGCGCATCTTCCCCTGGTCCTTGAGCTGGCCAAGGCGGTAGACCAGCAGCTGACCCTGGGTGATCCCGGTCAACATGTCCACCAGCCGCTGCTGGATGATCTGGGTGGCGGCGATGGGCCGACCGAACGCGACGCGCTCTTGCGCGTACGCCAGCGCCTCTTCGAAGCACGCCATGGCGGCGCCCACGGCGCCCCAGGCGATGCCGTACCGCGCCTGCGTCAGGCACGACAGCGGCGCGCGCAGTCCGTTGGCCTCGGGCAGCCGCGCGTCCTCGCCGACGCGCACACCTTCCAACACCAGCTCCGAGGTGTCCGAGGCGCGCATGCTGGCTTTCGTGTGCAGGGCGTTGGCCGAGAAACCGGGCGTCCCGCGTTCGACGAGGAAGCCGCGGATTTCGCCCTCGTCGTCCTTCGCCCAGATCACGGCCACATCGGCCAGCGAGCCGTTGGTGATCCACATCTTGGTGCCGGTGAGCTCCCACCCGTCACCGCGGCGGCGGGCACGGGTCTGCATCGCGCCCGGGTCGGACCCGGCGCTGGGCTCGGTGAGGCCGAAGCAGCCGATCGCCTCGCCCCGCGCCAGGCGCGGGAGCCAGTGACGCTTCTGCGCCTCGGTCCCGTAGGTGTAGATGGGGTACATCACCAGCGCGCCCTGCACCGATGCGAAGGAGCGCAGCCCCGAATCACCGCGCTCCAGTTCCTGCAGGATCAGGCCGTAGGCGATGTTGTTGACGCCGGCGGCGCCGTACTCTGCGGGCAGATTGGCGCCCAGCATGCCCAGGTCGCCCATCACACTCACCAGGTGCCGCGGGAACTCGCCGCGCAGCCACCAGCCGCCCACGTACGGCAGCACCTCACGATCCACGAAGCGCCGCACGGTGTCGCGCACGAGCCGTTCGTCTTCTGTGAGCAGGTCGTCCACTAGGTAGTAGTCGGTGGGCCGGACGAGCACCTCTTTCATGCGGCAGCCTCCCTGGCGTGTCTGCCTTGATTCTAGACCGAAGGCGCAGGCGGCGGGAGGGGTTGGTCGGTCGGCGGGGAAGGTCTTCCGCGCAGCGGGAGGGATGCAGCCGTGACCAGCGCGAAGCGCGTCATCGTCATCCGGGCCGGGAGCGTCGAGGCCACCGCGGTCCTCAACACCACGAAGACGGCCGATGCGATCTGGAATGCACTTCCCCTCGAGGGGCGGGGCAACCGCTGGGGCGACGAGATCTACTTCGGGATCGGGCTCACCCTGCCCGGTGAGGCCGGCCGCGAGGTGGTGGAGGTTGGCGACCTGGGGTACTGGCCGCCCGGGAAGGCGCTGTGCATCTTCTTCGGCCCGACGCCGGCCAGCGAGGGCGAGGAGCCCCGTGCCGCGAGCCCGGTCAACGTCTTCGGTCGTCTCGACGGTGACCCCACCCGCTTCCGGCAGGTGCGTGACGGCACCCGCGTGACCGTCGAGCGCGGCGGGGCGTAGCCGCGCCTGCACGGGAGGAGTGCGCCGCAACGCACCGAAGAGGTTTGTGTAAACGATTACAACCAGTGGGCAGTTGTACCCGTACCACCCGAGGCGCCGGAGGCTGGCGGTGACGGTGACGATCCGCGAGGTGGCGCAAGCCGCCGGGGTATCTGTGGCCACAGTCTCCCGCGTCGTCAGCGGCAGCGCCTACGGTGTCCGTCCCGATACCCGCGGCCGGGTGCTGGCCGCTGTGGCGCGCCTGCGCTATCAACCCAATCTGGTCGCCCGCGGCCTCAAGAAGCGTGTCACCGGCACGGTCGGGCTCATCGTTCCCGACATCAGCAATCCGTTCTTCCCTGCCATCGCCCGCGGCATCGAGGACGTGGCCAGCCGCGCCGGCATGGGCGTCTTGCTGTGCAACACCTATGAGGATCTGGCCAAGGAGCGCACATATCTGGCCCTGCTCGACAAGCGCATGGTGGACGGTCTGATCTTCGCCACCGTGGGCGCCAACACCGCGCACCTGCGCATGCTGCGGCGGCAGGGTGTGCCCGTGGTGCTGGTCGCGCGGGCGCCCGACCGCGTGAGCATCGATGCGGTGCTGGTGGACAACCGCCGGGGCGCGCGCGAGGCGACCGAGCACCTGCTCCGTCTGGGGCACCGGCGGATTGCGTTCATCGGCGGGCCCCCGACCCTGCCGGTGGCCAACGAGCGGCTGGCCGGTTATCAGGACGCCCTGGCCTCAGCGGGAATCGTCGCCGATCCTGCCGTCATTTGCGACGGCGGCTTTCGCGCCGAGGGCGGCGGCGCTGCCGTCCGCGAGCTGCTTGAGCGCCGCACACGGTTTACGGCGATCGTGGCTGCCAACGACCTGATGGCGATCGGCGGCATGGAGGAGTTGCGGCGCTGCGGCCGCCGGGTTCCCCAGGACGTGGCGGTGGTGGGGTTCGATGACATCACGTTCGCTTCGCTGGTGGAACCCCGCCTCACGACCGTGGCGCAGCCCAAGTACCGCATGGGTTGCCTGGCGATGGAGCGGCTCCTGGAACTGCTCGGCGGAGGCGACCGCCGGCCCCGCCGCCTGGTCCTGGAGCCCAGGCTCGTGGTGCGGGACTCGTGCGGGGCCCGCCTGCGACGCCCCGTGATCCAAGAAAGCGCATGAGCGAGGGAGGGAGCGAACCATGAAGGGCCTTGTCCTGGACGCCGAGTGGACACCGCGAGACGGCTACACCCTCAGCGAGTTCGAGCGGACCACCGGCAAGGCTGTGACCGGGAGCAGTGTGTGGAGGCATCCGAAGCTGCGCCTGGAGGACCTGCCGGAGACGCCGCTGGGTCCCAAGGATGTCCGGCTGCGTCCCCGGGCCTGCGGCATCTGCGGGTCGGACGTGCACTTCTACGAGACCGATGCGGACGGCTACATGCTCTACCCGGGCCTCACCAAGTTCCCGGTGATCATCGGCCACGAGTTCTCGGGCGAGGTTATCGAGGTGGGCCGGGAGGTCAAGGACTTGCGGGTCGGCGACATGGTGACAGCCGAAGAGATGATCTGGTGCGGCGAGTGCACCCCGTGCCGCAACGGATATCCCAACCAGTGCCTCAACCTGGAAGAGATCGGCTTCACCGTCCACGGGGCGCAGGCCGAGTCCATCGTCATCGGCGCCAAGTACTGCTGGAAGATCGACGCGCTCGCCAATGCCTACGGCAGCGTGGACAAGGGCTACGAGGCCGGCGCGTTGTGCGAGCCCACCAGCGTCTCGTACAACGCCATGTTCACCCGGGCCGGGGGGTTCAAGCCGGGCGGCTACGTGACCGTCTTCGGCACGGGGCCCATCGGCTTCGCCGCCATCGCCCTGGCCAGGGCCGCCGGCGCCGGACTCATCATGGCGTTCGAGGTCTCGCCGGTCCGCCGGGAGCTCGCCAGGAAGGTCGGCGCAGACCTCGTCTACGACCCGGTCGAGCTGCAGAAGCAGGGCATTCGGCCCCGCGACGTCATCCGGGAGCAGACCAAGGGCGAGGGCATCGACATGCACGTGGAGGCGGCGGGTGCACCGCCGTTGACGATCCCCGAGATGGAGGAGACGCTGGCGTTCGGCGGCAAGGTCGTCATGATCGGCCGCGCGTCTGAGCGCGTGCCCATGTACCTGGAGCACTTCCAGACCCACGCGGGACAGGTCTTCGGCGCCCAGGGCCACTCGGGGTACGGCAACTTCCCATATGTCATCCGGCTCATGGCCGCCCGCCGCATCGACATGACGCAGATCATCACGAGCCGCTTTCCGCTGGACCAGGCCGTCGCCGCCGTGGAGAGGGCCTCGAAGCGGCAGGACGGCAAGGTGATGGTGCGCTCGTAGATGACGCGCCCCTGGGCGCCGGGAAGGGAGGTGAGCGCCGCATCAGCCCGAACGTAGACCAGGTCGAAAGGGGGTCACAGATGTGCGCATGGCGATAGCAGTCGCGTTGCTGATCGCCCTGGCGCTGGCGGTTAACGCGGTGCCGCTGGGGGCCCAGGGCCTGCCGCCTAAGCCCGCGAAGCTCACGATGGCCGTCGTCGCCGGAGGTGAGACCAAGGGCCTCAAGGCGATCCTGCCCATGTGGGAGAAGGAGAGGGGCCTCAAGATCGAGCTCGTCGAGTTCCCTTACCCCACCCTCTACGAGAAACTGGTCACGACGTTTCAGGCCAGGGCCGCGACCTACGACCTGCTGATCGCGGACGACCCCTGGATGCCCAAATTCGGCTCCGAGGCGTGGCTGACGCCGCTGGACAAGGAGTTCGGATACAAGCGCGACCCGGACATCTTCCCCGTCGTGTACGACCTGGGCTCGTGGCCGCCGCCCCGCGGGCCGGTGCCGCCCGGCGAGAAGGGCAAGCCCAGGCAGCTCTACGCCATCACGCTGGTGGGGAACGTGGAGTTCTTCATGTACCGGAAGGACCTGGTCTCGGAGCCCAAGACCTGGGATGACGTCATCGCCAACGCCAAGAAGGTGCAGGATCCAGCCAAGCCCCTCTATGGCATGGTCCTGCGGGGTGCGAAGGGCAACCCGGTCATCTCTGAGTTCACGCCGGTCCTGCTGTCGTTTGGCGGTAAGATCTTCGATGACAACTGGAAGGTCGTCCTGAATTCCAAAGAAGCGGTCGCAGCCCTGAAGTTCTTCGCCAAGGACCTCAAGCAGTACGCGCCACCCGGAGTCGAGAACTACGATGCCGCCGAGCGCGCGCGGGAGGTGGCCGTGGGCCGCGCGGCGCAGGGCTTCATCTGGCCGGCCGAGATCACCGACATCGTCGAGAACCCTTCGGTCTCCAAGGTGATCGGCAAGATGGGGTACACGTTGGCACCGCGCGGGCCGGGGAACATTCACGGGCCGCTGATCGGCAACTGGCTGTTGGGTATCCCGCAGGGGTCCAAGAACAAGCGCTGGGCGTACGAGTTCATTCTCTGGGCGACCGGCAAGAACGTCCAGAAGCCGTATGCGCTGGGCGGCGGCATCCCCTTCAGGAAGTCCGTGCTGCTGGATGCCGAGATGAACAAGAAGTTTGCGTTCTTCAAGGCCATGGCGGCCTCGCTGGAGGCGCCGGCCCAGTGGCGTCCGCGCACGTCGGAGTGGTTCGCGGTTGAGGCGATCCTGGGTACCCACGTGAACGCGGCGCTGGCGGGCCTGGAGACGCCCGAGGACGCCATTGCTAAGGCCGCCCAGGAGATCGAGAAGCACATGCGCGAGGCAGGGTACTATAAGTAGGGCGATGCGGGGGACCGACGGCGTCGGTCCCCCGCCGATCCCCATGACGGCCGCGGCCAGGCTGCGACAGGCAACGCCGTATCTGCTGGCAGGAATCCCCATCCTGCTGCTGTTCTTGCTGGTCGCGTACCCGATGCTCTACAACGTCAACCTCAGCGTCCGCAGCTACCGGACCGGCGCGTTCGTCGGGCTGCACAACTTCGTCCGTGTCTTCGATGACCCGCTGTTCGCGGCCTCGTTGAAAGCGACCGGCATCTACGTGGTCCTGGCCGTGGGGGTCGAGATCGTCCTGGGCCTGGCGCTGGCACTGTTTATCCACCGGACGATCGTCAGCGCCACGGTGCGGTCGGCGGTCTACCTGTTGCTCATCATCCCCATGGTCACCCCGCCGGTCGTGGCCGGGGTGATCGCACGGCTCATCTACACGCCGAACTACGGGATCCTGAACCACGCGCTGCGCGCCGTGGGGCTGATCGACAAGGATATCCTCTGGCTGTCCACCGGCGCGGGCGCCATGTTCTCGGTCCTGAGCGTGGACATCTGGCAGTGGACGCCGTTCGTCTTCCTGGTCTGTTTCGCGGGGTTCACCGCCGTGCCCATAGACGTCGCCGAGGCCGCCAGGGTGGACGGCGCCGGCGGGTGGAGCCTGTTCCGGCTCATCGAGCTGCCGTACCTGAAGTCGCTGCTGCTCCTGCTGCTCATCTTCCGGTTCACCGACACGTTCCGGGTGTTCGACCACGTGCTGGTGCTGACCGCTGGCGGGCCGGGCGCGTCCACCGAGTTCATCAGCGTCTACCTGTACCGGATCGCGTTCAAGTTCTTCGACCTGGGATATGCGGCCGCCATCGGGTTCTACGTGGTCATGGTCACGTCGCTGATGTTCTCGCTGCTCAACCGATGGCTGGCCACGGAGGGCGTGATGTGACCTGGAGGCGGGTCTGGGTGGTCCTGGCCTACGGTGTGCTGGCGCTGATTGTGGTGCTCTACCTGTTTCCGTTCTTCTGGATGCTCTCCACGGGCCTGAAGTCCAAGGCCGAGCTCTACCGCTACCCGCCTACGGTGGCCCCGGCCGCGCCCACGGCGGAGGCGTTCGCGTCGGTGCTGGGGCGGCGCGGCTACAGTCAGCTGCTGGCCAACAGCTTGGTGATCGCCCTGGCCGCGGTCGCCGGCGCCATCGCGCTCGGCCTGCTCATCGCCTACCCGTTGACGCGGCTCCAGGTGCACCCGGGCTTCCGGCGGGGCCTGTTCGGCTGGATCCTCAGCCTGCGCTTCTTGCCCCCGATCGTCGTGGTGATTCCGTTCTTCGACATCGTGCGAGGCTTCGGGCTGTACGACACCCGGCAATCGCTCATCTTCCTGTATACGGTGTTCTGCCTGCCGTTCGTGGTCTGGATGCTCAAGGGGTTCCTGGCCGAGGTGCCCATGGAGATCGAGGAGGCCGCGCTGGTCGACGGCGCCACGCGGCTGCGGGCCTTCGTCCAGATCCTGCTACCCCAGCTGGCGCCGGCGTTGCTGGCGGCGGCGGTCATCGCGTTCTCGCTGACATGGAGCGAGTTCATGTTCGCGTTCATCCTGACCGCCTCTCCGACCTCGCAGACGTTCTCGATCGGTGTCGCCAGCCTGGTGACCCAGTTCGAGATCATCTGGAACGAGATGGCGGCTGCCGGGACCATCTCGGCGCTGGTGCCGGTCATCTTGCTGCTGCTCGCGCGCCGGTACGTCGTGGGGGCCCTGACGTTCGGCGTGGTGCGAGAGAAAGGATAGGGGTGCCCATGCGAAGATTTGGACTCAACGGCGCCACCACCGGTGCTGCCGTCGACCTCGCCACCGACATCCGCGTGGCAGGCGAGGCCGGCTATCAGGTGGTGGAGCTCCGGGATGCGAAGATCGAGCAGTACCTGGCCTCGGGCGGCACCCTGGCCTCGCTGCGCGGCCTGCTGCAGCAGGCCGGGGTCGAGGTGCTCAGCATCAACGCGCTGGAAGACTCCACCCTGCGGGTCGGGCCGGCGCTGGAGGTGGTGCTGGCCCGGGCGCGCACCTTCTGCGAGTGGGCCCGTGCCCTGGATTGCCCCTACGTCATCAGCGTCCCGAGCTTCCTGCCGCCCGGGGGCCTGGACGAGGCCCAGGTGCGGGTCCGCTCGGCGGCCGCGCTGCGCGCCATGGCTGCGGTCGCGGGAGCGTACGGCGTGATGGTCGGGTTCGAGTTCCTGGGGTTTGCGGCCAACTCGGTGAACACACTGCGGGCGGCCCGGGTGATCGTAGACGACGTGGGCGATCCCAGGGTGGGTCTCGTGATCGACGCCTTCCACTTCTACGCCGGCGGTTCACGGCTCGAGGACCTGGACGGGCTGGACGGCTCCCGGATCTTCATCGTACACCTCGACGACGCGGAGCCCGGTCCCCCGGCTGCGCTCACCGACGCCCAGCGGCTGTGGCCGGGGGACGGCGTGATCCCGCTGAAGCCGCTGCTGGCGCGGCTGGAGGAGATCGGCTACCGGGGCGCCTATTCCCTGGAGCTGTTCCGGCCCGCTTACTGGGCCATGGATCCCTCGGAAGTCGCGCGGGTGGGCCTGGCCCGCATGAAGCAACTGTTCGATTGACGGGTGCCAGCGAGCGCAACGACACCAGGGAGGAGCACATGAGTGTCAAGGTGGGCATTCTGGGCGCGGGATTCATCGGCCGCATCCACGCCTTGTGTCTGAAGCGTGACGCCCGCGTGGACCTGGTCGGGGTGGCCGACGTGGTCCCCGCCGCGGCGCAGCGGCTGGCGGCCGAGTGCGGGACGGCGGCACTGGACGGCCTGCCGGCCCTGATCGCCACCGGCGCGCAGGCGGTGTATGTCTGCACGCCCAACTCGATGCACGTGGAGCCGGTGGTGACGGCCCTGGAGGCCGGGCTGCACGTCTTCTCTGAGAAGCCCATGGCCACATCGCTGGAGGGCGCCAGGACCATCAAGGAAACCGCCCGGCGGGCGCGGGGCGTCTACCAGATCGGATTCAACCGGCGGTTCGCCAATGTGTACCGGTTCGCCAAGCAGCGCATCGAAGAGGGCCGCATCACGCCTCGTCTGGCGCAGATGAAGCACAACCGGGGCGAGCTGAAGCAGCCGCCGTGGACCGGCAACCCCGCGGTGACCGGCGGCTACCTCTATGAGACGCCGGTCCACCTGTTCGACATGGGGCGGTTCCTCTTCGGCGACGTGGTGCAGGTCAGTGGCGCCGCCCGCCAGAGCGTCTACAATGAGCTCGACGGCTTCGTGATGCTGTTCGAGTTCGCCGGCGGCGTCGTGGCCTCGGTGACCAGCGTCGCGCACACCTCGTGGCTGTTCCCCTACGAGCGCGTGGAGATCTACGGCGACCACGCTACCGTGGTCACCGAGGAACTGGAGCGCGCCTGGTTCTCCCCCGGTATGCGCGACCAGGTCGAGGCGATAGACTGTTTTCAGATGGCGTTCGAGGAGAAGTGGGGCTACGTGGAGGAAGACCGGCTGTTCATTGACGCGGTGCTGGGCGAGCGGCCTCCCGCCGTGACCGCCGAGGACGGCTACCGGGCCACGGAGCTGGTGGAAGCCACATACCGCGCCGCCCGAAGCGGCGCGCCGGTGCGGTTGCCCCTGGCGTGATGCGCTATCGTCTGCTGGTGGCCGACATCGACGGGACGCTGGTCAATGCGGCCCGGCAGATCACGCCTCCGGTGCACGCGGCCGTGGCCCAGGTGCGGGCGCGGGGTGTGAGGGTCTGCCTCGCCACGGGCCGCATCTGGCCGTCCGCCCGCCGGTTCGTCGAGGCGCTGGGCGCGGACCCGCCGGTCATCCTCTACAACGGCGGCATGATCTACGACTTCGCGCGGGACGAGGTCTGGATGCGCACCCCGCTGCCCGTCCGGCACGCCAGGGATGTGCTGCGCATCCTCCGCCGGCACCCGGCGGTCCAGCCGCACCTGTACGTGGACGACCGGGTCTACGTGCCTGCCGTCACCGAGGCGACGCTGACCTACCAGCAGAAGGACAGTCTGCGCGCCGAGCCGGTGGGGGATCTGGCGGACTGGCTGGACGCCGACCCGAGGCGCGAGCCGATGAAGATCCTGATCATCGGCGAGCGCCCGGCGCTGGAGGCCGTGGCGCGGGAGGTGGACGCGCTGCCCTATCCGGTCAACCACGTCTTCTCTGAGACGATCTACCTGGAGATCCTGCCGCCGGGCGTGGACAAGGGTACGGCGCTACAGGCGCTGGCCGCGCGGCTGGGGATCGAGCGCGAGGCCATTGTGGCCGTGGGCGACAACCTCAACGACCTGGGGATGATCGAGTACGCGGGGCTCGGGGTGGCCATGGGCCACGCGCCCGAGGCGCTGCGCGCCCGTGCCGATGTAGTGGCGCCCAGCAATGACGACCATGGCCTGCGGGAGGTGATCGAGCGGTACATGCTGTCCGCGGAATGATCCAGACAGGCTGTTCGTCCAGCCGTGACACTCTGCAACGGGGGATGATGCGTATGAGGCGACTGACGGTTGGAGTGCTGTTGGTGGCGCTGGTGCTCACCGGGTTGGGGGTCAGCTATGCCCAGCAGCCCAGGATCGTGGTGTACTCGGCCCTGCCGGATCTGGAGACGACGCTCGTGAACCGGGAGTTCACCAAGAGGACCGGCATCCCGGTGGAGGCATTGAGCGTCGCGGCGGCCGGCACGCTGGCTGCCCGCATCCGCGCCGAGAAGGATCGGCCGCGCGCCGACATCTTCGTCGGCGGTTCGGCCGACTTCCATGTGCCGCTGGCCCGCGAGGGCCTGCTGCTCGCCTACAGGTCACCGGCCGCCGCCGAGGCCAAGGTCAGCCCGGCCTACCTGGACCCGGGCGGCTTCTGGCACGGGTGGTACCTGGGCGCGCTGGCCATCATCGTCAACACCGACCGGTGGGACCGTGAGATGGCGCCCCGCCGGATCCCCAAGCCGGCCACGTGGGACGACCTGATCCGTCCCGAGTTCCGGGGCCACTTTGTCATGCCCAGCCCCATCACGACCGGTGGCGGGTACATCTTCGTCGCTGCCCAGATCTTCCGGCTGGGCGAGGACCGGGCGTGGGCCTACCTGAAGGCCCTCAACGCCAACGCGTCCCAGTACACGCCGACCGCCCCGGGGACCATCACGCTGCTGGCGCGGGGCGAGGCCATCGTGGGGATGATGTGGGCGCACGAGGCCATCGGCGCCCGCCTGGCGGCCCAGCAGCCGCTGGAGACCACGGTGCCGCCCGATACCGCCTTCGAGATCGGCGCAGTCTCGATCATCAAGGGCGGCCCGAACCCGGAAGGCGCCAAGGCCTACGTGGACTTCCTGATGAGCCGCACCCCGCAGGTCATCAACGCCAGCTACGGGTTCCGCTACCCGGTGCGGGCTGACGTGCCGGTGCCCATGGGCGCCACGGCCTTCGAGAAACTGCAGTTCGTCAAGTACGACCGCCAGTGGGCCATTGACAACATGACCCGGCTGCGGGAGCGGTGGCAGCGCGAGATCGGCCGCTAGGGGCAGGGAAGGATGGCCGTTCTGCGGTGGACTGACGCGCGCCGACACGCCGGCGACCCGGGGGTGCTGCTGGCATTTCTGGGCGCCGGCGTGGTCCTGGCGCTGTTCGTCCTCTATCCCACGCTGCGGGTGCTGGTGTATCCGGGGCTCCAGGACTACCTCGCCATCCCCAGGAGCCTGCGCTGGATGCAGGCTGCCCGCAACAGCCTGGTGATGATGGTGATCTCCACGCTCACCGCCACCGCCAGCGGCCTGATCTTCGCCTTCGCCCTCACGCGCCCGGACATCCCCGGCAGGCGCTTCTTCAGGAGCATGGCCCTGCTGCCGCTCTTTGCGCCGCCCTTCATGGTGGCGTTCGCCTATATTCTGATGTTCGGCCGGCAGGGCCTGATCACCAAGACCCTGCTGGGGCTGGACGCCAACATCTTCGGCTGGCACGGGCTGTGGCTCGTGCAGACGGTGGCGTTCTTCCCCCTGGCGATGCTGATCATCATCGGCGTGCTGGAGGCGATCAACCCCAGCCTGGAGCACGCCGCACGCAATCTCGGCGCCGACGAGTGGACCGTGGTGCGCACGATTTCGTTTGCCCTGGCCCGTCCAGGGATCGCGGGCGCGGCCCTGGTGGTGGCGATCTCGGTCCTGGCCGACTTCGGCAACGCGGTCGTCATCGCCGGCGGCTTTCCACTGCTGGCTACCGAGGCCTGGTTCCGGATGGAGGGGATGGCTGATCTGAAGGGCGCGGCGCTGGTGGTGGCCATGCTCATCGTGCCCACCACGATCCTCTTCCTGCTGGAACGCTACTGGGTGAGCCGGCGGGTCTACACCACGGTGAGCGGGCGCGGATCGCGGATCGAGCCTCCCCCGACCCATCCAGTCTTGAAGTGGGGCACCGTGGCCTTCTGCGTCGCGATGAGCGTCATGGTCTTCCTGGTCTACTTCGGGGTCATCGCCGGCGCGTTCACCACCATCTGGGGACGGGACTGGACGCCGACGCTGGCGCACTGGCGGCTGTCGGTGGACCGGCTGGATACGCTGTGGGCCAGCGTCAAGATCGGGGCGCTGGCCGGCGTGATCACCGGCGTGGTCGGCGTCGTGGTGGCGTTCCTCACCTCGCGGCCGCTGCCGCTGCGGCAGGCGCTGGACTTCCTGGCGGTGCTGCCCGGGGCCCTGCCGGGGGTGTTCGTGGGCGTGGGCTTCGTGCTGGCGTTCAACCGGCCGCCGCTGGAGCTGGTGGGCACCATCTGGGTGATCGCCCTGGCGCTGGCCTTCTGGCACCTGCCCATGGGCTACCAGGCGGCGGTGGCCACCCTCAAGCAGATCGAGCGGTCCATCGAAGAGGCCGCCACGAACCTGGGGGCCAGCGGGCTGCGCGTCCTGTGGGACATCTACCTGCCGCTGCTGCAGCGGGCGTTCGTGGGAGCGTTCGTGGTCTCGTTCATCCGCGCGGTCACCAACGTCAGCATCGTCATCTTCCTCGTGGCCCCGGGCAACGTGGTGGCCACCTTCGCGATCCTCAACATGATCGGCAACAACATCTGGGGATCGGCCGCGGCCCTGACGACCATGCTGTTGATCCTCACCCTGGTCTCGGTGGGGATCGCGCAGGCGGCGGCGGGGTGGGCGCTGCGCCCCCTGCGGATGGGCTAGCATGGCCGTCCACGTGCGCCTGCGGGACGTCACCAAGCGCCTGGGCACCACCCTGGCCGTGGACCATGTCTCCCTCGATGTCGCCGAAGGCGAGTTCACCACGCTGCTGGGGCCCTCGGGCTGCGGCAAGACCACCACGCTGCGCATGATCGCCGGTTTCTACCACCCCGATAGCGGCGACATCTTCGTGCGCGACCAGCGGGTGACCGACATCCCGCCTCACAAGCGCAACACGGCCATGGTGTTCCAGGAGTATGCGCTGTTTCCCCACATGACCGTGGCCGAGAACATCGGGTACGGCCTGAAAATGCGCGGGATCGGGGACGCCGAGGCCAGGCGCCGGATCGCCGCGGTGGCGGAGCTGGTGGGGCTGTCGGGACAAGAACACAAGTTCCCCAACCAGCTGTCGGGCGGCCAGCAGCAACGCGTGGCCGTGGCGCGGGCCCTGGTCGTGGAACCGGAGGTGCTGCTGCTGGACGAGCCCCTGTCCAACCTGGACGCGAAGCTGCGGGTGCGGGTGCGCACCGAGCTGCGCGCCCTGCAGCAGCGCCTGGGCAAGACCACGATCTATGTCACCCACGACCAGGAGGAGGCGCTGTCGATCTCGGACCGGGTCGCGGTGATGAACCAGGGCCGGATCGTACAGGTGGGCACCCCGCGGGAGATCTACTACCATCCCGTGGACTGGTTCGTCGCCGACTTCGTCGGGCTCGCCAACTTCGTGCCGGTACAGGTGGTCGCGTCGCGCCGCGTGCGCCTGGGCGACTTGGAATTCGAGGTCGCGCGGGCGACCGCGACCGGTCCGGCCACGCTGGTCGTGCGGCCCGAGACGGTGACGCTGTCGTCGTCGCCGTCTGCCGTCTCCGGTCGGCCGGCGCTGCGTGGCCGCGTCAAGACCAGCGCCTTCCTGGGCGGGCTCGCCCGGTACTGGGTCGAAACCATGGGGATGGAGTGGATCGTGGACCAGCCAGCGCCCGGGGAGCGCATGTTCGACGGCGAGGTGTATCTGGCGCTGGCCCCCGAGCACATGCACGTCCTGTACGATGGGAAGGGTACCGGGGACGGTCGCGCATGAAGCTCGGCCTGGCCGTGTCCGTCGAGGAGACCTCGTTCGATGCGGTCGCGATGCGCGGCGGCTGGGAAGCCGCCGCCGCTCACCTGGCCCGCCTGGGCTTCGACGGCATCGAGCTGGCGATCCGCGACCCGGCGACCATTGACCTGGGCCGCGTCGAGGCCGTGGTGCGCGAGGCCGGCCTCGCGGTCCCCGCGCTAGCCACCGGCCAGGCCTATCTGCACGACGGGCTGTGCCTGTCCAGCCCCGACGCCGACATGCGGCGGCGGGCCGCCGAGCGGCTGGTCGCGCACGTGCGGGCGGCGGCGCGCCTGCGGAGCCTGGTCATCGTGGGGCTCATCAGGGGCCGGACGGACGGCGGCCCGGAGGCCACAGGCCGCCGGTTCCTCGAGGGGCTGAAGCCGGTGCTGGACGAGGCGGCATCCGCTGACGTGCGGTTGGTCATCGAGCCGATCAACCGCTACGAGACCGACTTCCTGGTGACCGTTGACGAGACCCGGGCGCTGATCGAGGCCTCGGGCGTCCCGCACCTGGGCATCCTCGCCGATACCTTCCACATGAACATCGAGGAAACCACGATCGAGGGCGCCCTGGAGGTTGCCGGGGAGCGGCTGTGGCACGTGCACGCGGCCGACAGCAACCGCTGGGCGCCGGGCTTCGGGCACCTCGACTTCGAGAAGATCGTGGCCACGCTGCGGGCGATGGGCTATGGCGGGTACCTGTCGGCAGAGATCCTGCCCAGGCCGGATCCCGATGAGGCCGCCCGGAGGACGCTGCGCACGCTGCGGCCACTGGTGAGGAAGGGGGGTGGGGGTGGTACCGTATATGAGGGAGGACAGGCATCCTGATGGGAGGTGGGTACATGAGACGCGTGCTGGCAGTGGGCCTGAGCGTAGTGTTTCTGGCCCTGGGAGTCGCGCACGCCGCGCCGGCCGGGCGCGTAGTCGTGCTGTGCAGCCCCAACGTCGAGTGGTGTGACCTCATCAAGGCCCAGTTTCCCCGGGCCACCGGGATCGCGCTCGATTTCGTCCGGCTGAGCTCGGGCGAGGCGCTGGCCAGGCTGCGGGCCGAGCGGGCGAACCCGGTCTTCGACGTCTGGTTCGGAGGTACCGGCGACCCGCACATCGTGGCCAACGAGGAGGGCCTGACCGAGTTCTACAAGCCCAAGGTCTGGGACGACCTCCGGCCCGAGTTGCGCGAGGCTGTCGCCAACAAATACATCCCGCTCTACGCCGGCATCCTGGGATGGGCGGTCAACGGGCGTCTGCTCCGCGAGAAGAACATCCCGGAGCCCAGGACCTGGGAGGACCTGGCCGATCCGCGGCTGCGAGGCCTGGTTGCGTACCCGAATCCGAACACCTCGGGGACCGGGTACACCATGGTCGCCACGATCGTCCAGCTCTACGGTGAAGCGAAGGCGTTCGACCTGCTCAAGCGGATCCACCGGAACGTGGCCGAGTACACTCGGGCCGGTGCGGCGCCGGGCGTCATGGCGGGCCGTGGCGAGGTGGCCATCGGCGTGACGTTCCTGCACGATGCCGTCCTGCAGATCCTCAGCGGTTTCCCGGTCACGTACGGATCGGCCCGCGACGGCACCGGCTACGAGATCGGCGGGCTGAGCCTGGTCCGGGGCGCGCCCAACCGGGCCAACGGGATCACGTTCATCGAGTGGGCGCTGTCCCCCGAGGCGCAGCTGCTGGCGGCCGAGGCCAAGTCGTATCAGATTCCGTCCAACAGCAAGACGCCGGTGCCCAAGGTGTCGCCGCGATTCCAGGACTTCAGGGTCATCAAGTACGACTTCATCAAGTACGGGACGGCCGCCGTCCGCGACGGCCTCGTCAACCGCTGGACGCGGGAGGTCTTCCCGCTGCCCAAGTAGGCGGCGCGGTATGGCCACACCCGTCATCGCCACGACCAGGCCCCTCCTCCGGCCCAGTGCGACGCTGGTGGCCTGGGGTGGCCTCACCCTGCTCGGGGCGCTGCTCCTGCCGTGGGCGCGCCCCGGGCGCGACCTCTTCATCTACACGCCGGGTACCCTGGGCTATGAGCTGCTGGCTGGCGACTGGGCCATGGCTACCCTGGTCGTCCTGGCGGCGCTGGCCGGGACGCTGGGGGTGGCGCCCCTGCCGCTGTTCCGGAGGGGCCGCCTGGCGCTTGCCGCCGGTGTCGCCGGCGCCCTGACCACCATCTGGTCACTGGCGGCCCGCGGAGCGCCCATGGGCCCGGGCGCCCTGGTGGCGATCCTCGGGTTCCTGGCGCTGGTCGGGATCGGGCTCGCGCTGGGGGGCTACATCCACGCCGACGCCTTCATCGGGGTGTGCATCGTCTGGTCGGCGGCGTTCGTCGTGATCTTCATCCTCTACCCGCTCTACACGGTGCTGCAGGCCAGCGTGTGGGTTAAAGGCCGCCTCACCCTGGAGGTGGTGCGGCAGACGGTCGAGTCGCCCAACTTCCTGCTCGTCAACAACCCGCTGACGCCGCACAACGAGTGGCAGACCGCGCTCACCGCCGGTGCGGTGATGGCCGCCCTCGCGGGGCTGGTGGTCGGTGCCGTCACCCGCAAGGCCCGCCCCACCGGACTGTGGGCTGCCGGGACGGCGGTGGGCGGGACGCTGGTGGCGGCGCTGTACGTGGGGTTTGGGGCGGTGCGCAATAGCATCCTCCTGGCGCTGGTGGTCGGCGGCCTCTCCACCGCCCTCGGATTCCTGTTCGCGCTGCTGGCCGAGCGGTCGCGGCTGCCCACCCGTCGGCTGTTCGGCCCGGTCTCGATCCTGCCCATCATCACGCCGCCGTTCGTGCTGGGGCTGGCCATCATCTATCTCTTCGGCCGCCGCGGGTTCATCACGCACCAGCTCCTGGGCCAGTCCACCACGGTCTTCTTCGGGCCGCTAGGGGTGGGGCTGGCGCAGGTGCTGGCGTATACCCCCATCGCGTTCCTCATCCTCCAGGGCGTGGTCCAGCAACTGGACGTGGCCATGGAGGAGGCGGCTGAGACGCTGGGGGCGAACCGCTGGCACATCCTGCGGACCGTGATCTGGCCGCTGGCGCGGCCGGGGGTCGCCAACGCGTTCCTGCTGGTGGCCATCGAGAGCCTGGCCGACTTCGGTAACCCCATCGTCGTGGGCGGCGGCAAGCCGTACCTGGCCACCGAGGTGTTCTTCTCGATCATCGGGCGCTACAACCCCAACGAGGCCGCGGTCTTCGGCGTGACGCTGCTGGCCATGACCCTGGTCATCTTCCTCACCCAGAACCGGTGGATCGGGAAGGCGTCGTACGTGACCGTGACGGGCCGTCCGGGGGCGGGGCTCGCGCGCCCGCTGCCCTGGGCGCTCGACTACGGCGTCACTGCGGTCTTCGTGCTGTGGGTGCTGGTCATCGTGGTCCTCTACGGGTCTGTCGCCGTGGGCAGCGTGACCAAACTGTGGGGCTTCGACTACACCTTCACCCTGGCCCACATCAAGGGCCTGTCGCCCACGGGATGGCAGGTCTTCCGGACCACGGCCGCCCTCTCGGCGATCGCCGCCGTCCCGTCCACCCTCGTCGGCTTTCTCATCGGCTACCTGGTGACGCGCTACGCGTTCCCCGGCCGGGAGGCGCTGGAGTTCTCGTCCATGCTGTCGTTCGCCACGCCCGGGACCGTGATGGGCATCGGCTACATCCTGGCGTTCAACCAGGGCCCGCTGCTGCTGACCGGGACCGAGTTCATCATCATCCTGGCCTTCGTGTTCCGCAACATGCCCGTCGCGCTGCGCGCCGGGGTGGCGGCCATCCACCAGATCGACCGATCGTTAGAGGAAGCCTCCACGATGTTGCGGGCCGGCGCGCCCACCACGCTGCGGCGCATCGTGCTGCCCCTGGTGCGGGCCGCGATCCTGGCCGGGCTGGTGTTCAGTTTCGTGCGGGCGATGACGGCCATCAGCCAGGTCATCTTCCTGATCACTCCCCAGACCAACCTGGCCACCACCCAGATCCTCTCGTACGTGAACTACGGCACCGTGGGGCTGGCGGCGGCGCTGTCGTGGGTGCTGGTGCTGTTCATGGCGGCGGTCATTGTCGGCCTCTATCAGTTCACGCAGCGCCTGGGGATCCGGCAGGTCGGCGGGGTGGCGACGGCGTAGGCGCGGAGGGAGCCGGACGTGGCCGAGCCGTTGCGAACGGTCCTGCCCACAGAGGCAGCCCCAGTGCGTCTGGAGGGGATCACCAAGCGATTCGGCACCCTGACCGCCGTGGACAGTGTGACGCTCGAGATCCCCGCCGGCAAACTGGTCACGCTGCTGGGCCCGTCGGGGTGCGGCAAGACCACCACGCTGCGCATGATCGCCGGGCTGGAGGTACCCACCGCGGGCCGCATCTTCATCGCCGACGAGGACGTCACCCCGCTGCCGGCAGCCAACCGCAGCGTGACCATGGTCTTCCAGGCCTACGCGTTGTTCCCGCATCTGACGGTCTTCGAGAACATCGCCTACGGGCTGCGGGTGCAGCGCCGGCCGGAGGACGAGATCCGGCGGCGCGTGGCCGAGGTGCTCAGCCTGGTGGGCCTGCCCGGCCTGGAGGGCCGGTGGCCGGGACAGCTCTCGGGCGGGCAGCAGCAGCGCGTGGCGCTGGCGAGGGCCCTGGTCATGAAGCCGCGCGTGCTGCTCTTCGACGAGCCGCTCTCGAACCTGGACGCCAAGCTGCGCAAGCGCGTGCGGGCCGACATCCGCATGCTGCAGCAGCAACTGGGCATCACCAGCGTCTACGTGACCCACGACCAGTCCGAGGCCCTGGCCATCTCCGATGTGGTTGTGGTCATGAACCAGGGGCGCATCGAGCAGATCGGCGCGCCCACCGATCTGTACCGCCGGCCCGCCAGCCGCTTCGTCGCCGACTTCATCGGTGAGGCCAACCTGCTGCCGGCCACCGTGGAGGACACCGCGGTCCGGGTGGGGAGCTACCGGTTCGCCTACCAGCAGCCGGGGATGGCGCCCGGCCCGGCCACGCTCATGGCGCGGCCCGAGGCCATCCAGGTGGCCACCGACGGCGAGGGGTTGCCCGGCAGGGTGCGCAGCGCCTTCTTCATGGGCACCTACGTGGACTACCTCATCGAGACCGAGGTGGGCGAGATCAGCGTCGCCGACGCCCGCAGCGTGGACCGGATGTTGGCCGTGGGCCAGGCGGTGCGACTGCAGTTCCTGCCGTCGGGGTTGTATCTGCTGCCGGCGGAGTGAGGGCGAGCCGCGGGCCCGGCCCGTCCGACGCTGGGGCTACATGATGCTCAGGGCAGCCGCGCCCCAGCCCTTTCTGTCTCCGAGTGCGCAGTTGACCTC
>JAVKIJ010000060.1:0-19401 GCA_031459535.1 Candidatus Fervidifonticultor quintus | reverse complement strand
CATCGATGCCGCACACCCCATATCCCCGTCGCACAAAGAGGAGGGCAAGAGGCAGGCCAACGTAGCCCAGGCCTATCACGCCAATGCGTGCCGTGGCGGTCCTGATTTTCTCTTCCAGCCCCATCACTGCGCTACTGGACATGTCCCATCTCCGCAGAAGAAGCATGCCGAGGAGCAGAGACGCTGAGGTGCAGGAACCCCTCAGCTCCCGAACCTCTGCCTCGTGTACTCAATCACCCGTCCAATGATCTCGTCCAGCGTGAGGGTGGGTCTATACCCGATTGTCTGCCGGAGTCTCGTGACGTCGGGGACGCGGTAGCGAATGTCCTCGAACCCCGGTCCGTAGGCTTGCTCGTACGGGATGAACACGATCTCAGAATCCGACTCCGCCAACTTCCTCACGCGCTCGGCCAGCTCTTTGATGGTCACTGCCTCATCGGATCCGACGTTAAAAACCTCCCCTTCCGCCCTTGGTGTCTCCATGAGCCGGACTGTCGCGTCCACTGTGTCGCCGACCCAGGTGAAGCTCCGTACCTGCGAACCGTCGCCGTACACGGTGATGGGTTTCCCCTGCAACGCCTGCTCCACGAACCGGGGCATGACCATCCCATACGCAGGAGACTGCCGAGGACCCACCGTGTTAAAGAACCGCGCGATCACCACGGGCAACCCCTTCTCCATCCAGTAGGCGCGGGCCAGGAACTCGTCGAGGGCCTTGCTGGTGGCGTAGCACCAACGCATGGATGGACCGATAGTGATGTCATCCTCCTCTACGAAGCGTCCGATCCCGTTGTGTACGTCTTTGCCGTAGACTTCAGAGGTGGAGGCTATGAGGACCTTTCTTCCGTGGCGCAAGCAGGCGTCCAGGACGTTCTGGGTCCCCTTCACGTTGGTCTCAATGGTCCGCACAGGCTGCTCAAATACCAGCCGAACTCCCACGGCAGCTCCCAGATGGTAGACGACATCGCAGGCGCCCACGGCCCGGTTCACCGTGTCCGAGTCCAGTATGGATCCCAGGATGAACTGGAACCCTGGCCTCTTCATCAGGTGGAGGATGTTTTGCAGGCTTCCGGTGGAAAGGTCATCGAGGACAATGACCTCATCCTCCCGAGCCAGCAACGCCTCGGCCAGGTGTGACCCGATGAACCCCGCTCCGCCGGTAATCAGGGCTCTCATCCGGACACCTCCCCGCCAGCCGCCGGACCCCCGTGCAGCGGCGCAGCGGGGACGACGCCCGCCTCGCCCGGGATCCGACCCGCCCGGCGCAACTCGGATTCGATCCAGCGGTAGGTCCGTGCCAACCCCTCTTCCAGCGGGATCTGCGGCTCCCAGCCCAGCACCTGTCGCAGGCGGGTGTTGTCGCTGTTGCGCCCGCGCACCCCCTGCGGCTTGGTTGGGTCGTAGCGCTTGCGCAGCCGCTTGCCGGCGATGCGGCAGACGATGTCCACCAGCTCGTCCACCGTCACCAGCCGGTCGGTCCCCAGGTTGAGCGGCTCGGGGTAATCAGAGCGCATGAGGCGCCAGATCCCCTCGACGCAGTCGTCCACGTACATGAAGGACCGCGTCTGCCGCCCGTCTCCCCAGACCTCGATCTCATCACCGTCACGGGCGAGAGCCACCTTGCGGCAGATGGCGGCGGGCGCCTTCTCCTTTCCGCCCTCGTAGGTCCCCAGCGGCCCGTAGACGTTGTGGAAGCGGACGATCCTTGTTTCCAACCCGTAGTCCTCGCGGTAGTACCGACACATCTCCTCAGCGAAGAGCTTTTCCAGGCCGTAGCCGGGCTCGGGGTCGGCCGGCCAGGCCTCCTCCTCGCGCAGTGGGGTAACGTCGGCGCTCTGCTGCCGGTAGCGCGGGTAGATGCAGGCCGATGAGGAGAAGAGGAAGCGGCGCACGCGGGCCTCCCGCGCCGCGTCGAGCATGTGCAGGTCGATGAGGGCCGAGTTGCGGGCGACCTGGGCGTGGTAGACGGTGATGTAGCCGATGCCGCCCATATCCGCCGCCAGGTGGTAGACCTCGTCCACCCCGCGCACGGCGGCCGCGCAGGCGGCGGGGTCACGCAGGTCGGCCCGCAAGAACTCGTGCGCCGCGGTGGGCTCGAACTCGGGGGCCTTGATGTCCGCCCCGCGCACCCAGCAGCCCCGGCCCACCAGGTAGCGCACCAGGTGGTGCCCGATGAACCCGCCGGCCCCCGTGACCAGCACGCGCACCGTCATCGCTCCCTCCCACGCTGGCCCTGCCTCGACGTCGCTCAGGCCAGCGCCTCCTCCACCACCCGCACGAACTGTGCCAGCTGTCTCGAACGCTCGAAGTCCGCCGCCGCGGCCAGTGCCCGGCGCCCCATGGTCTCCAGCAAGTCCGGTGACGCCATGGCCTGTCGCACCGCGGCCGCCACCGCAACCGGGTCGTCCGGGTCGGCGACAAAACCGCACCCGTACCGCCGCACGATGCGGGCGACGTCGCTGGCCTCCGGAGCCACGGCCAGCACGGGCCGCCCGGCCGCCAGGACGGCGTAGAGTTTGCTGGGCACCACGACCCCTTCCAGGCCCCGCCGCACGGTGACGACGTGGAGGTCGGCTGCAGCGAGCACGTAGGGCACCTCGTCCGCCGGGCGGTACGGCAGACGGCGCACCTGCGGCAGTGCCTCGGCCGCGCGGTCGATGGTGGGGGCAGCCACGCCGTCGCCCACGAAGACGAGCCCGGCTCCCGCCCCATCCAGCAGGGCCGCGGCCCGGGTGAGCGTCTGCCAGGCCCCGGCAAATCCCAGGTTGCCGGCGTGCAGCACGACAAACGGGTACGGCCCCCGCACCGCCCGCACGACCGGGTGGTCGGCCGCCATGACGGTCGGTGGCGGGCCGCCGTCGCGCACGACAGCGATGCGCTCGGGAGCGACACCTTTCGCCACCAGCCGGTCGCGCATGTCGTCGCCCAGCACGATTACCCGGTGCGCGCGGCGCAGAGCCCAGCGGTGCCACCGGTCCCACGCCGCCGTCCACGGTCCCGGGCGCAGCAGGCCACCGGCCACCGCCATGTCGGGGTAGAGGTCGCGGACGTTGTAGACGAAGCGTCGCCGGCGCACCGCCGCCGCCAGCGCCCCGGCGATGCCGGCCACCGGCGGGTCGGTCATGGCCAGGAGGAGGTCGGCCGGCAGGGCGAGGGCCCGAGGCACCGCCAGCGCCAGGTAGGTGAGGTAGTTAGCCAGCCGCCCGGCCATGCGGCGGCGCGGGAAGGCGGTGGAGCCGACCCGCTCGACGATCACATCGCCCCCTCGCTCCCGGCGGAGCAGGTAGGCCGGGTGGCGCTCGGCGGGGTCGTAGGAGGGCCGGCCGGCGAGCACCGTCACCTGATGACGTTCTGCCAGGGTGCCCGCGACAAGGGCCGCCATCTGCGCGGTGGCCGCGCTATCTGGAGGGAAGTACTGATTGAAGAGCAGGATCCTCGCCATGGGACACCCAGCCTTCACCCGACGCCGGAGGCTGGAGCCGACACGCGAAGGACCGCAGATCTACCGGAACCACCGCCCCTACCGACGCCGAAGACGGGGGGCGTCCATCGCTTTCACGATCTCCAAATAGAGCACCTAGCCTGAGGACCCTGGGACAGCGTTCCCCTTGTCCACCAAGAAGTCGCCGATCGCCAGCACGTCCATCTCGGTCCGCAGGAAGCAGTCCACCGCCTCCTCCGGGGTGCAGACGATGGGCTCGTTCTCGTTGAACGACGTGTTCAGCACCACCGGCACGCCGGTCAGGCACTCGAACTCCTTGATCAGCCGCCAGTAGCGCGGGTTGGTGTCGCGGCTGACGGTCTGGAGGCGTCCGGTACCATCCACATGGGTGGGTGCGGGGATCACCGCACGCTTCTCCGGACGCACCGGATAGGCCAGGATCATGAACGGCGAGGGGTGGATCCGCTCGAAGTACTCGCCTGTCGCCTCCTCGAGGATGGATGGCGCAAACGGCCGGAAGGGCTCCCGGTGCTTGATGCGGCGGTTCAGGACGTCCTTCATCTCGGGGCGGCGCGGGTCGACGACGATGCTGCGGTTGCCCAGGGCCCGCGGGCCCCACTCCATGCGCCCCTGGAACCAGCCGACGATCTTGCCCTCGGCCACATGCCGCGCCGTCTCGCGGCACAGCACCTCCTCGGGCAGCTCCCGGTAGCGCAGTCCCGCCGCATCCACAGCCCGGCGGATCACCGCGGCGTCGAACTCCGGACCCCAGTAGGCGTGGTCCATGACGAAGGACCGGGGGTGCCCCAGCACCTGGTGGTAGACGTAGAAGGCCGCGCCGACCGCCAGCCCGGCGTCGCCTGCCGCCGGCTGGACGTAGACCCGCTCGAAGGGGGTGCGGTCGAAGATCTTGCCGTTGGCGACGCAGTTGAACGCGACCCCGCCGGCCAGGCACAGCGCCCGCAGCCCCGTGCGCGCGTACAGGGCGTCGAGCAGGTCGAAGTAGACCTCCTCGAGGCGGGCCTGCAGGGTGGCGGCCACGTCCTGGTGACGCCGCTCGATCGGCTCTCCCGCCTGGCGGGCCGGCCCCAGGCGCGCCGCCAGGTGGTCGGAGAACAGGCGCCCCAGCACCGGCGTGCGGTCGGACTCGCGCCAGGTCATGTCCGGCCCGTTCCGATGGTGCAAAAAATACTCCAGCCCCAGATGAAATGGCAGCCTCTCACCCCATCCCTCTCCCCTTGTGAGAGAGGATGTCTTCACTCCCCCTCTCCCCTTTGGGGAGAGGGTGTAGGGTGAGGGAGTCCGTACAATGCGCCGGAACTCATCCAGGTAGGCCGGCTCCCCGTAGGCCGCCAGGCCCATCACCTTGTACTCGTCGCCGTACTTCCAGAAGCCCAGGTACTGGGTGATGGCCGTGTAGTACAGGCCCAGGGAGTGCGGGAACTCCACCGCGCCGTGCACCTCCAGGCGGTGGCCCCGGCCGCTGGCCCACATGGTGCTGGCGAAGTCGCCCAGACCATCGGCCGACAAGACCGCCGCCTCCTCAAACGGTGAGACGAAGAAGGCACTGGCCAGGTGCGCCCGGTGGTGCTCCACGCGGTGCCACCGGGCCCGGATGGCGGCGGGATCGGCGTCGCACGCCCGGGCCAGCTCGTCTCGCAGGCCGGCGAAACGGACGAGGGCCCGGGAGCGGTCCAGCGCGAAGCGGGGAAGCCGCAGCGCGTACAGCGCTTTGCTGCCCACCCGCGCCCAGGGGTTGCGGGGCACGGCTACGTGGTCGACCTCGGCCAGGGTCACACCCGCGGCCTGCAGGCAGTACTGCACCGCCCGGGTGGGGAAGCCCGCGGCGTACTTGACCCGGTTGAACCGCTCCTCTTCGGCCGCGGCCACCAGCCGGCCGTCGCACAGAATGGCCGCCGAGGCGTTCCCGTGGTAGGCGTTGATCCCCAGAATGACCATCAGGGTGGAATCACGGCCGCGCCGCGATACCTTGACAACCGCACCGATGTCCTGTACAAGGATCCTGTACAGACGTTCTGACAGGTCAAGAAACGGTCAAGGGGAGACACATGCCAGTCCAGACCAGTTACACCAATGCTCGGGCGCGCCTGGCCGGCCTCATCGAGCGCGCGGTCCAGGACCGGGAGACGATCATCATCACCCGGCGGGGAAGACCGGAAGTAGCGCTCATCGCCGCCGACGAGCTGGCCGGTCTGCAAGAAACCGCACACCTGCTCAGGTCGCCCAAGAACGCCGAGCGGCTGCTGAGGGCCTTGAGGCGTGCCCTCGCGCGGGAAGGCAAGCCGCGCTCGGTGGAGGCCCTGCGGAAAGCCCTTGGGCTCGAACGCCGGTAATCGCCGGGCCGCGCGCAGGGCTCGCGACACCGTCTTCCACCCCGAGTTCATTGAGGATCTCCGCTACTGGGTCGAGACAGACCGGAGGGTGGCCTTGCGCGCCCTCGACCTTGTCCGCGCCATTGTGCGGGACCCCTTCGCCGGAATCGGGAAGCCGGAGCCCTTGAAATACCTCGCACCGGGCGTCTGGTCACGACGGCTGACGCAGGAGCACCGAATTGTGTACCGCGTCACCGAAGACCGCATCGATTTCCTGCAGGCGCGGTACCACTACTGAGCCGGGTCGCTTTCCCCACATCTGCAGCTTCAGCCCCGGATTGACCACGATATCTTGGCGGCCGACGCGTTGCCGTGGCAGGCGTTCAGACCCAGGATGATCATGCCCGCGGCACCGCCAGGAGATGGGCAGGCCCCCCCACGGGCAACTGCGTGTCTACCTCCGCACCCTTTCCCACCGGTCTCACCTCGTATCGCTCAAGCCTGAAGCAGGCAGCTACTATCTCTGCCGTTCCGTGGGTTTCCACGATCCACACGGGCCGACACTCCCGCAGGAGGATGGAGGCACCTGCCAGTACGTCGAGCTCGGATCCTTCCACGTCGACCTTCACCAGCCGAGGAGCTGGACAGTTCGCGAGCAAGTTGTCCAACGGCACAACAGAACACTCGCCGTCGCCATCATCCTCCAGGCGCGTCTGACTCGGATGCTCCGCCAAGCGCCGGAAACGGGCACGACCCTCAGTCCGTCCGGCAGCCAGCCTGAGCGCCCTGACGTCATGCGCGCCGTTGGCTCTGAGATTCGTCAGGAGTCGGTCAAAGTTGATGGGATCGGGCTCAAGGGCGACGACGTTGGCCCCGAGCCGCCACAGAAAGAGTGAGTGATAACCAATGAACGCCCCCACATCCCACGCCCAATCTCCCGGACGCACGTACCTGCTCATCGCCTCCTGGATCCAGGGCTCGTAGGTGCCGAGCCAGAGAAACTTCTCACGCCTCAGGTCGAGCTCCATGCGCAGGCCTTGCAGACCACCACCCGCGATACGGACGGAACTCAAACCCTCGGGGACAAAGCGGTTGAGCGCACGGCGCAGGAACCCGGCCAGATGGGGACGACTGTACACTGACAGCGCCCACCGGTCTGGGAGCACTCGGCGGACGATATCAACGCCGCGAACGATCATGCTGCCGTCACCCGCCGCTTTGACGAATTCGTCAAGGATGTAAGAATCGTCGCGCTGTCCGAGACCCTCACTCTCATGGGATCAAATCCTCGCCGAGACCAGCCCGAGGGTCAAACCACCAGGTGCCTGCGCACCCACTCATTCAGCACGTACAGCGCCCAGGGCCGGGACCATCCCGTCCGGCGGGCCAGGAAGTCGCGCCAGACAGCCCGCACTTCCACGGGATCGAGGAAGAGCCGCAGCGGTTCGGGGATCGCCTCGATGCCCTCCTCTACCCTCCCCCTCAGCGGGCCGCGCAGCCACCGCTCCCACGGCAGGGTAAAAGTCCGCTTCCGGCCGCGGACAACGGCCTCAGGCAGGCGGTCACCCAGCGCCTCCAGCAGCAGGGCCTTGGCGCCGCGTCGTGGCCCCAAGCGCCCGGCCCGCCAGGCGTCGGGTAGGGAGGCTACGAACTCCACCACTTCCCGATCGATGAATGGCACCCGCACCTCGAGCGAGTGCGCCATGCTCATGGCGTCGGTATCGCGCAGCAGGGTGTTGACCAGATAGGTGCCCAGCTCCAGCGTTGAAACCCGGCCGAACGGGCCCAGCTCCCGGGACCGCGCCGCCAGATCGGCGAGGCGGTCGGCCCAGGGTCCGCCAGGTGCGGCGGCCGCAGTGCCGTTCAGCAGAGCAAGCACTCGGTGCGGCGGGAAGAGCGCCCGCGCCAGGGCATAAGGGTGCGGCAGGAGGTCGGGGGCAGCCAGCAGGTCGGCGACCTTTCCGCGCGCATCGGGGCTCAGCCCGGGAAGCGCACGGGTAGCCCGCGCCGCCCACTTCGCCGGGAGAGGAGCCCGGCGGGCCAGGGCTGCCAGAGCCTCCAATCGGGGAACTGCGACGAAGGTGGTGTAGCCGCCGAACAGCTCGTCGCCGCCCAGCCCCGAGAGGGCCACCTTCAGGCCGGCCTGCCGCGCCCCCCACGAGACAAAGTAGGTATTGATGCCGTCCATGCTGGGTTGGTCCAGGGCCGCCACCGCCTCGTCGAGGCGCCGCAGCGCCTCCTGGCCTGTGAGGACCACCTCGTGGTGTCGCGTGCCCAGCCGCCGGGCCGTCTCGCGGGCCAGGGCGGCTTCGTTCCTGTCGGCCTCTTCCGGGAAAGTCACCGTCACCGTGGAGATCGCGCCGTGGGCCTCGGCGGCCAGTGTGGCCACGCACGTGGAGTCCACGCCGCCGCTCAGGAAGACGCCCACGGGGACGTCGGCGACGAGGTGGAGGCCGACGGTTTCCGCAAGAAGGCGGCGGAGCGCCGCCACGGACTCGTCCCGGGCGGAGTCCGCCATGCCGTCACGACCCGCGGGGGCGACCGGCAGGCGCCAGTAGGGTTCCACCTCGACCCGCAGCGCACCGTCGTTCACCTGCGCCGTCAGGCGGTGTCCCGGAGGCAGCGACCGGACGCCGTCCACCAGAGTCAACGGCTCAGCCACGGACCCCCACAGCAGGTAAGCGGCCAGCCCCTCGGTGGAGAGCCGCCGCGGCGCCAGGCCCGAAGCGAGCAGGGCCCGGACCTCGGAGGCGAACAGCAACCGGCCGCCGGCCGTGGCGTAGTACAGCGGCTTGATACCCAGGGGGTCGCGCGCCAGGAGCAGTCTCGCCCCCTCCCCCTGGGGCCCGGCTTCGCGCGCGTCGGCGATGGCAAAGGCGAACATCCCCCGCAGCCGGCCCACGCAGCCGGCGCCCCATTCCTCGTAGGCGTGGACGACCACCTCGGTGTCGGTCTGCGAGCGGAAGACGTGCCCTCGACGCTCCAGGTCGGCCCGCAGAGCGCGGAAGTTGTAGACCTCGCCGTTGAATGTCACCCACACCCGGCCGTCCTCGTTGCTCATGGGCTGTTGGCCGGCCGGCGAGAGGTCGAGGATGCTGAGTCGGGTGCTGCCGAGCACCACGGTGGGAGCCGGGCTGTGGACGCCCCGATCGTCGGGCCCCCGGTGGCGCAGACGGTCGACCATCCGCCAGACGGGCTCAGGAGCGAGCAATGGAGGGCCGTACAGCCCCGCGATGCCGCACATATCAGATCAAAGGCCGCGCGAGTGACCCTCTTCCGGCACGAAGGCCGTGCTGCGATGCGAGTGCTCCCGCAGCACTTCCAGGTAGATCTGCTCCTGCTGGGCCACAGGCTCGTCCCAGGAGAGATCGCGGCGTACCTCGAGGGCCCCGGCGCGCAGCCGCTCCCGCAGGTCGGGGTCTTCGAGCAGCCGGGAGAGCCCGTAGCGAATCGCATCCACATGGCAGGGCACGACGAGCCCGGCCCGGTCGGCGACCAGCGGGGCGATGCCGCACCGGTCGGTGACGACCACCGGCACGCCGCAGGCCACCGCCTCCGCCGCCGCGTTGCCGAAGTTCTCGCTGCGCGACGGCAGCACAACCACGTCGGCGTCGGCCAGGGCTGCCCATTTGTCGGCGCCGAACCGGGGACCCATGATCCGCACGCGACCGTTCAGCCCCAGCCGGTCACGCTGCCGCTCGAGCTCCTGGAGGCACCCGTCGCCGTCGTCGGGGCCCACGATGGCCAGAGCTGCCGGCGCTGGCACCGCACTGAACGCCTCCAAAAGCAGGTCGAGCCCCTTTTTCTTCGAGATCCGCCCCAGGTACAGCACGAGCGGCTGATCCTGCCCGACCCCGGCGTCCCGGCGGAAGGCCCCCGGCGACGGGGCCTCCTCGGGACCAGGAGGTTCCACGCCGTTGCGCCGCACCACGACCTTGGCCGCCGGCACACCGTCGGCCACGAGCTCCTCCCGCTCCAGTTCGCTGGTGGCAATCACGCGCGCCGCCCCGGCCACCACCGGCCAGCCCAGGAGGCGCCGGTAGGCGCGCTTGGGGCCGATGTTCCGCACGATGGGCCGGAACATGCCCAGCGGCTCGAGCACGTAGGGGACGCGCCACCGGCGGCAGAAGGCAGCGACGACGGGGCCCAGGAAGTCGTAAGTGCCGTAGAGGTGGACGACGTCGAACTCCCGCAGACGGCGCAGGCAGAAGTCGACGACGCCGGGATTCACCGTGATGGCGCGGTAGCGGAAGGCGGCAGGCAGGCCTATCACCTCGACGCCGTCGCGTCGCTCCCGGACCGCCTGAATCTCCCGCGCAGCGGTCAACACGGTGACCACGTGCCCGCGGCGCGCGAGATGGCGTGAAATGTCCGCTACTTTGGCCGCCTGGCCGCTCGCGGACGTGGCCAGATCGTACACCTGGGTCACCTTCAGGACCCGCAGGGATGTCATGCCGGACGCCGCAACCCCTCGATCAGCCCGGCCAGCCGCTCGCGAAAGCGCTCGTAGGAAAACTCCTCCCGCGCCAACCGCCTGCCCGCCTCGCCCAGGCGCCGCGCGAGGTCGGGATCGCGGAGCAGCCTGACGATGGCCGCGGCCACCGCTTCCGGGGACTCGGGATCCACGAGCAGGCCGGTCTCGCCGTCGCGCACGACTTCCGGAATGGCGCCGCCGTTTCCGGCGACGACCGGAAGGCCGGCGGCCGCGGCCTCCAGGAACACGAGGCCGAAGCCCTCGCCGGCCGCCCCGCGCCCGACTCGCGTGCGCGCAGGCAGCGCGAAGACGGCCGCCTGCGTGTAGGCCTCCGCCAAAGCCCGGTCGTCGAGATGGCCGGCGAACCGCACGCGGCCGTCGAGCACTAGACGAGCGGCCTCGCGCTCCAGGCGCGGGCGGTCGGGCCCGTCGCCCACCACGACCAGCTCGGCCTCGGGAACCGAGCGCAGCACCAGCGGCCACGCAGCCAGCAGCGTGTCCACGCCCTTGTAAGCATGCTCGGGAACCAGGCGGGCTACCGTCAGAACCCGGAGGCCCCCCTCACCCGCGGTCGCGCCCCCCGCCACGCCTGCCTCCGCCAGGGGCAGGTCGGGTGGCAACGCGTGGGGCAGCACGGCGAGGCGCGCAGGTGGGACTCGGTGCATCCGCTCGAGCAGGCCGGCGGTAAACCGGCTGGGGGCGACCACAAGGTCGGCCCGCCGCAGCGCGGCGCGCACCGCCGGCCGCACTGGCCGCCACACTTCCCTGCCATGGCACCACACCGCCCACCGCGCTCCAGCAGCCCGCGCGGCCAGCCACGCGACGGGCGCCAGATGCGGGTGGCAGGCCACCACGACCAGACGGCGACGCCACCTGCGGGCCAGCCGCGCGGCGGCGAGCACGAAACGCACCTTGACCGTCCAGGGGACCCTTCCGGCGCCCCTCGCCTCAGGCCCCTTCCACAGGACGCGGCAGGGAAGAACTCCTGGTCCGCCCCAGACGGACAGTAGCCCGATGCGCTCGGCGCCGTAGAGGTCGGCCAGCGCCCGCACGAGGGTGCGGGTGCACCGCTCGATCCCGCCCGTCCCCCAGGCATGTGGCGCCAGAACGAGCACGCGGGGCGTGGTAGTCTCACGCTCGAGAAGAGCCGCCGCCCGCTCCGCATTGGCATCCCAGGAAAGGCGCTCGGCCAGAGCCCGACCCTCGCGCCCGAGACGCTCAGCCAGCGAGGAGTCGTCGAGGATACACCGCACGAGCACTGCCAGCGCGGAACTGTCTTCGGGATCGCGAAGAACGAGGGCGTGACGCCCGTCCTCCATCAATTCCGCGGCGCCGGTCTTTGCGCTGACCACGTCCGGCAGGCCGCAGGCGAGGGCCTCCATGGCAGGCAGATGGAAGGCGTCCTCCCGCGACGGGGCGATGAAGACGTCAGCCGCCGCGTAGTAGTCAAGCACCTCGGGATTGTGCGGCCACAGGCGCACCCGGTCGGCCACGCCTGCTTCTCTTGACCAACGCTTCACCAGGTCCGCGTCCACCCGCCCGGCCACGGCCAGCACGACGTCGGGCGGCAGGGACGCCAGCGCCCGGACCGCAGTGTCGACACCCTTCTTGACGGCGTCATTGCCCACCAGTAGCAAGACCCGCTCGGCGCCAAGCCCCATCCGGGCTCGGGCCGCGGCACGGCGCTGGACTCGGGCATCCGGGGAGAAGATGCGTGCGTCCACACCGTGGGGGATCGCCACGACGGTCCCCGGGGGGCGGTTGAACCGATTCTCCAGTTCCCGCGCGTCCTCCCGGGAGATGGCCCAAATCGTCGCCGCACCCGAATACGCTACGCGCTCCAGCCGCCGCACGAGCGCCCAGTACAGAATGCGGTGAGCCGCGCGCGCAGCCGTCCGCCGACGGAGGAGGCTGCGCCAGGTGGCGGGCCCTGTACGCTCCCAGTACTTGGCGAAAACAATGTGTACGCTCATCGAATCGGCGTCGGGGCAGTTGACACCCGGCGAGTGGACCACGTCGGGTGCGCCCAGGCGAAGCGCGTCCCACCGCCGGAGGATAGTGTTGGCGACGTACCACCAGATGTAGCGCACCAAGTGCGGCCCGGGAAGCCACGGAATACGCCGCACCGGAATGCCGGTCAGGTCTACGCCATCTGCCCGCATGGTATAGAGTCGCAGGTCGAACCTATCCCGCCAGCGCTCGACCAGCTCGGCGAGACACCTCTCCGTGCCGCCATGGCGGTGGAGCTCAGGAGTGACGACCCACACCCGCAGGCGGCGCCTCGGCATTTTCCGCTCAGTCGCTTCTCTGAAGGACGAAGACATGGGTATCGCCCAGCAAGCAATCCCCACCGAAGATTCGGGCGGCGAGCCAGAACGCCCAGGCGTATTCAGGTCGTGTCAACTTGTACCCGCCAGGGGGGAACACAACGTGCTCCACCAGCCGCAGCCCCGCGCGGGGAAGCCACTGACGAGTCAAGAGGTCCCAGAAGATCGGGGTGATGTGGGTTCGTTCGCCAGCTTCGTCCAGGCCGCGCAGACGCCCTCGCAGCAGGAACTTGACACGCGCCGGAAGGTTGTCGACGTTTGGGGTCGTCACGATCGCCACGCCCTCCGGATGCAACAACCTTCGAACATTCCGCAGAAAGTTGATCGGACTCTCAAGGTGTTCCATCACTTCGACCGCCGTCACGAGGTCGAAGCCACCTCCATCGAGTATGGCGGCCGCGAAGCCGACATCGTTCAAGTCCAGCCGGCGGAAGGGGACTGGTGCCTTGAAGCCCTCAGCGTCGATGTCCACCGCCAGCACCGCCAGACCGAGTTCACAAAGACGAACTGCCAGCGCACCGCTGCCGGCACCGAGATCCACAGCACGCTGGCCCGCTTTCGCATACCTCGGGAAGATTTCGCGGACCAGGAAATCGTGCAGACCGCCGATCGTTCGCTTTTCGAGAATGGGAGATTCGGACATGGGTTTAGCGACGAACCAGGGCCGGCAGCCGGAAGAGTATCCCGAGCAGCAGCCACAGATAGGCGTTGAAAATGAAATTCTGGTAGGGCTGCATCCCCCCAAGCGTGAATGGGAAGAGCAGGAGGAACGCGAACCATAGAACGGCGGCTCCCACTGGGAACAGCGCCGACCCCCGCAGCCGTCGGAGGACCGCCCAGCCCTCTCGCACAAGCGCGGTCGTCCACAGCAGCCACAGCAGCGGCCCCAGAATGCCCAGCTCCAGGATCAGCGTCCCGTAGCCGCTCTCCACGCCGATCTCGAGTGCGGGCAGGCCGAGGAGGCCTGTGACGTACTGTACTCCCAGGGACGAGGTCCCGATGCCGTATCCGAGGAGCCAGCCGGGAAGACTGAAAGCGGCCAGGAGGTTGCTAACGGGGTAGCCCCACACGCGCCAGGCCAGTTCCGAGCTCGGATTCCAGGGCGCGATGGTCTCGTAATAGAACGCCCACCGGGCCCCCACCGCCTCCGGAAAGAGGACGAGGACGAGCACGATGCCGAGCCCGATCGCGAGCAGGACGAGCTGGGTACCCTTCATCACGCGTCCCCGCAGCGGGCGGGAGGCACCCCACTGCAGCGCCGCCGCGAGGACCGCGGTGCTTCCCAGGGCGTACATGAACGTGCCCCGGGAGCCGCTCACGACGATGGCCGCGGCGACGACGCCCGTAGTCGCAGCCAGCATCAGACCTCTCAGGTCCCGGCGGGCCAGCGCGCAAGCCGTCCCTCCCACCCCCAGCAGGAACGCGACCAGCATGTACCAGGCGAACCGTCCGTCGCTGACGAAGACCGACGTGGGCCGGGGGACGAGCGCGCCGGTGATCGGAGCCTGCCGGACCAGGCGGGCCAGGTGGAGTTCGGGGGCCAGCTCCCCGGGGTTGAGGAAGTCGAGTCCCACGATGCCCTGGGCGATGCCCAGCCCGGCGACCACCGCTGCCAGTGCCAGGTTGAACACGAGGAACCGGCGGAGGTCCCGCTCGCTGCGGACGAGCGCGTACCCCACGAAGAGCATCGGAACGTAAAAGAAGTACATGCGCAGGCCCAGGAGGCCGTAGACGGGGCTCGGGGACCTGGGGTTGAAGACCTGCACCAGGCCCCAGGCGGCGAAGACAATCAGGGGCGCAAGAAAGCGGAAAGATGGCCGCGTCTCCCTCCCTCGCAGGCTCCGGGCCCAAAAGGCCAGGTACAGGATAAGGGCGAGTACGTCCTTGGCGAAGTACAGGCGCATATCGTTGCCCAGGAACTTGCGGGGGAGGTCCTCGACGACCAGCCAGGCCAGGAACAGGTAAACACCCGCCCGCCAGTTCGCCAGGACCACCGCCCCCAGGGCCCCGGCGAAGACCGCCGGTAGGGCGATCGACGGCACCGGCAGCCCTTGTCCGGTTATGGCCGCCGTGCCGGCGACAGCCAGCGCACACGCCGCGCCGGCCACGAAAGCGGCCGGCGGAACCCGGTGCTGCGCAGGTCGAACGACGGCCACAGCCGCCTTCAACCCCCGCGCGCGACCTGGGCTATAATCCGCCTGTGGTCTTCGACCATGCGCTCCAGCGCAAACATCCGCACTGCCCGCTCCCGGCCCAACCGGCCCAATCTCGCAGCACGCTGCGGGGCCTCGAGCACCTGCCTCATACAGACCGCCAGGGCCGTCGCGTCTCCGGCCTGGAACTTGAGCCCGGCGTCACCCACCACCTCGCCCAACCCCCCGACGTCCGCGGCGATGACCGGCCGTCCCCGCGCCATCTGCTCCATGGCCGCCAGACCCGCCGTCTCCTCCCATACTGAGGGCATGACCAGGGCCGTGACCCCGCGCATCTCCTCCTCCAGCGCCGCGCCGTGGAGGAAGCCGGTGAAGCAGACCATGGGGCGAAGCCCGAGCGTGTCCGTAAGAACCTCCAGCCGCCGCCGCTCAGGACCGTCCCCAATGAACTTCACGCGAAACCGCATCCCCTGGTCGGCGAGCGACTTCGCCGCTTCCAGAAGCAGGTGCAGGCCCTTCTCGCTCACCAATCGGCCGAGGTAGGCGAACGTGGGCGTACCTCCCGCCACTCCATCGCCTGCCGCCTCCGGTATGGGTACGCCGTGGTAGACGACCCGAGTCTTCGGCAGCCTGACCCGGTCCGCCACATGCCGGGTAATGGCGAGGTTTGCGGCGACCTTCGAGAGCATCCACCGGCGCGGGAAGGTCGCAAGGAGCTTGAGCGCGGCGACGACCGGACCGGAGGTGGCACGCACACACCGGAAGCAGTGGTGGTACCGTCGTGCCATGAAGTGGCCCGGGCAGATGCCCTTGCGCGGTTCTTCGAAGAGCAGGCCGTTCGGGCAAACCGCCTGATACCCGTGGTGCTCCACGAGCACAGGCCGGCGCGCGAGCAGGGCCAACAGCAGGGGAAGGAACGCCGGACCGGCCAGCAGCACTACGTCGGCCCAACGGACCAGCGCGAAGAGCGACTTCGGGCTCGGCCGGCGCTCTACCCGGAAGGGGAGGCGCGTGTCGTCGAAATCCCCCGCCGGAGTCGGAGTGGCCACCGTCACTTCGAATGAAGGTGCTTCGACCCCGCCAGCTGCCAGCCCGCGAGCGATATGCATCACGTAAGTCTCCGCCCCTCCCACAAGCGGAGCAAATGCATGGGCATAGATGAGGACCTTCACGGCTTGGAGACCCTGCTCCGAATTGCGCTCCTGGATGAGTGCGTACTCAGGCTCTGGCGGCCCGTTAGTGTGAGACAGGCGTCGGCGAAGGCGTGGGCGTTCTGCTCGGGGCCCCATTCGTCCATCCTCGAGCGGGCTGCGGCGCCCAGCGCGCGCCGCAGGTCGGGGTCGGCCGCGAGGCGCCGCAGGCGATCGGCGAGAGCGTCCACATCTCCGACGGGAACGATGTAGCCCGTCTCACCGTCCCTGACCAGATCTCCCGCAGCCCCGCAGGCTTCGGTGACGATCGCCGGAAGACCGCAGCAGAACGCCTCGTTCACCACGAGACCGAAAGCCTCGTACTCGGAAGGAAGCACCAGGACGTCGGCGGCCGCGTACACCTCAGGTAGCGCCCGCTGGTTCACGAATCCGAGGAAGCGGATTCGTCCCGCGAGATCGGGCTGTGCGGCTCTCGCCTCAAGCGCGGCCCGGAGCGGACCCTCTCCCGCCAGAACCACGAAGGCGCCAGGCACGCGCGCAACGGCCTCAAGCACGTCGGCAGGGCGCTTCCAGGGCACGAGCTTACCCACGAAGAGCACGACGAACGCGTCCTCCGGCAGTCCCCACCTGCGCCGAACTCCAATCCTGTCGGCGGCGGCCGCGCCCGCGGCAAAGAACTGGTTGTCGACGACGTAGTGGGTAAGGAAGAGCCGGTCCTCTCGGACACCCAGGCTCCGGAGGAGGGCGAGAGTCCTCGACGACGGCCCGAAAGCGGCGTCGGCGAGCCGGAAGAACAAGGGGAGGAGCACGCGCTTCAAGGTTGCCTTCGCCCGCCGACCATCCCGCGGTTCGAGGGTGTGGGCGTCGGTGGTGAAGACAAGTTTCGCCCCGGCGAGTGTCGCGGCCAGGGCGGCGATCCAGAACGACGCCGCCCGCCAGCCGTAGCAGACGACCACATCGGGCCGCTCCTGCCAGATGAGCGTCGCAAGGCCGGGGTTCACCAGCCCGAAGAAACCCCTGAGACCCGGGCGGGGCGAGCGGTTCGGGGGGTGCACCCATCTGTAGCCCTCGAGAAGGGGGACGTCCCAGGCCACCTCCACGCCGAACTCCGGGTCCACGCCGGGCTGCGCCCCCTGAAGCGAACAGTAGGCCACTGTCACGTCGAGACGCGGGTCGCGGGCGTAAAGGCGGTAGAGCGGGGAGGCGTATTGCACGGGGTGGCTCGAGACCAGCAGGACTCTGATGGGTTGGTCCGTCATGCCTCCTCCAACGCCTCCAGGAACCGGGCCGCGATGGCAGACCAGGAGAAGTACCTCTCGTAGGCACGGCGGCTCCGAGCTCGGAGCTCTGCCGCGAAGGCCGGATCTCGCCGGAGCCGCACCAAGGCCTCTGCGAGTCCTCTTTGATCTCCCGGTTCCACGAGCACCACGCCAGCTTCGGTCATGGGCCAGCCTGTCTCCGCCGTGCGGAACCCGACCACGGGCAGGCCGTGAGCAATACCGGCCATCGCTGTGCCCCGACGAGAAGAGAGTCCCCCCCGGACGAACAGCATGGCGTCGGCCCTTTCCAGGATGCCGGATGCCTCGCCAGAGGCAACGATGCCTCTGGCTTCCACGGTCACACCCGGCGCCCAAGGCCAGGCGCCGTCGGTAGGTGCTGTTCCCCGGCCGAATGCCACGACCGTCACCGGACCGACCTCCTGTGCCGCTTGGGCCGCGGTATCCAAGATGGTCTTCCGTTCCCCGTCGCCCCTCAGCCCCTCGGTGATTCCGAAGACGGCTATGACCAGACCATCTCCGCCTGGCCGGTTGCCCTGACAGTTGCTCGAGACGGGGATGTTCGACCCGACCGGCAGCAAACGCACTTTGTGTGCTGCCCGGCGTGCCCAGTCCAGTAGGCGAGGATCTATGGTGACAAACACGCGGTGGGAGATCCTCGTCAGGGCCAGCAACGCCGAGATCTGCACCGCCGTCCGCACCCGATCTCTCCATCGAGCACCGCCGAACCCCAAGGGGTCATGGATCACAGCGGCCACGCGCGCACCGGCACTGCGCGCAGCCAACGCTGGGACCAACATCCCCAGGGAGAAGCCGCGCTTCGACCACCCCAGGTGCGTGACTTGCAGGACGGCCCAGCGGGCCCGCGTGTTTCGTATTTGCTTCCGGAGCTCCCGGAGTGCCGGGAGCCATCCGACCCGGTGCCACGCGACCGGTACCACGAATACAGGCGCCCCCATGGATCGGCACGCGGCTATTAGGTGCTGGCAGTAGTCCCACACCCCGTCGGTTGGCTCGTCCCTCCGGCCAACAATGAGCGCCACTCGACAGCGGCTCACGGTATCGCCCTGGCGGGCCATGCCCTCAGGTATCGCGGGTACGAGCCAGGGAGCCGCTGGCAGCGATCGTCCCCGGTGGTCACCCGGTATCCAGAGCTGCCGAAAAGAGACAAGAGGGATTCCTCTTGATCCGGACCATGTACCTCGATGAACCACACCGTATGGGAATCCCCAACAAGCCGTCTGGCGCCCCGGACAACCTCTAGCTCGTTTCCCTCGAAGTCTATTTTGACAATAGTCCGGCGTGCTGCAATAGCACTAGGGACAACATCATCCAACCTCAGCGCTTGAAGCTGATGATCTGCGCCGGAGGGCCCGCGCCGACCCGCCCCTCTCGGAGGCCGCTTGCGAGGTTCGCACGGGAGAACTCAACCTGCCCCTCAGTGCTCCACGCCGCGGCCTGGATAACGTCAACGATGCCTGATAACTCATTCGCATGGATATTGCTTCTGCAGAGTTCTGCGGCCTCTGGATCTGGTTCCAGCGCCACCACCTTTCCCTCGGGACCTATGATGCGGGCCGCGAGGATCGACCAGTAGCCGATATGGGCGCCCACATCCACAAACACGTCGCCTGGGGAAAGATGGTCTAGGATGTCCAGTTTCGGAATGGTGTGCACACATTACGCATGAGCGCTCTGTTCATCCTCTCTCCTCCAGGCCACACCCCAGAACATCTCGGCCGGTGGCCGACCGTTGGTGCGGTAGCCCAGGTGCGGTCGGCGGTGGTTGTAGAACTCGAGGTACCGATCCAGGGCCACCTGCAGGGACCGGACATGGGTGAAGAACCGGCGGCGGAACTCCACGCGCCAGAGCTCGCTGAGAATGGTCCCTTGCAGGCGCTCCACGAAGCCATTGGTCCACGCATGCCGGGGTCGGGTGCGGGTGTGGCGAATTCCCCAGGCGGCGCACGCCTGATCGAACGCCCCCCGGTACTCGCTGCCCCCGTCGGTCAGCACCCGCTGCAGGAGCCATCCCGCCGCCCGGTAGGCTGGCAGCACCCGTCTGGTCAGGAACCGCGCTGCCGCTTGGGCCGAAAACTCCGTGGCGACTTCGGCGATGGCGTAGGAGCAGGCCGCGTCGCAGGCGGTGTACTGCCAGACCTTGCCCACGCCCTTGAGTTTGCCGATGTAGAACGTGTCCAGGCAGACCAGCTCGCCCGGCTGCTCGGCGGCCAGGTGGGGTGG
>JAVKIJ010000006.1:0-65918 GCA_031459535.1 Candidatus Fervidifonticultor quintus | reverse complement strand
GGAGGCGGGCTGCCGAGACGGTGCTGCCCATCGCAGGCGGCTCCCCCACTGAGTTGCCCGCCCCAACCCTGCCACCATTTCCGCCGGTGGTTGTGGAGGTCCTGGCGCCGGTGTTGCTGGCTTCGGGCCTGGCGCTGCTGCGGGAGGGATCGCCCCTCGACTTGTTGGAGATCGGCCGGGCCGTCCATCGCGAAGAGGTGTTGGGCTATCCGCCCCACATGCGCGAGGAATACCGGCGCCTGTGGCGCCTGCTGCACGATGTCCATGCCCGCTATGGCGATGCCGTGCTGATCCGCATCATCGCCCCCGCCTCCCTTCGATGGTTTGCGGCGTCGCTGCGGCATCGGGTGCGACATTATCCCACGTTCATCGTAGACGGCCAGGATCGGGTGACCGGGTGGGACCCGCACGCGCTCGTCGGACGCATCGAGCGGCACCTGGCCGCGCGGCGCGGTCCTGAATCTGGGTGACGGGGGGCGAGTGGTGGAGGCGGCGACCCTGGAGATTGTGGCGCACGTCCTGACGTACTTCACCCACTGCCCGCACTGTGAGACCGCGTTGGAGGCGGTCGGGGTCGGCTCTGCGGCCCACACCCAGGAGATCAACGAGTATCCCGAGGAGTTCAAGGCCGAGTACGTGCGGCTCTGCGACTGGATCCGTGCGGCGTCGGCCCGCTACCCCGGCCGCCTGCGCATCCGGCTGGTCGATGCCCAGTCACCGGCAGGGCTCTGGAAGACGCTGCGGCACCGGGCGCGGACCTATCCGCTGTTCGTGCTGGATGGAAGGCCGGTCGCGGTGGGCTGGCCCCCGACGCAGGTGGAGGCGATCCTGATGGAGAAACTCGGGCCGCTCATGCCCCTAACAGGGCAGTCGGCCGCGCCGGGATCCCTGGGTCCGAGGCCGGCCACCGGAGGTGTCTGATGTCAGAAGAGAAGCAGGGCTTCCTTGCGGGAGTCAAGCGCAACCTCAAGGACTTCATCTACGGCATGGCTGCCCATGAGATGACCCGCCATGCCCTCAAGACCCGGGGCAGCATGGAGCACCTGTTCATCCTGATCACCATGGGCGACCTGCTGGGCGTGCCCATCCTACCGCCGTACTATTCCCTGCGGCTGCTGCCCTACGTGGTGCCCCAGATCTCCACATGGAAACGCAGCATGCTGCGGGAACGGGACCTGACCGATGCCCTCACCTGATCTGCCTGTCACCCGGCCCGGCTCGCTGGCCGCACTCTTCCGCGACAACCCCGAGCGTCGCTACATCATGTTCGGCGGGAAGGGCGGGCTGGGGAAGACCACGTTCTCGGCCGCCACGGCCTTCTGGCTGGCCCGCCAGGGCCACAAGGTGCTGGTCTTCTCCGTCGACCCCCAGGCCTCGCTCTCAGACATCTTCCAGCGGGACATCTTCGGGAGGGGCCCCGTGGAGATCATCCCCGGGCTCTTCGCCCAGGAGATCGACGCCGACCGGCACATCAAGCAGTACCAGGACGAGATCCGCCGGAAGATCCTGGACATGTACGGGTTCGACAGCGTGCCCGAGGAGATCGAGCACTACATCGCGGCGGCGTCGGCCGAGCCGGCCATGGAAGAGAGCGCCATCTTCGATCAGGTGGTGGACATCGTCGTGGCCGGGCAGTACGACTACTTCATCTACGACCTAGTCCCGTTGGGGCATGCGCTCTACTACCTGAGCATGGCCAGCGTCTACGACGAGTGGATCGAGCGGATCACCAGGCTGCGGGAGGAGATGCAGCAGTACGCGGAGATGGCCGCCCGGTTTAAGGGCGAGCAGTTGCAGGAGGACCTGATCCTCAACGAACTGCAGTATATCCGTCAGCGCATCACCACCAGCAGCGGCATCTTGACCGACAAGACCCGCACGGCGTTCTTCTTCGTCATCGTGCCGGAGGAGATGGCGCTCATCGACACGCAGAAGGCCGCCCAGCTCTTCGCTAAGTTCCAGGTGCCGCTCAGCGGCTACGTGGTCAACCGCGTGCTTCCCGAAGAGCTGGCCCGCCAGGAGATTCCCGACTATTTGCGCAACCGCCTCAAGATGCAGCGCACCTACCTGGAGAAGATCGAGACGCTCTTCGGCAATCAGGTCCTGGCCTATGTGCCCGAGTTCGAGCGGGACGTGACCGGCCTGCCCATGATCGAGCGCATGGCCGAGGCCATGTTTGGAGGAGACGGCGACCGTGCAGCAGCTCGCTAGCCTTGTGCGCTGGACCGACCTGATCCAGCAGTCCATGCGACAGGTCGTGGAGGCCCGGCCCACGCTCAAGTACCTGTTCCTCGGCGGCAAGGGCGGTGTGGGCAAGACCGTGATGGCCGGCGCGGTGGCGCTGGGCATGGCGCGCCGGGGCCGACGCGTGCTGCTGGTCTCCACCAACCCAGTGCACAGCCTCAGCGGCCTGCTGGACCAGGACGTGTTCGGGCGGGCGACGCCGGTGGCCGGCGCACCCTCGCTGTGGGCCCACGAGATCGACACCCGGGACACCATCGAGCGCTCCAAGCGGGAGATCAAAGAGAAGATCGACTGGTTCCTGAAGTACGCGGAGATCCGCACCAAGGCCGATGCCTTCGTCGAGTCAGCCACCATGAACCCGGCCTTCGAAGAGTCGGCCATGTTCGAGAGCATGATCGACGTGATCTTTCGGGACGAGTACGAGGTCTACGTGTTCGACACCGCGCCTACGGCCAACGCCCGGCGCCTGCTCGGCATGTCGGCGGTCTACTCCATGTGGGTGCAGAAGATGGTCCAGAGCCGGGAGGAGGCCCGGTCGCTGCGCAAGATCCTGTCCTACAGCAAGAGGGAAGACGAGCGGGATCCGCTGCTCGAGTACCTGCTCAAGTTCCGCGAGCGCATCGGCCAGGCCAAGCGCCTGCTCACCGACGAAGCGCTGACGGCCTTCTTCTTCGTGACACTACCCGAGGCGCTCCCCATCGCCGTGATCCGCCGGTTCATCGACTGGTTCCACGACTTCGGGATTCCGGTGGGCGGCGTGATCGTCAACGGGGTGATCGAACGGCCCCAGACCGCGGCCACCTCGGAGTTCGTCCTCAACCGGATCGCGATGCAGGAGGCCTACCGCGACGAGATCGCCCGCGTCTTCCCCGACATGGTGCGCGCGGTGATCCCGCTGTTCGAAACCGAGGTGCGGGGCGTGCCCATGCTCGAGCGGTTGGCCGGTCTGCTGTTCGCCTGACGCGGAGAGCACCCTGATCTACCACCTGCTGGAAGCCTACAACGTGCTCGTCGGCGCCAGCGGGTTCGTCTCCGTCCCGCTGCCGCCGCCGTGGCGGCTGAGCCGGGCCACGGTGATGCCCGAGGTCCACACCACGGTGCGGGAAGGCGACCGGTACTGGGTGGCCTCGGGGGAGACCAGGCACGTGGTGTTCGACCCCGAGCGGCGCGTGCGCGCGGACCTGGTCGTGACGGTGGCCCCCGGGCGGCCAGCGCGCCGGCCGCTGCGGCCGCTGGCGGAGGCTACGGCAGGCGGCCCGGTGGAGATTGGGGGGCACCCCGGGGAGTACCGGCTGGGTCGGCGGCGCGACGGCTGGCTGCGGCGACGGACGGTGGCGGCGCTGCGCATGCGGCACTACTGCCCGCAGACGCAGCGGCTGATCGCCGTGGAACTCTCGGGCGCCGTCTCCATGGATGACCTGCGGACGCTGCTGGAGGCCCTGGGTCACCTCCGGTGTCATGGTCCGCAGGCGCCCCTGGCGCCGGGCTAATGCCCAGCCTCTCCGGTGACTAGCCGCGCGGCCCCCACCAGGGCGCGCCAGAAGGCGGCTGCGTCCGAAATGTGGGCAGGTGCCACGCCGATCTGCATGTGGGGCGCACCTGGCCGGATGGACACCTGCAGTATCCCGGCCGAGGCCGGTTCCAGCAGGCTCCAGATCCGCTCGGCCGTGTCGCGGTCCGGGTCCCTCGTGGCGACGGCGAACCGGCCGACAGGTTGCGTCGCCCACCGGTGGTCGGCCGCAATCTCGGCCAGCGCACCGCGTGCGAACGGCGAGCCGCGCGAGACGACCTCGATGTCGTGGCGCGGCGGGGCCCGAAGCTGAAAGCGCAGGACCAGCAGATCGGGTCGCCCGCGCAGCCAGTAGTAGAGCCACAGCAGGGTGATCTCCCGGGGTAGCAGCAGTGCGGTGGCCCGAAGCGCGGCCATCGGTGGCGACAGGTCCCGGGCCTCGACGGTGAGGCCCGATGCCCCCAGCCATCTGATCGTGGCGGACCCACCCGTCACCGCCAGGCCCTCGCGCACCCATCGGGCGATGCCGCGCCCGGCACGTCGGTTGAGCCGCAGCCCGATCAGGTACCCGCCGATCAGCAGGATGCAGACCGCGACAAACGCCCGCGTGGCGGGATCGCTCACGGCAGTTGGCCTCGCAGTCCCGGCCGTGCCGGCCGGGTGGCGACGACTCTCAGGTGGTCAGCGTGGGAATCGGCTCCAGGCCGCGGGCCACCTCGGAGAAGAACTGCGCCTCCAGTGCCGCCGCTGACGGCGGCTGGTACCCGAATCTCACGTGCGCGACCAGCCCGGGGTGAACGGCGCGCACCGCTTCGTAGATCTGCAGCGCCACCCGGCGGTACGAGAAGTGGCCGGCCTCGCGGGCCCGCAGCGGCACCATGCTGTAGAGCTCGCGGAGGTTCATCGTGGCCAAGAAGCGGCGGTTGTGGGCATTGGTCATCAGGTAGCCGGCTTCGTGGGGCAGGTCGCGCGCGATGACCCGGTAGGCCTCGGTGGCCCGGTCCACCGTTTCCCGAAACCGCCGGCCCAGCCCCGCGTCGTCGATCGCGCGGGGCACGGCGTAGCCGAGGTCTACCGTCGGTGCCTGAGGGCTCTGCGTCATCATCCGGTGACGCTTCAAGTCGAAGTAGGCGCCCTGGTCGCAGACGATGTCAAAGGTGTAGCTCGTGTGCTCCAGTTCCCGTAGCGGCGTGTCGAATCGGTCCAGCCGCTCCAGCGCCGCCGCGATCACAGCCAGCCGCCCCGACGGACCGAGGGCACTGGCCCGCCTCCAAGCCTCGTGGTAGGCCATGGCCCCGTAGCGGTACAGGCAGGCGGCCACCACGCGCAGTTCGGCGTCGCGGTCGTACTGAACGAGTCGCACGCCGGCCCCAGGCGTCTCGCTGGCGGCACCGGCCGCGTCGCTGTCTTGGGCCGCTGCGGTGCGCGCGGCAGCTTCCAGCGCGGAGGCGGTCTCGGTCATGTAGCGGTTCGGCGCGGCGTACTTGACCAGCGTGGGCACCTCGGTTTGGGCCACCCGTTTCACCTCGGCGCCCACGGCCCGGACCTCTTCGAGCGGGTGGGAGAGCATCTTGGTGAGCGCGTGCTCGAGCGCGCGGGCGTTGACCGTCATGCCCACGTTGGCGACGGTGGCGCAGGGCAGAAGGAAGCGGCAGACGTCCACGTACTTGGACCGGATGCGGCCCGTATACGCCCGTTCCGGCTCGTCGTCCCGCCTGGGGTGCTGCGCCTCGATGACCCGCCGCACCGGCTCCAGACTGGCCCGGTAGGTCTCGAACAGGTGCTGGCAGGTCGCCACGTACCGGTCGGCGTGCCGCGAGGCGGCAATCGCCGGCGGCACGTAGAACGTGTCGAAGATCTGGTAGCGCGTGGACTTCTCGGTGTAGGAGGCCAGCCGGTTGCTCTCCAGGCTCTCGATCGCCAGCCGCGAGACGTTCTCCACGGCCAGGTGCAGCACCGCGTGCTCGGCCACCGAGGCGTGCCCGTACCCCACGACCCACTTCTCGTGGAACTCGCTGGAGGTGGCCTCGGTGAGCTCTGCGGCGATCTCGTGGAACGGCCTGGGGCTGCGCGAGGTCTTCGCGAAGGCCACGGCAATGACCTCAGGGGGAAGGAGCCTGGGGCTGAGGAGATAGATGTGGCGTTGGCGCTCTGACGGAGAGCCGTCTATCGAGGCGTATTGTGGGTGCATCGGCCTTCCCCCCGGGGTCTCCCTTTCATTCCCCGTCGGTGACGGAACTCCTGCTTCGGGTCTTCAGGATATTGTGTCCCCCTGTAGGCTGACCACCGATATCTAGTACGGGTGGGTGTAGCCCTCAGCGACGGACCCCTCGCGCCGTGGCCGTGGAGGAGAGCGCGCATCACGCGGCCAAGACCCGGGTGTGGATCTGCTGGAGCAGCTGCGCGCCCGCCTGGCCGCCTATACCGCTCGCGACCTGCCTCCCAACCCGTACCGCCGCGCCGCCGTCCTGGTGCCGGTGTATGTTTCGGGCGGCGTCCCCTGCCTGATGTTCACAAAGCGCACGGAGGACGTCGAGCACCACAAGGGCCAGATCTCCTTCCCGGGCGGCCGACACGAGGCCCGCGACCCCGACCTGCTCGCGACCGCCCTCCGGGAGACCTATGAAGAGATCGGCGTGCCGCCGGAGTCGGTACAGATCTGGGGTCGCCTGGACGAGGTCGAGGCCGTCGTCTCCGGGTTCGCCATCACCCCGTTTGTCGGGTTCCTCCCCCCACCGGTGGCGCCGCGCCCCAACCCCGCCGAAACCGAGGCCATCGTGACCGTGCCGCTGCGGTTCTTCATGGACCCGGCGAACCTGCGCACCGAACGCGTGGCGCGCGACGGTCGTGAGTTCGACCTGCTCTTCTACGACTACCCGCCCCACGTCATCTGGGGGGTCACCGCCCGCATCGTCCGCCGGCTCGTGGCGGTGCTGACCGGCGAGCCGGCCGGGACGTAATGGCCGTCCGCCTGGTCATCCTCGACTGCGACCGCACCCTCTGGGATCACCGCGACGTCACGGGACTGGCGCGGCCGTTCCGACGGGTCGGCCCCGACACCGTGGAGGATCAGGCCGGCGTGCGCGTCACGCTGTTCCCACAGACCCGCCCCCTGCTGGCGGGCCTGCGGCAGAGAGGAGTGATCGTGGCGTGCGCGTCGTGGAACGAGCCGGCCCCGGTTGACGAGATCTTCGCCCTGCTGGAGATCGGAGGCTACTTCGACTACCGCAAAGTGGAGCCGCATCCGGACAAGCACCGGACCATCGGCGCCCTGCTGGACGAGCTCGCCCGCCGCGGCGCGGCGCTGGTCCCCTCGGAGGTGCTCTACGTGGACGACCGCCGCATCCACCTTGAGGCGATCCGGCGTGAGGTGGGCCCCATCCGGTTCCTGCACTACGGCGTGGACATATACAAGCTGACCGACGTCCTCGACTACGTAGACGCCGACGCTCGGTGACGCCGCCCGGCCAGGCGCCGGCGCGCCTCAGCGCCCGGTGAGCAGGTAGACCGCGCCGCGGTGGTCGACGACGTAGAGTTCGCCGTCCTGGTCCTCGCCGAAGGAGCTGATGCGCAGCTCACTCTCCAGCAGCAGGGTCATGGTCCAGCGCCCGCCGGGGGTCTCGGTCAGCGTCCAGAGGCGACCGCTGCAGTAGTCGCCGAACAGATACCGCCCCACCAGCTCGCGGATCCGGCGGCCCCGGTAGACGTAGCCCCCGGTGACCGAGCAGCCCTGCTCATGGGTGTACTCCGCAATAGGCAACTGCAGTCCGGCCGTCTCACAGTCGGGCGCCTTGAAGCAGCGCGAGCCCTCCATGATGTTCCAGCCGTAGTTCCCGCCCCGCTCGACGAGATCGATCTCCTCGACGGCGTTCTGCCCGACGTCTGCCAGGAACAGCCGGCCCGTGGCCCGGTCGAACGAAAACCGCCAGGGATTGCGCAGGCCCCAGGCCCAGATCTCCGGCCGGGCGCCGGGGCGGCCCACCAACGGGTTGTCGGGCGGCACCCGGTAGCGACCGTCATCGTCCACGTCGATGCGCAACAGCTTGCCCAGCAGCACATCGAGGCGCTGGCCGTTGTTGAACGGGTCCCCGGCGGACCCGCCGTCGCCCATTCCGATGTAGAGCATGCCGTCGGGTCCGAAGAGGTTCAGACCGCCGTTGTGGTTGCGGAAGGGCTGCGGAATATCCAGCAGCACGTGTTCGGTCGGATTCGCCGTGTCGGCACCTGCGGCCGGCGTGCGGTACTCGGCGATGACCGTCTTGAGGCCCCCCTCCTGGGTCGTATAGTTGACGAACAGGCGGCCGTTGCTCGCGTAGCGCGGGTGGAAGGCGACGCTGAGCAGGCCCAGCTCACCGCCGGCGACGACCCGACGCCGCAGGTCCAGGAAGGGCGCGGGGCGCAGCTGGCCAGCGCGCGCGACGCGGATCAGTCCCCCCTGCTCGACCACGAAAAGCCGGCCCGAGCGGTCGCCGGCGTGCGTGACGTAGACGGGCTGGTCCAGGCCCCGGATGACGGGCTGCAGACGCACCTGCAGGGCCCCCGGCGCTGCCCGGCCCTCCTGCGCGCCGACCCCAGACCCGCCGAGCGCGACCGCGCACAGCGAGGCCGCGACCAGGGCCGCGCGGCCCACCGGTCCCGGCCGTCGACGCCCGCACCACCTGTTGTCCATGCACGCCTCCTCCTCGCCTCATTTCCACCGCGAGGGGTCACCACCCGTATAATGGGCCCATGATGGACAGCATTCCCGCAGACGTTCGGGGCCGCGACATCTATCTGGACTACGCGGCGACGACCCCGGTGGACCCCCGGGTGCTTGCGGCCATGGTGCCGTACCACGTCGAGCGTTTCGGCAATGCCGGCAGCGTGCACGCCTTCGGTCAGGCCGCCAGGGCCGCCGTGGACGAGGCGCGCCGGGACGTCGCCCGCCTGATCGGAGCCACCCCGCAGGAGATCGTGTTCACCTCCGGCGCCACCGAGTCCAACAACACGGCCATCTCCGGCACCGTCCGTGCCAGCCGCAAGACGCGACCGCACATCATCACCGCGGCGACCGAGCACCACGCGGTGCTGGAGCCCTGCCGGTGGTGGGCCGAACACGGCGCGGAGCTCACGGTGCTGCCGGTGGACGGCTATGGGGTGGTGGACCCCGACGCGGTGCGCCGCGCGATCCGGCCGGAGACCGTCCTGATCACGATCATGCACAGCAACAACGAGATCGGCACGCTGGCGCCCATCGCCGAGATCGCGGCCGTCGCGCGGGAGTGTGGCGTCACCTTCCACACCGATGCCACGCAGAGCGCGGGCATCGTGCCCCTGGATGTGCGGGCCCTGGGCGTGGACCTGCTCTCGCTGTCGGCCCACAAGCGCTACGGGCCCAAGGGGGTGGGTGCGCTCTACGTGCGCGCGGGCGTGGCCATCGAGCCGCTCCTCCGCGGCGGGAGCCAGGAACGCGGCCGCCGCGGCGGCACTGAGAACACGCCGGCCGTTGTGGGGTTCGGGACGGCGGCGCAGCTCGCCCGGGAGTGCATGGCCGAGGAGGCCTCGCGCATCGCTGCGCTGCGCGACCGCCTGGTGGCCGGCCTGGCGACGATCGAGGGCACCCGCCTCAACGGCCATCCCGAGCAGCGCCTGCCGGGTATCGTCAGCGCCTCGTTCGCCGGAGCCGACAGCGAGTCACTGCTGCTGGCCCTCGACCTGGAGGGGATCGCCGCCTCCAGCGGCTCGGCCTGCACCTCGGGCAGCCTGGAGCCGTCCCACGTCATCGCCGCGCTCGGCCTGCCCGACGATCTGGCGGCGGGTACGCTGCGGTTCTCGCTGGGCCGCTGGACCGTCCCGGAGCACATCGACCGGCTCCTGGAGGTGCTGCCGGGCATCGTGGCATCGGTCCGCCGAGTGGGCGCGCGGGCGCGTCAATCGACGGGGCGGACGTCGCGGGGCGCGTGATGGTGCTCCACGGGCCATTCGCGCTCCAGGGTCGTGGGCACATGAACATCAGGCCGGCGATGTGCTGCGATTCCTCCTCCGGCGCCACGTGTCCACAATTTCCGCAGCACAGCGTTCCGGCTTGCTCAAGATGACTCGCCCCCAATACTGCAGGACCACCCAGCCGTCGCGCTGCAGGTAGTTGCGCTTAGCAGCGTCCATCTCCAATACTTCTCGTTCGGCGTGATGCTGATAACTATCGCAGTAGACCGCAAGGCGGACGTCGGGCCACGTGAAGTCAGGGACCGTTACCAGCGCTCCGTCAGGATGGCGGATCTCGTAATCTCGTACAGGGCTCGGGACATCGCCAAATGTCCGCAGCGCGTCCAGCAGGACTTCTTCGATGTGCCCCTTCGGATAGACACCTCTCTGACGCTCTTCCTGCCGGGCCGCCAGGTGGGCCTGAAGGGTGCGTGCGCCGCTCCCGGCCGGAAGCATGGTGGGGATCACCGGCTCCGTGTGGATCAGATGGAACAGCATTCCTCTGACGAGCTCCTTGTCCAGAAGCCCGTGCCAGCGCTGATTGCCAAAGCGCTTGAGGCACCGATAGCAGGCGCGGGCACAGTCATGGCCGAACAGGCGCTGATAGGCGGCCGCCGCGCCCGCGGGCAGGTTGGCGGCAAGTTCCTCCAGATAACCGGCACCTCCAGGAACCGTCTCGTACAGCACAACCTGACCGGGCTGCCCCTCGCCCAGACGGCGGGGAAAGGCCGCGATCTCCGTGGGCTCGGTCTCCAGATAGGCGGTTGCGGCAATCAGCAAGGCTTCGGCAGCTGAGGCGAGAAGGGCTGCGTCATAAAGAGATCCCCCCGGCTGCGGGGGGACGGTCACAACGAGCGCGTCTGTGCGGAACTCGTAACCCAGGATCAGCTCCTCGCACTGACCTGGACAGATCCGGGCATGGTCCTCGTCCCACCGCTTCGTCCGCTCGTCGTCGGACGGGCGGTGGCGACCGCACTCCGTGCAGATCCAGAAGTGCTCTCCTTCCCCGCTCTTAGGATCTTGCTGGCCCCAGTTCGTAATCAGGATACGTGCATCCCGGCGGTGCTCGAGAGGCAGGAGGGGGTATTCGAAGAGCCTCGCGCTAGCACCGTCCTCCTCCACAAGCGTCTGGCGGATATCGAAGCGGCGGCGTTCACGGACGTCCTCGTCGGCCGTGATACGGGTTTGGTCTTCGGCTTCGAACTGCTTGACGAAGGCCACGTTGGTGTGACGGCCCAGTGCCTGCCCGCACACAGGGCACTCATTCCGGGCTGTTTCCGTACTCATGTCGCAGGCCTCACAGAAGTAGAACGCGCGGGCCAACCCCGACGACTCGAGGTTCGTCTTGGCTCCCACGATGCCGTACGGCGTCCAGCTGCCGGCGAAGATGGCGCGGATTGTCTTGAGCTTGTGGCCGTTAGCGTAGACGAGGTTGCCGGGCGCGAACTCTTCAACTGCGAGCGCCGCTGACCGGAAGAGGGTCGGCGTGTCCTGCACGCCTGGATCCAACGAAAAGGTGTCGGTGGGAAACTGGTAGGAAGGGAGCAGGCCGGCTTCGGCAAGGAAGCTCAGGGAGTAGGCGCGCTCGCGGTCCTGCGTGATCTCAAAGTAGGCCCGCTGGCGGGCCGCCGCCTTGCGCTTGTCGTACTGGGTGGATCCGATCTTGGAGTAGAGCTGGAACTCCTCGTTGAGGCGCTGGACTTGTGCCCACCATGAATCGAAAGCCTGCTCCATATCCTCTCGAAACCGGTCGACGATGGGCCTGACCTCCTCAGCGTCCAATCCGCTGACGCGTCCCGCCGCACGGTCCGCCTCGAACAGCGAGGCCAGGCGATCAACCAGCGCATCCCGCTTGGTGGTCACCTCGTGGTAGAGCCGGTCCAGACAATCGATCTTTCGGGTCGTCGGATGGCGGACGTCGTCGAGGAAGTCCGCCATCCGACTCGGCAGTCCGACATCCAGCTCTTCGAGGACGAAGGAGCGCAGGTGGCGCTCGACGATACGGCGGTTGTCGAGCCGGACGTGCGGGGGACGAAACTCGCCCGCCACCAACCAGGGAGGGTTTTCGAAGGCATGGCGGTCGTGCGGGCCGGGGCCGCAGAAGGTCGAGACGAATCCGATGCGAAGCCTCCGTCCGGCGCGGCCGACCCGCTGGAGGTAGTTGGCCGGCATGGGCGGCGCGTTCCTGAGCACGACCGTCAGGAGGGGGCCGATATCCACTCCCAGTTCCAGCGTCGGCGTGCAGACCAGGACGTCCAGGCGGCTTTCCTTGAAGTCCTTCTCGCGCCTGGCGCGATCGTCGCCGGAAATCTGGGCCGAGTGTTCGAGTACGGCGAAGCGCTGGGGCCTGCCTCGGTAGAAGCGAACGTAGTAGTGGTCCGGATCGGCAGACGCCGGCTCCAGCCTTCCGGTCTCACACCGTGGCGACGGACACCCGCGGAAGTCGTAGGGCCGCCACTCCTGGCAGGCCACGCAGCGCCAGCCCGCCTGCGCGGGAACTAGGCGGACGACCCGCTTCGCCACCTGGAGAGGCTCTACTCCCGCCACGCGCTCCTTGGCCGGCACCCTGATCCGCACCACCTCGAGCAGGCCGTGCTCCTTGGCCATGGCCACGACCCGGCGCAAGAACAACTCGGCAACATCGGGATCCCCAATAACCCGTGCAGCCAGTCTATGCAACCCCGGCAGGCGTCCCTTCGCACCTTCTTCCCTGGCAATGCCCTGAAAACGCTTCTTGAGATGCTTGGGCCGGTCGAGCATGAACGCCACGGGATTTAGTTCCCGGTCCGGAATGCGTAACGAATACGGCTCCCGCTCCAGGTCGCGCCAGGGAAGAGCCGAGGTGTCGATGTAACGCTGGAAGAAGTCGAAGGATACCGCCCTCCGCCGACGCATGAAGTCGAGCATGGCCCGCACAAGCCGCCCGCCCTCCTCAGGCGAGAGACCGGCGTCGGAGGCGGCTGCGGCAAACCGGGGGTCGGCCACCAGGGCATCGAGGAACTCGTAGTCCACGGCCACCAGCCCCAGGTTCTCCAGAGAGACCCGTCGCCCGGTGGAGCGGCAGAACTCGGCCGCGGCCTCGTAACTGAAGACCTGCAGCCACTTCTCCTGCTCGCCCTTGGTCGGCGCCGGGGTGACCAACCTCAGTCTGCGGAACCCGTCGAGGAGGCGCTGTGGGATGTCCTCCAGGGCCAGGCCGGCCGGCCCCGCCGCCCTGACCTCGGCCTCGATGAGATGACGGACCGCGAACGCGCGGTGTCGGTCGGCGGAGTACCCGGCCTGGTGGGCGACCTCTTGCCTGCTGTCCGCAAAGATCAGGAGCTTATGATCGTTACCGTCAAGGTAGTCGAGGTGGTGGGTCGCGAGCACCGAGACACTGGCGGCCGTCGCGCTCCACAGCGGGGTCACCACATCACGCCTCGGATAGGTGTCGCCACAGGCCGGACACTTGTGAAGCGGGCCCCGGTGCAGGCGGTATGGAACGGTGTCTCGATTACACCGGAGGCAGGACGCGGAACCGACGCCGCCACAGCCGGGGCAGACATGCGTACCCTCCAGGCCGTCATCTAGCTCTTCGAGTTCCGCTTCGTCCTCTTCGGACCGCTCGGCAAAAACGTGGATCTTCGGGGTGAGGAACATCGTGCGGTCGTCGCTGCGGAATTCCGCGCTGGGTTCGGGCGGCTCCGAGTCGCCTGTCGCCCGAACCTTGACGAAGTCCTGCCCGCATGTGCGGCACAGCACCGCCGGCCTGGCGACCGAACCACACCGGAGGCAGGTAGCCTCGCCGTGCGGCACGAGCGTGCGGCAGTCGGGGTTCAGGCACAGGTAGACGTCGTAGACGCCGTGGAAAAACGTGTGGAGCTTGGGCCGGAGGCGCGGCGGGTGCTCGTCGGAACCCACCGAACCCACCACCAGATACGCCTCGATTTCAGCCGCTCGCTGGGCCGGCGGGATCTCAGCGCGCTCGGGAACCAGTCTGGCCAGCTCCTCAGCCGCTTCCATGACTGTCTTCGGTCGAGTGAAGATCTGTTCGAGCGCCTGCACGATGGCGTTGCCTTCCAACAGTCCCCCGACCCGCCGGGCGACAGGGCCCTCTCGAGGTGCACGCCTGCCTGTCAGCAGCTCCGCCAGGGCCACGACCTGGTCGTCGCTTGCCACATCGAGTCCGCTGATGTCCTCGACCCGCACAGGAGGGGCGGGCGGAACCCAGCGGGTGGCCGTGGCATCGACTCGTGGTGCCAGCCGCTCGGCAAACACGTCGCCAGGGTCGAATGGCTCGCCGAACAACGCGGTGGCGAAACGAGCCAACGCTCGAATGCCTTCCTCGCCTGCCGCCACCGTGGCCGAGGTCCCCACACCGACCAGCCGCCCCGGAGCCAGTCCGGCTCGGGCTTTGAGGCGTCGGATCAAGCAGGCAATCTCGGAGGCGAGGGCCCCCCGATAGGAGTGGATCTCGTCGAGGACCAGGAACCGCAGGCTCGGCGTGAAGAGGTGGCGGTCCTCCTTTCGCACGAGCAGGTACTCGAGCATCTTGTAGTTCGTCAAGAGGATGTCGGGAGGCTCCGCGCGGATTTGCCCTCGGTTCACACGTTCCAGCTCCGGCACCGGCGGCTCGGGGAGGTCGAGCTTCTCGGCGTCCTGCTGGACGTAAAGCCCGAAGGACACCGGCAGCCCCGTCTCGCGCAGCAACGCCCGCAGGCGCTCCAGCTGGTCGTTGGCCAGGGCGTTCATGGGATAGAGCAAGATGGCCTTGAGGCCAGCCTCACCGCGGCCGTTGGCCTTCAGGCAGTGGTCGAGGATAGGAATGAGGAACGCTTCGGTTTTTCCCGACCCGGTGCCGGTGGTGACGAGGTAGGGGCGGCCGGCCACGCCAGCACGGATGGCGAGATCCTGGTGTAGGTGGAGGGCGCCGTCGCCGAAGGGCCAGCGGGCGCGCAGGATCTCCGGGGCGAGCAGGCCCTCTTCGACGAGATCCCTCAACCGGGCGCCCCGCTCGAAGTCCCGGGCCAGGGTCACGTACGGCCCACGCACCAGGACGTCCATTTGCTGCAGGTGGGCCTCGAACTGGTCGCGGAGATGAGGGTCGAGGAAGCGAAATGAGGTCCGGAGAAAGCGCTTGTACTCCTCAATGACGTGACGGACGGCGGCAGGCGCGGAGGTGCTCACGTCTCTCCCCGGACTACGCGGAGTCGGCAGGGCCTATATCGAGACACGTCGCCACGGTCAATCCCCGATGATCTCGTTGAGGCCTTCGATGATCTGGGTGATCTCCTCCGGCGACGCTTCGCCGATCCGCCCACCGAGCCTCTCGACGGACAGCGTCCGGATCTGGCTGATCTTCGCCCAGGACTGCTTCGGCAACCCCTTCGCCTTTAACTCCAGGGTCAGCGGAAAGCCAGCCCGTTGGGGCTGGCTCGTAATGGCGACGGCGATCACCGTGCCCGAGCGTTCGTTGAAGACGTCGTGGCTCAGGATGAGGACGGGACGTCGCCCGGCCTGCTCCCGCCCACGGACAGGGCTCAGGTCGGCCCACCGGATCTCTCCTCTCAATATTCGGGCCACGAGGCCAGGACCTCGGACATCCCTTCTTCTGCCAGGGCCTTCTCGAACGCGGGGTCGAGCTTGGCACACTCCTGCGCCAGCCGGCGTCGCTCCAGCCGCGCCAGCTTCTCTTCCACCGCGGCCTGGATCGCCTGGCTGCGGTTCGGAAAGACCGCCTGCCGGACAAGACGGTCAAGCCGCTTGAGCGTGCCCCTATCGAGCGAGATCGCCACCTTGGACCGGGCCATTGCCCTCACCTCGCCTGGTATGACCATACTTCATACCGAGCGATTCGTCAACTCTCCCGGACTTCTCTTTCAGCTCGGCCTAGTGTCCTGAGTTAGAGATTCGTTGATAAAACCTTGCCACGGTCGTCAAGATCTGGTCTGCCGTTTTCGTCCACACGAAGGGTCTGGGGTGTTCGTTGGAGATGGCCAGGTATCGCTTGATCGCCTCTTCGAGTTCCCGCGTGCTCGAGTGCACACCCCGTCGGAGCTGCTTTTCGGTGAGGGCGGCGAACCACCGTTCCACCAGGTTGAGCCAGGAAGCCCCAATCCATCTGCTGAAGGTGGGCCTCGAACTGATCGCGCAGGTGGGGGTCGAGGAACCGGAAAGAGGTCCGGAGCAAGCGCTCATATTCCTCGACGATGTGACGAACGGCGGCGGGGGCGGAGGCCAGCATGCAGCTAGCCCGCCACCCGAGTTTCGAAATATCTCACGCGAAACATCTGCAGCCCTCACGCCCTGGAATTGCTTCCAGACGCATTGGTGGAATGCCAAGTCTTCGGAGGAAACCGTTTGCTGCACGGCATGACACCAACCTACGGACGCTACTCAGGAACTTGCACCGAGAATCCGTTCCCGTGCAACGGCCTCGATCGCGGCCGCGTCAATGCTGCCATCTTCCCCATCCTCCGAAACGATGACACGATCCCAGAAGTTGTTCTCTTGATACCACTGCTTCTTCCGTTCCCACGCTGCGCGATAGGACGGCACCGCGAGCATTCCCAGGTGCTCCCAGTACCAAGTGTCCCCCTCGTAGCTCACGGTGAAGTCCGGCAGGCGGAAGTCCCGGGGGTTTGTGGGAGAGGCAAGCGGTCGCTCGTAGTCATAGCTGATGCCGAGGGAAGTAAGAACGTCGGCGACGATGACCTCTGACTTGGACCTGACGAGAACGCCCCTCCGTGTTCGGTGAATCAGGTGGTGTACGTACGGTATGTCGCTCGTCTCGTCGCGAAGGGCCAACTCAAAGAGGTGAGTGTTCCGAAGAACCGTGTCAGAGGCTCTCGCATTCCGAAGCGCCTCCAGCACACGGGTGTCGCGGCCTTCGATCAGGAGAACGAGTTTCTGGCGGAACCGCGTGAGGCCTGTATACAAGAGCTCCCGGGATAGCGTGGCGGCACTCTTGGGAATGACGAGGAAAACAACATCGAACTCGCTCCCCTGCGCCTTGTGGACTGTCAGCGCGTAGGCCAGCTCCAGATTGTCATCGACTTCGTTGGCATAGTATCGGTACGTCACCGCCGGTTGCGTGGAGAACGCCACGTCGAGCGAATCACCGTTTTCACTCGCCTGTGTCTTGGCAACCAGCCCAACTTCCCCGTTTGCAACGTAGTCGAGCCCCCGCGTCTCGGCCAGGCCTTTCTGGCACGGTTCACAATCTGGATCACCTTGTCGAGCCAGACAATCTCCTGCTCGCCGAACGGCCGACACTGTCGTCGGCCATTGTACCAACGGCCTCCCCACTCTCGTGCCCACCGTAAGCGGTTGGCCTTGTACTTGGCCTGGATCTCTCGGTTCAGGGCGTCCGTACCGTAGGGTTGCTGACGGGTTGGAGACAGAATCTGCCAGCTTTCAGCGCGCTGCCATTCCTTCGCGTCGCCTCCGAGCGACCGGTTGAGGGCCTTGTCATCGGTAGCGTCCTGCGGGAGTCCCAGGAGCGCCTCGAGCCGGTCCGAGAGGAGGGTGCGCAATTCAGACATGTCCTGCCAGAAGTGCACCTCCAGGTCGCCGCCGGCCTGCCCGCGCGCGACCAGACTGAGGATCTCATCGTCACCAGGGTTCGGTGGCCCTCTGAGGTAGCCGTCGGAAAGTCGCAGCGCGAGGCTATCTTCCTGGCGGGCTTTCTGTCGTACGCGTTCAGTGAGGCGGGCGAGCCTCCGCGAGCGCTCAGGGTCGGACTCCAGCCACGCGATGATGTCGACGAACGGCCGTCCGGGACCAATGGGCGGCAGCTGGTTGGGATCTCCCACTAACACCAGCCTTTCCACCTTGTTCAGATCCAGCGCACGGAAGAGGACACCCAGCAGGTCCATAGGGATCATCGAAGCTTCATCAATGATCACCGTCGGGGCCGCCGCCTGCTCGCCCCCCTCCTGCTTCAGGTGGAACAATTCCGGATCGAACCAGCGCTGCCGGAGTAGGAATTGGTGAATCGTGCTCGCGGTCCGTCTCGTCAGCGTCGAAAGGCGGACACGGGCCTTGCCGGTGGGAGCCAGGAGGAGGACATCACGCTTGCCATGGAGTTGTTCCAGGCCGTCTAAAAACACCGATAGGACCGAGGTCTTGCCTGTTCCGGCTCGCCCTGCCAGCACGCTGAACCTGCTCTCATAGAGTATCTCTAGGGCGCGCACCTTCTCCGCCCGCGCCCGACGCTCGGCGTCGTCACCGGGGGATGCCTTCTGGTCGTCTTTGTCGAACCGTTCTGCGAGCAGCCGCTCCCACGACCAACCCGGCGGGCAGGGGGGATTGCTCCGCGTCATCCGCCGTCGTATGATCTCAGCCAGCTCTCGTTCACATCGTTCCAGCTCAGGCAACGCCACGACGGGCGGCGTCGTATCGACGTGGAGGGCGAGTGCCTCACGGTGGAAGTCAGCATCGGCTTTGAACAGGTCTGCGTTCACCCGACAGACACGATGCTCCGGGAAGTAGCGTTCTACGCGGGTGAGGAGATCACCGAGGGAAAGAAGGGTGTGTCCTTCGGCTGCGGCGTCTCGCAGTACTTGCAGGGCAACCGCGCGCACCCGCCGCGGGTCATCGTTCGCCGGTAGTTCGTACCCCCGCGCCCGCAGGATGGTACGGGCAACCCCATCGGGGAGGAGTCCTCTGTCAATTTCGTCGACGCTGACCGTCTCGGACTTGGGTGTCCCCCAGTCCTGCTCGGCCAGAAGATACGGATTGTCCCGGATGGCGTCCTCATCGGCCATGACCCCACTGGCCTTGCGTCGGGCGGGATCGGCAAGCCGTTCGATCTGATCGGAGCTGAGCTCAAACAGAATTAGGGTCTCGAGTAGCTTGCGGGTCGCAGCCGAAAACTTCTTCCATTTCGTCGAAGCGGTCCGCAGGCCCGGCGGGGCAGCTGCCGACGCCCCTGTCTTGCTGTCCAGTATCGTCTTCACCTCGGGCCAAACGTCTTCGCCCTTCATCATCCGAGGCGCGAGCGTGGTGCGCATCCATGCCATACCCTGGTCAAAGCCGAGGAAGTGGAGAAGTGGACCCAGGCCGGGATATGGGCCGCGTTCGCTCCACACCTCTTCCAGGACCCGACTGAGCCACGCCAGGGCGTGGTCCCAGTCGCCAGGGACCTTACCGGCCTTCTTCACGGCTTCCACCGATTGGATCAACCGCTCAAGACAGCCCACGGCGACGTCGTCGGTCACGTGCTCGCCGACGTACTTAAAGGCGCTGAGGGATCCGGGCGGGACTCGACACACGATCTCAGATACGCTCCATCCGTTTCTCAAGTACGCCTGATAGGGCAGGAGTACGCCCTCCTCAGGCCAGGCGTGCGTGATGCGCCGCGACCAGACCGGGTATCGAGCTGATGCCCCGCTCCTCGAACTGAAGTAGAGCTGTGGTCCCATGTCGGCGATCCGACCGGCGCCGACCAGGATTCGGCTGGCTGTCTCGTCGAGCGGGTTGCCCTGGTTCACATAGAAGAACACGAGGGAGCGCCCCTTCTCCAGCTTCCCCCAGAAATGCTGAAGAAGCGCGGCCTGCCGGTCTGGCTCGGAGACCCAACCCCGCTCTTTCCGCGGGTTCGTCGGGCCCGGGATATTCAAACCCTCTGCTTCGCAAACGTCGCGGAAGTGCTCCTCGCGCATCCACCGGTACGGAGCCGGGTTGAAAGAGTAGGGTGGAATCGTTTCGTCGACGGGAAGGAGATCCCCACGCTCCAGCGGATCACGATGGGTCACCCTATATCCGACGGGTGCGAATGCTGCTGTGTCTCGTGAGCACGGAGGCAACCAGCCATGAAGCTCCGCCAGCGGGCGCCCGGCCGCCGCATCCTCTCTGGCGTCGTCACGGAACTCCCGTATGACCTGGTGGACGATGCACGACGAGTTCCGGCTCGGCGCATCGCACACATGGCCGTCCCACGCCCGATCATGCCATGCCAGCCTCGCAGAGAGATGGACCGTCATGCTGACGTCTTATCCGCGGCCATACCGTCTTACAATCTCCGGATAGAGAAGGTCCCGAACGTTCTCGGCTGAGACGAAGATCACACGGCCGATCTCACGGGCGACCTCTCGTTCCCGATCGCGGAGCTCCCGGGTGGGGAATCCGCGCACAAGGGCCTCGACGGCACCGGCCCGCTCCCGCGCCAGCCCTACGGACCGTTCGGCGATAGCCCGAGGCAAGATGCTCCGCGCGGTGATTCGCTCCGGCACCGCCTGCGCCAGGTCCCACAGACTCCCGATACCCTTCCGGGCCAGGTGCCTCAGCCGTCCCCTCCCGATATCGGGCAGATCCAAAACCGCCAGCGGGAGGAGGTCTTCCTTCACCCCGTACTGGAGCCGCCGCATCAATGTCTTCACACGATTCAGCATCCCCGCCTTCTCGTATAGGCCAGCGAACCGATAGTAGGTCAGGAGAACCCACGTCACCTGATCTCGCATCGCCAGGAAATCCGGGAAATAGCCGACTTCCCGCTCGATCTCCTCCCGCGGCACCTCACTCATCCACCGGTCCAAGATCTCGATCCAGTCCTCTGAGGTCTCCTCGGGTCCAAGCGCATCCTGTGTCGCCCACTTGAGGAGACGTGACTCAGCAGCATGCCCGCGGTCATGCAGCACGCGCAGCGAGATTTCGTGGGTGAGTGAGAGGTCCAGGTAAGACGCCAATGCTACGCGCCCAGGCTTCGTGATCGAGAACCTTTCCTGCCGCTCGCTGATGAACTGCCACCGCTTGAGGATCCGCAGGGCCTCCCTTAGCTTCGCGAGCACTCCAACCTTCTCGCCAAACAGATCGAGAAACAGCTGAACTGCGACATTCCTCAGTTCGGGGTCGTCCGACCGTCGGCCGAGGAGTAGCTCGTGGAAGAGATACGCGATGTGCTTGCAGGGCTCAAGTCGTCCTGGGGTGAAGCGGAAGGCCGGACACTCGCAACTGAAGTGGGCGAGGGATACCTTGACTGCGTACGTGCTGTTCACATTTTGCACTTTGGCGGAGATCCCCGAGGCCGTCGCGACCAGCTCCTCGAGGCGGAAGGCACCGGTGATGCGATCCGTTGCTTCCCACCCGTCAATGATCGCCTGGATCGCCTGGGCGTCTTCATCACCCATCCGCGGCCTCTTCTGAAAGTACCAGAACGTGCGTTTGACAAGGCTTGCGAGCACCTCGATCTCGCACGGCCCGTGCAGGTTCACCCCGCCGAGAAGAAACTCCATCAGGTAGTTGAACCGCTTTTCGATCTGGCTCTCCACATGCTCGGCCTGCTTTGCCTCGATCGCCTGCCAGAGCGCCTGCACCTCGGGCCGCGACTCGTCCTGTACGTCGAAGAGAACCAGCCCCCTCCCTTCGGTATCCAGTCCCGGGCGCCCGGCGCGCCCCAGCATCTGGAGAACCTCCCCGGCCTTTAGAAACGACTTCTTCACCCGTCCTCGAAAGAACGTCATCCGGTAGGCGTCCCGGACGATGACGAGGCGGGCCGGTAGGTTCACGCCACCCGCCAGCGTCGGCGTGCAGGCGATGACCCTCAGGTCCCGCTCTCTGAAGCTTTGCTCGATGAGGGCTCGGAGGTCGCTGTCCAAGCCAGCATGGTGGTATGCAACACCCTGAGCGGTAAGGCGCACCATCTGCTCGGTCGCCCCCGGACTTTCCCTGACACGGCCTGCGAGAGTTGAAAGCCGCTGGTGCTCGACTGCTGAGAGCGTCTTTCCCACCGCGCCGGCCAACTCGGTAGCCTGGTGCTCGGCTCGCTTTCGCGTGCCGCAGAAGACGAGAACTTGCCCACCTGCCCTCAACGTCCGTATGACTTCACGTTCGACGACACTTGCCTTATCATCCGTAAACCGTGGTTTGAACAACAGTGCGACAACGCGATCTGTCTCATCTCCGATCACCGGCTTGATCCCTAGCCAGCGAGCAAGCTCCTCCGCATTCCCGACCGTCGCCGAGAGCAGAAAGAGCAGCGGGGTCCTGCCCCCGGTAGTCAGACGGGTGAGCAATCCCTCGATGCGCGCGCCACGGGCGGCATCGCCCAGGTGGTGAATTTCATCGGCGACGATAACGTTGGGCTGGAAGTCGGGTTCCTCCCGTAGGAGCGAGTCACACTTCTCGTACGTCGCGACCAGGATATCCGTATGACCGAGATCGAGTTCGGGGTCAGCGTAGTCTCCGGTCGCTACCTTGATTGTGGCCCTGGGAGCCTCGCTACGGCCGCGCTCGAGGACTGCGGCAAAGACCTCCCTGGCTAACGCCCGGTACGGGACAAGGTAGACATTCGCCGCACCAGTTGGCTTCGACGCCAGGTAGTAGAATAACAGATCAATGCCGATCTTGCTCTTGCCCGTGGCCGTCGGCGCGGCGATCAGAAGGCTCTTGCCGGCGAATGCACCGGCCTGCGTCACCTTGTCAAGAAGAGGGAACTTGAGCACGGTCGGAAATTCAGTTTGCCACTGTAACTCATTTTCCTCTTCCTTCCCTTTCCGCGGGAGCGTGAGACCGCTACGGCCAGGGAGGTCCGAAGAAGCGGTAAACGCGTCGGAGCTTCTCGTATTCCGCCCTGGCCTCGGTCCGCGAGAGGAGTCTCCTCTCCACTCCGAGCCGCGCGAGGTCCAGCGTCGTCAGGCACTCTCGGCCTCCCAGGGACTCGTAGGCGATGCGTGCGTCTTCGTCGTCGCACCAAAACGCTTCGTTCCGTGACACACAGATGGCCAGAGAGACCGCCTCGCCCGCGTCGAGGCGTCTCGTCCTCATACCAAGACTCGTGCGCCACTCTCGCGCCTCTCGGGCCTGGAGCCGAATCGCCAGGTCCAGTTCCTCGAGGCTGGGGACCACCACCTCAAGATCTGTGGACCTCCGCGAGATCAACTCGTGGAGCTGCATCGCCGCCATGAACGCGTGGGTGTATTCTGGCAATCCAGCCGGATGCATCCGGGTCTGCCGCTCGAAGAACTCCTTCGCCCGGTCCAGCTCGCCCGGCTCATCCGGTGCCACCCCGAGGACTCCCTGCGCGACCCGGATCCTGCCCTCACCTAACGTCACCAGGTGATCGGTCCACCCGGCGATGGCGAAGTTCCTCGCCACGGATGTGTCCACAAGCAACGGTGCGCACTACTCCGCGCGCGCGGCACTCTCAAGATCCTTGAGCACTCGCCGCTCTGATTGACTCGCACCCGGACGCGCGAGCAGGGCCAGAATGTCCTCGACGCTCACCCCCAGCGTCTCCGCTGCATCGCCGGGCGTAATCACCTTGCGACGGATGGCGGCCTGCACGAGCCTGAGAAAACGATCCGGGAATCGATCGAGGGGGGACAGTTCGTAGTCTCCGAGGTCCGCCGGGTTGACCGGATAGCCGAGATGGCGGGCCAGGGTGCTCGGAGAGATCCTGCCGAGAGCCTCGTACTGCTCCTGGGTGAGAAAGCCTTCCTGCTTCAGCCGCACCAGTAGCGCCGCGTAGCTCACCCCGAAGTGACGCTGCAGGTGGACCACGACAACGGGGTCGGCAATGTCTTCCCATGCCTCCAGCTCGTCAATCACGCGGGCCAGCGCATCGCCCGGGACAAGGAGTTCACCGGCGAACAGGTCCGCGAATCGTTCACGTTCCATCGACGCGCCTGGCATCGAAATCAGGGCATCGACCTCATGGGAGTGAAAGAAGGCGTGCGCCAGCTCGTGGGCGAGGGTGAACACCTGCCGGCCCAGGGTCATCTCGGAGTTGACGACGATGCAGAACCCAGCCTTGGGATGGTTGTAGAAGAGCCCCGAAGGTGCCGAGGTCAGGTCACTTCCCAGGGGGAGGCGAAGGACCAGCACGTGTTCGTCGACCAGGCGGAACAGATCGTCGATCGGGCCTGCCCCGAGACCGAGCAGTTCCCTGACCCGCTGGGCGAGGCGGGCAGCATCCCGCCGCGTCGGGCGGGGCTTCGCGGAGGGGAACGGGCTCACACTCCGCCCGGGTGGCCGGCCGCCCAGATCCTCCAGGAGTTCGACATAGCTGTTGACAAGCTGGGAGAACTGCTGCACGCCAGCCCTGCCACGCTGGCCCAGCTCCTGAGGTGCGGCGCGGTACAGGATCTCGCTGGCGGTCGGGCCCTCGGCCCTCTCCTCGGCTCCCGCCAGGAGCTCCGAAAGGGACATCCCGTACAACCTGGCGAGGGCCACCGCGACGCCCAGAGGGGGTTGTCGCCGGCCGGTCTCGTAGTGAGGGATCGGAGCCATGTTAGTGAACGCCACTGACCTTGAGCGCTGGGCGGACCGCCGGGGCTCTCAGGAGGTCCTTCCAGAGCTTGTGCGGCGTTTGGTTATCGCGACGAGCCCACGGATCTCGCGGGCGAGCTTCCCCTCAGGAGAGGGAATCCAGCTCGGCGGGTGGGACGGTATTGTCGAGGCTGAGCAAGGCAACGTGTTCGTCCCGGGCGGCATCTCGGGGTGGGAACTAGGAACGAGTCGTGATGTCAGGCGAAAGGCGCAGGAAGACTACGAGAGGCGCACGGCGGCCCCCAGCGGCCTCGATCCTGCACGCAGCACGTTCGTATTCGTGACACCTAGACGATGGGCCGGGAAGGATCAGTGGGCTGGTGAACGACGTGCCGAACACGTCTGGCGCGACGTCCGTGCCTACGACGCCGATGACCTCGCCGCTTGGCTCGTGCAAGCACCAGCCGTTTATCTCTGGATCTCGACCTTGCTCGGAAAGCGCCCACTGGATTCCTGCGACCTCGGTGGTTTCTGGGAAGATTGGGCAGCCACGACGCTGCCAGCGGCTACTCCCGCTCTTGTCTTGGCGGGACGTGGTGAGGCCGTCAGCCGTATCCATGACTGGCTACGTGCGCCGTCAGGCGCGCTGGCTTTGCAGGCTGAAACTCGTGAGGAAGCCCTCGCAATCTTCGCGGCCGCGGTCAAGATGCTCCCTGAGGACGAGCAGCGTGCTTACCTCTCAAGAGCGGTCGTCGTGAGAAGCGAAGGAGCATGGCACCAAGTGGCCGCAGGTGCAGATCCGTTGATCCTCGTGAGGGACTTTGATAGCACTACTGCGGTAGGACACGCCGTTCGCGCCGGTCACCGAGTCCTCATCCCTCTCGGTCGCGGGGACAGCGCCCACCAGAATACCGTCACAGTTCCTCCGCTCTCACGGGATCAGGTCGAGACGGCTCTGGTTGCTGCAGGGCTACCCGCGGAACGGGCGCGTGACCTCGCTGCGCTCGCCCGCAGAAGTTTGACTGCCTTCCGGAGGAAACTGGCAGTGAGTCCTGAGGCACAGCAACCGGTCTGGGCCCGAGCTGAGCATGGCTCCTCATTGCTGCCCGCACTGCTCGCGGGCGCCTGGAACGACAAGAAGACGGAAGGCGACCAGGAGGCGATTGCTGCTCTTTCTGGAGCTTCGTACGATGAAGTCGTCACGGTTCTGGGGCGTTGGGCGAACGAGCCCGACGCGCCGGTCCGGCGATTCGGCGACGCATGGTATCTTGTTTCAAGGGAAGATGCCTGGCCGCTGCTTGCCCGCTATCTCACACGTAACGACTTGGAGCGTTTCCAGCGGGTTGCGCTGGAAGTGCTCGGCACCCCAGATCCCCGATTCGACGTTCCTGTAGAACAGCGGTGGATGGCCAACGTCCTCGGCCATGCTCACCGTTGGTCGGACCTGATCCGGGAGGGCTTTGCAGGATCGCTTGCGATCATGGGAGCCAGGGGAGAACAAGTCGCGATCGGCTCCGGTGGTTCAGTCCGCGATTTTGCGATGCTGATTGTCCGCGGGCTTCTCGCGCGTGCAAACGCCGATTGGCGGATCTGGGCCTCTCTCTCGCCAGTCCTTCCTCTTCTCGCCGAGGCTGCGCCAGACGCTTTCCTTGAAGCGGTCGACAGAGGCCTCGCGGGTGACCAACCTGTCCTTCTGAACGTCTTCACGGACAGAGACGATGGACTCTTCGCCTCCTCGCCGCACACGGGACTCCTTTGGGCACTTGAGGCGCTCGCATGGAACCCGCAGTACCTGGGATACGTCGCGCGTCTGCTCGCCACCCTTGCTCGGTTGGATCCCGGCGGCAGACTGGCGAATCGTCCCCAAGCCAGCCTGCGCGCCATCTTCCTCCTTTGGCTACCGCAGACTGCGGCTACCCTTGAGCAGAGGCTGAGTGTCCTCGATTCGTTACGGGATCGGGAGCCGGAGGTTGCGTGGACTCTCATGATGCAGCTGCTCCCCAGGACCCACGACGTAGGGCATCCCACGGCAAAGCCCCAGTGGCGTGAATGGCGCCCCGACGAGCCAGAGCAGGTCACTCATGCTGAGTTCCGCAAGGGCGTCCAGGAGATAGCCGCAAGACTGCTTGAGGATGTCGGAGAGAGTGGTAGTCGCTGGGAGGATCTCATCGCAGCTCTTCCCAGTCTGCCACCTGCCACGCACGAGGCCGCTGTGGATCGCCTGCGGTCTCTCGACCCCGAGGGCATACGTCCGGAGGACCGGTCGAGGATCTGGGATGGTCTGCGCAAGTTGGTGGCCCGTCACCGCTCATTTCCCGACGCGGATTGGGCGCTCCCCGAGGTACGTCTAGAACCCCTGGCTGCGATCATGGAGCGCTGGGAGCCTGCTGAGCCTACGGCGCGCTATGGCTGGCTCTTCAGTCACTCGCCCGACCTACCCGAAGGTCTCGAGGCGAATTGGGCTGCGCATGAGCAGGCCGTAGCCCACGCACGCCTCGAAGCAGTCCGCACCCTCTACAACAAAGGCGGACTCGCTGAAATCATGGCAATTGTGGGCGCCGTAGAAGTCCCTGGCGAACTAGGCGTGACCCTGGGACGAAGTGGACTCGCCGAGGTCGAAGAGGATGGCCTTCTCTCCGAACATCTGGCTGCGAACGACGTTTCCCGTGCTCAGTTTGCTCGGGGGTTTGCCATCGGCCGCATTGCGAGCCGCGGTCGGGAATGGGCCACGGCGAAGCTCAAGGGAATCGGACAAGGCTGGACACCTGCACAGCGAGCCGAGATGCTTGTCTGCATGCCAACTGACCCCGAGACCTGGGATCTCGCCGCGACCCTGGGGCAAGAGATCGAGAGTTGCTATTGGCGCCTGGTCTCGCCTTACGGCATCAACAACACTCACGCTGCACAGGCCGTGCGAAATTTCCTGAAGCACGACCGCCCGTTTGCGGCGATCAAGCTTCTAGCCCATCGCGAGGTGACGCCTGCCTCTCTGGCGGCCGAGGCGCTGGAGAGTGTTCTACAGACATCAACACCCACTGACCGGCCGGACAGTTCGTTTGGATATGAAGTAGGCGAACTTCTCGACCGCCTTGCGAGCTCTGGTGATGTCGAGGAGGGGTGGATTGCGAGGCTGGAGTGGGCTTTCCTGCCTCTTCTTAGGAACAGGCGCACGCCAAAACTCCTCCACCGAGAGCTGGCGCGAAACCCTGATTTCTTCGTCGAGGTCGTCAGCGCCGTGTTCCGGGCTGCCGGCGAGGAACCTAAGGAAGTATCCGACCATGAGCGTGACCAAGCGCAGCGCGGCTACGAACTCCTTAGCTCCTCGCGAACTGTTCCTGGGATTTCTGAAGACGGCGCCGTTGACCGCGACCGACTCAAGGAATGGGTCCGGCGGGCACGTGAGCTCCTTCAGGCACGGGGCCGCGCGGTCATAGGTGACGAGATGATCGGGCAGATGCTGAGCGGCTCACCGCACGGCCCCGACGGCGGATGGCCACACCCGGCAGTGTGCGACGTCGTTGAGGAAGTAGCCAGTCCAGACCTCGAGCGCGGCATCGAGATCGGCGTGTATAACAGCCGGGGGACTATCGTTAAGGATCCCTACGAGGGAGGCGCACAGGAGCGAAAACATGCAGAGCGGTACCAAGGTCATGCCACGGTCGCCTCCGACCGCTGGCCGCGCACCGCGGCCTTGTTACGCCGTATTGCAGATGGTTACTGGAGGGAGGCGCTACGCGAGGACGAAAGAGCCCGGCTCAGAGAGGACCTCAACCAGTGAACCCGCCGGGTTCAAGAGCCGCCTCGGCGTGACCAAATGCTGATCCTTGCCCAACTACTACCCCGGCTCTCGGGCCATTAGCGGCCGACTCCGTTGAGTTCTACGTGTTCTCGCGCCGCCTTCACTGTTCAGAAGATAGTCAGCGCAAGGTATCAATGTAGTTAGCACCAGGGGCGGACAGTATCGGGCCGCCGCTGAGGAATCTTGTTAGTGTCCTTCGTATCTGCCCAGGAATCCGACCAGTATGCGCCTGAGCCCCGGTGCGGCGCTGACAATGAGTAACGTAGAGGTAGTGCCGCGCTCTGGTCAGAGACACGTACAGCAGCCTTCTCTCGTCACCCTCCGTATCGCCCGTCGCCCGACCAGGAATGTACTCGTCTTCTGCGGCCATGACGACAACCGCATCCGCACTGAGCCCCTTGGCCTGATGCATTGTCATGATGTTGATGGCTCCCGCATCAATCTCTTGCTCCACGTCATCCAACGATACATTGATGGCGCGTAGAAGGTGAGCAAGATCATCCGTGGGTGAAGCGGATAGAACCCGACGAAATAGGGCGACCACGCGTGATCGAAGCTCAGGATCTGCCACATGGACCCCGGCTAGGTCTTCAACATACCTGGCGAGGTCACCGTTCCGTCTCCCCGCCGCTTTCCCGATGGTCGTTGCGATTGACGTTGCATCTTGAGCAACCCTCGTGCCAAGCCGACCGAGCATGGAGGGGTTCGCCGTTACAGCTTCTACGGCTCCGGCGAAACCACGACCCTCCTTCCTGGCGAGTTCGTAGAGACCTCTTAGAGCCTGATCCCCCACACCATTGTTCCGAAGTTGCAGGAGCGTGCGCCAAGCGAGGTGGTCCATGGGGTTCACAACCAGTCGGAGGATGCTCAAGAATTCCCTGCCCTGTTCCACCTCCAGAGGCTCCAGTGGATCAGAGACTGTGGCGACCGGTAGGCCTTCCCTCTCAAGGGCTTTTCGCACAGGATCTGAGAACACTCGGTTGCGGTCGCTTCGAAGGAGAATAAGGATCTGGTACGGGGCAATGCCTCTGCTCCCCACGAGCCACCGGCAAAGGCGCCCGATGCCAATCGCTTCTTCGGTCTGATCCGTGAAACCGAGAATTCGTACTTCTCCCGTACCGGCGCCCGCGGCTGCGAACAAGCGCTTGGGTTCACGCCGAGGGTCCTGTTCAGCCACGTAGAGAGCTACATCCAAGATGCGAGAGTCGCACCTCCTGCATTCCTCGAGATTAAGGGGAGTGCTGGGCACGTAATCATGATGAAATCGTCTAATTCCCTCGGGGTTGGCAAACCGAAAACCATAGATACTCTGGTCGTCGTCGCCAGCCACATACAACTCCGCACCCGTCGATGTTAGCCTATTGATGACAGCCAGATCGCACGCGTTGAGGTCCTGATACTCGTCGACCAAGATGTGCAGAGGTGGGCGGCTCATGGCTATGCTGCCCTCCTCCAGCGCATGTTTCAACTGGTATACAAGCTCCGCCCGAAGTGTATACCCGAAGACAGCTCTATGCTCTCGCCACGCGCCAAGGAAGCGCGGATTGGGGAAGCGGGGTTCGTAGCCCGGGTCGTCGGCTGCCAAACGCTCCCAGTCGGCGGAGAGGAGTTTGAGTAGCTCGCGAGCCTTCTGGACTCTAGGTAGCCCAAGCAACTCCTTGAGATCCTCTTCAATGATCCAACGTTCCTCAAAGTCGTCGGCGATTCGAACAGGAGCCGGCAGTCGGGTTCCCGCGCCCTGCTGAAGAATCATCCTCAGCGCAAATGAGTGTAGGGTCGAGACTAAGACCCTGCCTGCTTCGTCCGTCAGTTCTGCTCGTATTCGGCGTTTGAGCTCAGCGGTGGCGGCGCGTGTGAACGTGAGGACCATAATCCTGTCAGGATCCACTCCGCGTACGCTGACCAAATGGACCACCCGCCGCGTTAGCGCCAGGGTCTTTCCCGTGCCAGGACCCGCCAACACGCGAGCATGTGAGCCGACATGTGCTGCCGCCCGTCGCTGCTCCTCTGACAGATTGTCGTCCCACGCCACCCGTTCTTCTACCCTCCTGTAGCCGCTTGGAGGTGGCCTCCACGTATAAGGTTGGTGATCCGGTCTTGAAGAAAGGAGTGGAACTCGGGCCTCTCTCGTTGAAAGACCGGAAACGATCCGACTATGTGGAAAAGATCCTCCGCTCCTAGCCCGTAGGCTGATCCGACGCTCTCCTCCACAGCCCACAGCGTTTCCCAGTACTCGGGCATCTCATAGATCCACGTTTTTCGATGCGGCGCATGAATTGGCTGAATACGACTGAAGCTTTCGAACGCTACGGGCGGAGGCACCGCGCAGAATTTCAAGATGTAAGGGCTCACATGGAGCCCGCTGTTCTTCTGGCGTGCAAGGAAGTCGAACGAAAGCGTATTCAGAATGGCGCAGAGCCGATCAAGAAGTCCGTGCGTGACCTCAATGCCGTTCAGGGAGTGGCCGAAGCAGGAGTGGGGCGGCAGGACGGCTGCCACGACCATGCGTTCGTGAGTATTCGTGCCTCTGTCACGAAGCACTAACTTCGGTTCAGACGCCGGCAAGCCACCATACTTCCGGCGGTGCTCTTCGAGGCTGACCCACCGCATGAAGGGCTTGAACTCTAAGACATGCTGGTGGATGTGCGCATCCTGGTACAGCGGCCAGAAACCCTTCTCCGCCATGCGGGCGCGGATCTCGGGCCAGGCGCGGGGGTCGTAGTAGGGCGGTTCCGTCGTGGTGCCGGAGACGGGACCGAGGATCTGGCGCGGGTTGTAGAGCTTGCCGGTCTTCGGGTCGGTCCACAGGTCACGGTCGTTGGTCATGTGGAACTCTGTGTAGAACCGCGCGTTCCACGTCCCAGGCCCCTGGTCGCCCAACAGCGGCCGGGGGTTCACGGGGTTGCCGTCCTTGTCGTAGCCGTACATCTTGAGCAGGATCTCCCGGTCGCGGGGGTGGCGGTACTCCAGGAAGGCCAGGGTGCCGGGCGAGAGGCGCTCGAGTTCGGAACGGCGGACGAGGACCATGAAGTCCTTGGGCGCAGGGTCGGCGAGTTCGGCGAGGTCGTGGCGCATGAAGGCGCCCAGAAAGCCGTCGCCGTCGGGGCGACCCTTGCGGAAGACGAGGCTGACAAACTTGTACTGTGCGTGTATTGGGAAGATCTTCCTCCGGTTCTCGAAGGCGTAGAAGCGCTCGACCTGCGCTTCCTCTAACAACAGGTGGCGCAGGCCGGTGCAGCCCTCGTTGTTGTAGATGGCCGAGGGCACGACGAACCCGACACGCCCGCCTTCGCGGACGAGCCCCCAGGCGCGCTCGACAAAGAACTTGAAGGCGTCGGGGTCGCCACCGGTGGACTTGCCGTCCACCTCCCAGTCCTGGAACCGGTAGTCGCCGCCCTTCTTCAGGTAGGCGGCGATGGTCTTCACCCGCTGCTCGTAGGCCTCGAAATCCGCGTCCAGCCCAGGGATCTCGACCTGAAGTTCGCGGATCCTCCGGTCCAGCTCGCCGCCCACGAAGGCGCGGATCAGCACGTCGTGGCGGCCGTAGAACTCCTTGCGGTCGGGCTTGATCTTGTCCCACGGCGGGTTGCCCAGGACGGCATCGAAACCGGCCCCGCCATCCCCGAGGAACACCTCCGGAAACTCCAGTCCCCAGTGGAAGAAGCGCTCGCGGGCTCTGATCTCCTCGAAGCGCTGCCACCAGGGGCGGCTGCGCGCGTAGGATGCGAGGCGGCCGGGTCCGCCGAGGAGGCCGAGCAGGACCTCTCGCTCTGCCCAGATCTCGGGGAGGAATGCAGAAGCCGAGCGCAGGTCGAACAGCAGGCGGGCGTCGGCCAGGAGCGTCTCGGCCTGACGGCGCTGCTCTTCCTTGAACCGCAACTCCTCGAGGGTGTCGGGCTCGACGGCGCCGGCGTCCGCGGCCACGTCGATGAGACGGCGGATGCGGGCGGCCTCGCGGATCTGCTCTTTCGCCTTCTCGGCAAACAGACCCGTCTGGGCCGGAGGCAGGCCAGTGCCCAGGTCCGGTAGCGGCGGTGAGCCGAGCCGGTCGAGCCACGTCCCCAGGATGGAGTTGCCGCAGCGGATGTGGTGCTCGAAGTACGTGAGCGGGCGGTCGCCGGCCAGGGACTCGATCCACAGCGAGACGCGCGCCAGGTTGACCGCCGTGGGGTTGAGGTCCACGCCGAACAGGCACCGTTCCGCGATCCGTCGCTTGCACCAGGCGCGGGCCTCGGAGCCCGAGGCTCGTGCCTCTTCGTCGGAGGCCTCGCATTCGGCGTCCCATCCGCGACCCGTGGCGCGGAAGTGCGGGGGCGCCTTGCCGTCGTGCTCGCGCACGTAGGCGCGGTGCAGCGCCTGGCCCAGGAAGCGCATCGCCTCCACCAGGAAGTGGGCGCTGCCGCAGGCCGGGTCGAGGACGCGCAGCGACTCGATCTCGGCGGCCGTCTTGCCCTCAACGAGCGGGTCCAGCGCGTGGCGGACGAGGTCCTGTACGAGGGGCAGCGGAGTGTAGAACGATCCGCTGCCTTTGCGCCCGGGACCCGGGACGAAGTGGAACTGGCCGCGCTCCAGTCGGCGCACAAGCACGACCGACGCGCCGCGCCGCACGCCCTCGTTCTCTTCCTCGACCGTATCCTCGTCTTCGGAGGCTTCCTCGTCATCGTCACTCGAATTGTCTTCCGTGGCTTCAAGATCGGCCCGCGGGCGCAGGGCCTCCGCCCCGGTACCCTCGACCAGCGTCGCGTCGCCTGTGAGGGTGAGCTTCTTCTCCCTGCACAGGCGCACGAGCTCGGCGGGGGCCAGAGCGTAGGTGCGACCCTGGACGCGAACTTCGAACGTGGTGCCACCTGCGATCCTGGGCTCGAATTCCAGCAGACCCTCGTAGACCGCGCCCAGTTGCTCGATGTCCAGTTCGCGGAAGGAGACCCGCTCGTACCCGACGCCCCGGCGCGCCGTCGTGGTCGCCAGGTCGAGGAGCAGGCGGGCCACCGTGGCGTCGTCCAGCCGCACTTCCTCGAGCAACCGGCCGGGAGGCGTTGCCGGGTCGAAGAGGTCGCCGCCCCGTGCGGGAATGCGCTCCAGCCCGTTGATGGCAGGCATGCCGCCGTGGTGGATGGCGAACAATGCCCGCAGGCGCTCCCAAAGACCGAACCGGTTGGGAGACGGCACCATCCGGTTATTGAGGAACTCCCGCACCAATCCGTCCAGCGAGTAGGAGTCCCGGTAGAGCGCGTGGCCGAGCAGCGGCTCATCTCTGGCTTCAGCGTAGAGAATGAACAGGATGCGATAGAGACAGGTCAGGGCGGCGTCGCGGTAGGTCTCGAGTTCGCCGGGAGACATGGCGGCAGGATCCCGGTTCGGCCCCTCGGCGTGCGCGGTCCGGTCGGCGATGATCGCCTGCACGAGGGTCTCCGCGGCCTGAAAGACGGCACGCTTGAGATCCTCGGAGACCTTCTCGGCGTGTTCGCGGCTCTCTCGCTCGATGGCCTGGATGGGCAATTCACCATTGGGGCCGGGGGTGAAGTTTCGGGCCGAGAACAGCCGCCAGGCGGCGGCAAAGGACTCGCGGTCGCCGGCCTCCAGGCACGCCGGCAGGTCGAGTTCCACGCAGGCGCCGGCTGGACCGTCGCCCTTGCGGCGGATCAGGCGGAGGCGCTCGCCAGTGACCAGGATGCCGTAGCGGAGGTCCGCGGTCGCTCGGGCGAGGAGCTCGGCCAACATCCTGTGCGGGGAGTTCCTGCCCGCATCGAGGTCCTCGTCCCAGTCCCCGATGTAGGCGAGCAGCAGGGGCGGCCGGCCGGTCGCCTCGTCGTCCGCGGACGCGTAGAGCGGGTGGACGCGTCGGTCCCCGGCTCCCACGTGAAAACCCAGGACGTCGCGAAGCAGCGGGCGGGCGAACATGTCCCGCACGGACGGTGCATCGAGCGCCCGGCCCTCGGCCCGGTCATGCAGACGTCCGAGCGTCCGATAGGCCGCCTCGATCTCCCTGGTGACCAGGGTGCGCTGACGTCCGGACGCCCGGCCGAACACGGTGCCCAGGTAGTAGTCGGAGAAGAACCCCTGGCGGTTGCGGAGGTTGGGGAAGAGCGCCATCACTGGCCCTCCGGCACCAGGAAGAGGGCGCCCACCGGCTGAGGAGGCTCGGGCTCATCCACCTGCGCAAAGGCCTCGATCTCCTCGAGGCGGGCTTTGAGGTGCGCCTCCACCGCCGCCCGCCTGGCGTCGATGCTGTACCGGGCTTGCTCCTCGGCGATGCGGAGCAGGACCTGGCCGGTGTCCTTGATGAGCCCGCGGGCGCGGATCTCTTCCTCCTCCAGCTCCCTCAACCGGTCGGCGTGGTAGGCTTCGGCGTCGACCCGAAGGCGTTCCGCCAGGTCGCGCCGGTGCGTGCGGATCTGTTCGGCGCGCGCGGCCAGCCGCCGGGCGGCCTCCGTGCGGGCAGCGCGCAGCAGATTGTCGAAGCGTTCTCCGTACGGGGCCAGCGACTCGGCGGACACCTCGCCGGGGCGACTGCGGTCACGCAGGATGCGGCTGTCGGTCTCCAGATCGCCGGTGACGGCACCATTCAGGTCCACACGGACCGGGAGGATCGCTTCCTCAATCACACCCTCGCGCCCCTGTATGGTTCCGTAGAACGTGAAGAGAATGCCAGCCCTCTCGACGGCGGGAATTCTCCGGGCCGCCAGGCGCCTGGGGGGCAGGCCGCGGTCGTCGGGATAGACCTGGATGAACCGCCGCCGCGCCTCGGCGGCAATGGCCTGAACGAGAGGATGCAGTGGTGTCAGGTATTCCACTTCCGTGGGTCGGGTGCGCGCAGCAATGGACCGGCGGACTGTGGCCCGCTCGTAACGCTCTGCGACGCCGGGCCCTCGGAAGACCCGGGGCACCTCAATGCGAAAGACGCCCTCTTCACCGCTCTGGCGAACGGCAGTCGGGCCCAGGATATCGAGCAGGAACTGCTCGAGTTCCAGGTCATCTCCCAGCAGCGGGACCGCCTGCGTCAGGACCCGCAGACCGCGGCGGATCTCGTCACGGGGATCGCCCGAAGGGAGCAGTAGGGGCTGAACCTCGCCCACGAACTCGCCAGTGCGGTCTTCGAAGTCACGGAGCAGGCGGCCCGCGGCCGCAGGGTCTCCGGGGTCCACCTGGACCAGACGGCGCTCCAGGTCCAGACCGAGCGCCACGCCCAGCACGTCGGGGGTCGAGACGCGGGCCTCGGCCATTTCCTCGATCTTCTTCACCAGCCGGGCCAGGACGTCATCCTCCGGGGAATCGGGGTAGTACAGGTAGCGAATGTCGGGAGGGTGCGCCTGTCCGTACCGGTCGATCCGTCCGTTGCGCTGCTCCAGGCGGTTGGGGTTCCACGGCAGCTCGAAGTGGACCAGGCGGTGACACGCCCGCTGGAGGTTGAGCCCCTCGCTGGCCGCGTCAGTCGCCAGCAGCACGCGCACATCGGGCGCTTCAAAGCGCTGCTGGCGCTGCTGGCGCTGGCGCATCGTGAGCCCGCCGCGGAGTTCCACGTGGGCGGCGGCGAGGGGCGGGCCTGCTTTCTCAAGCGCACTCCTGATCGCCTCCAGGGTGTCGAGGTATTCGGTGAAGACGATGACCTTGGCCGATGGATCCTCCGCGAGCACGGCCCGCAGGTGCGCGATGAGTGCCATCACCTTGGGATCGGCAGGAGGAAGTTTCGCCAGGAGCCGTTGGATCTCGGTGATCTTGCGGACCTCGGCCTTCCGCCGCCGCTCATCCTTGGGGATGGCGGAGCGGAGGATCCTTCGGCTGATGCGTTCCGCCTGCTGGTCCGAGAGGGGCAACCCGGCCTGATAGTCGCGCAGTTCGGACCGTTCGGGTTTCTCTTCGCGCTCCTCCTCTCTCTTCAGGGCTCGCAGCCGGTTCTCCAGCGTGCGGACCAGGGCAAGTCGGCTGGAGATGGCCCGCTTCTTGATGATCTGCATGGCGAAGGAGATCAGTTCCTCGTCTTCTTCGCCCCTGGCTTCGCTGGCCGTCCGACTGCAGTAGGCAGAAATCAGCCGGAAGAGCTCAGCCTCCCGGGCCGACACAATCACTGGAATGGGCGTGACGGTGCGCTTTGGGAACGCAGGAATCCAGCCATCCTGCGGGTCGGGACGGACGATCTGACGCTTCATGCGCCGGATCATGGCCCGCTCGATCCGGTCCCGCGTCTGGGGCCCGGTGAGGGTGGCAGCAGTCGGCTCTACGAGTTCAATCAGCGACCGGAAGGAGTGTGAATATCCATTGTGCGGGGTCGCCGTGAGCAGGAGCAGGCCCCGGGAACGGTCGCGGAGGTCCTCGCCCAGGCGTGTGCGGCGGGTCCGGTAGGGGTTCTGGGGTGATCCGGATTCGGCCAGGGCATGGGCCTCGTCCACGATCACCACGTCCCAGGGCCTGGCCAGCGCACGGCGTCGGACCTCGTCCTTCTTGAGATAGTCCATGGAGGTGATGATCCGGACCTGAGGCAGGTCCCAGGGACTCACGCCCGCCGGCAACTCGGTCCGCTCGCGGGCGAGTCCGGCGGCGTTCTCGATCACCATGAACTTGAGGCCGAAGCGATCGAGCATCTCTTCCTGCCACTGCACGATGAGCCCAGGAGGAACGACGATGAGGACCCGATCGGCGCGGTGTCTGGACATGAGCTCGAGCAGGCACAGGCCAGCCTCAATGGTCTTGCCAAGGCCAACATCGTCGGCGATGAGTAGCCGTGGCTTCGGCTTGGCCAGGATTCGCAGGACGGGGGCGATCTGATAGGCCTCGAGGGTAACCCGGCCAAAGCGGGCCCCGCTCAGCGCTCCCTCTTGAATCGCCGTTAGCCCGTCTTCGATTGCCTTGAGCGCGAGGGCCTGGTGGGCGCGGAGCCACGGGACGACGGGGCCGATCCCGGCGGGGTCGAAGCGAAGCTCTTCCGGGGGTAGGGGGACGACGCGTTCGGGTGGGGCGACAACGGACAGCGGTGACAGTCCATCGCCACGGGCAGGAAGGAGCGTCAGGAGGGTTTTGCCCCCACCTAAGTCCCTGGCCGCCTCAACGCGCCAGGGTCGGTCGCGGACGGCAACACGGTCACCGACACGAACCATTCGTTCGGCCACGGTCACTCCTATTCGGCGCAGTCAGCGCAGTTTCTTGCAATTCGTAAACTTCGCGTGTACACGCCCGCGCGGCGACCGCCGGTCCATCGAATCGCGCCTTCTGAAACACGTGGCTGACACACGTGGCTTTTTAAGAACAAATGGCAAGCCGTCTTCGGACCCGGTGTCCTACTGATTGACACCCCTACAGCCCTTTGCCATGATGGTGGAGAACGCGTCGCCGGCGCCGCCGGCGTCGTGCAGGCACCGATGACCACCGTCGCCGTCGCTGACTACCTGCCTGTTCTCGTCCATTTCGTCCTGGTCGTCGCCTTCACCGTTGCGCTGCTTGCGGCCCACGCCGTGCTGGGCGGCAGCCGCCCGCTCCCACCAAAGCTCGAGCCCTATGAGTCAGGGGTGTGGACCATTGGATCGAGCAGAGAGCGCATCCCGATCAGGTACTACGTGATCGCCATGTTGTTCATCCTGTTCGACATCGAGACCGTGTTCCTGTACCCGTGGGCGGTGATCTACCGGCAGCTCGGTCTGTTCGGTCTGGTGGAGATGCTGGTCTTCGTCGGCGTGCTGGGCATCGGGTTGCTCTACGCCTGGAAGCGGAGAGCCCTGGAATGGCAGTAGCCACCCCCACGCTGGAGCGCGAGTCCGCCGAGTTCGAGCGGCGGGTGCTGACCACCACCGTGGACCGGATGGTGGCCTGGGCCCGGAAGAGCAGCGTCTGGCCGGCGCAGTTCGGGCTGGCGTGCTGCGCCATCGAGATGATGAGCACCGCGGCGGCCCGATTCGACATCGCCCGGTTCGGCAGCGAGCTATTCCGCGCCTCGCCCCGGCAGGCCGACCTGCTGATCGTCTCCGGCCGCCTGTCCCAGAAGATGGCCCCGGTGCTGCGGCACATCTACGACCAGATGCTGGAGCCCAAGTGGGTCATCGCCATGGGCGACTGCGCCTCCTGCGGCGGCGTGTTCAACAACTACGCGCTCGTCCAGGGCGTCGACAAAGTCGTGCCGGTCGATGTCTACGTCGCCGGGTGCCCGCCGCGGCCGGAGGCCCTGCTCCACGGGTTCCTCAAACTGTTGGAGAAGATCGAGAAGACCGGGGGCCGCCGGTGAGCCGCGCCGCCGACCTCGCCGCGCTGGTCGCCGAGCGCCTGGGTCCGGCCCACGCTTCCATCGTGCAGTTCCGGGACGAGATCACCCTGGTGGTACCGGGCGAGCGCAATCTGGATGCCCTGCGGGCGTTGCGCGACGCACCCGAGGGCCCGCCGGTGCTGACCGACCTCACCGCGGTAGATCGCTTTCCGGCCGAGCCGCGATTCGAGGTGGTCTACCTGCTCACCTGGTATGCGCCGCCGATGCGAATCCGGGTCCGGGCCCTCGTTGGCGGCGCGGATCCGGTGATCGCCAGCGCCGTCCCGCTGTGGGCCGCGGCCGACTGGCTGGAGCGCGAGGTCTACGACATGTTCGGCATCAGGTTTGCAGGACACCCGCGCCTTACGCGCATCCTGATGCCCGATGAGTGGGAAGGCCATCCGCTCCGCAAGGACTTCCCGCTGACGGAGGAACCGGTGGCGTTCATCGGCCACACGCCGAGGACCCCGAGTCAGATCATTCCCAAGACGGCACCGCGGTCGTAGCGGTTCGGGCGATGCCAGAGGTCCGGGCGGAAACGGTCACGATCAACATGGGTCCGCAGCACCCCTCGACCCACGGGGTGCTGCGCCTCATCCTCGAGCTGGAGGGTGAGGTGATCCTGGGTTGCCAGCCCGTGATCGGCTATCTCCACACCGGCTTCGAGAAGGAGATGGAGCACCGGACCTACCATCAGAACATCGTCTTTCCCGCCCGGATTGAGTACCTGGCCACATTCATCGAAGAGACCGCCTACGTGCTGGCCGTGGAGAAGCTGCTGGGCATCACCCCGCCGCCGCGGGCCCAGGCCACCCGGGTCATCCTCTCAGAGCTCTCCCGCATCGCCAGCCACCTGGTCTGGCTCGGTAGCAGCGCCATCGACCTCAACGTGACCAGCGTCTTCATCTACTGCTTCCAGGACCGGGAGGAAGTCCTGGACATCCTCGAGATGGTGACCGGCCAGCGGATGATGCACGGGTTCCTGCGCATCGGCGGCATGCAGTGGGACCTCCCCAAGGGGTTCGAAGCGCGGGTGCGGGCCTTCCTGGAGCGGCTGCCGCGCCGCATCGACGAGTACGACCGGCTCCTCACCGACAACCTGATCTGGCGGAAACGCACCGAGGGGATCGCCGTCCTGACACCCCAGGATGCGCTGGCGTACGGCTGCACCGGCCCGATCCTGCGCGGCTCCGGGATCAACTATGACGTCCGGAAGGCGTTCCCCTACAGCGGCTACGACCAGTACGACTTCGACGTGCCGCTGGGTGAACGGGGCGACGCGTTCGACCGCTACCTCATCCGGCTCGAGGAGATGCGCCAGAGCCGGCGGATCATCCTTCAGGCCCTCGATCGCCTGCCCGATGGGCCGTACATCGTCGACGACCGCAAGGTGGCGCTGCCGCCGCGCCACGAGCTGGTGCGGAGCATGGAGGCGGTCATCCATCAGTTCAAGCTGGTGAGCGAGGGCATCCACCCACCGGCCGGCGAGGTGTACGCGGCGGTGGAGGCCCCGCGGGGCGAGAAGGGCTACTACGTGGTCAGCGACGGCAGCAACCGGCCGGTGCGCGTGCGGGTCCGGTCCGGGTCGTTCAACAACCTGCAGGCGTTGCCGGTGATGATCTACAAGAGCTACGTGGCGGACGTGGTGGTGGCCATCGCCAGCCTGGACATCATCCTGGGGGACGTGGACCGATGAACACGGCACGCACGACGACCCCGCGCCTGAGCGAGGCCGCGCTGGCGGAGATCCGGCGTCTGGTTGGGCTCTACGAGCACCGGCAGTCGGCGCTGCTGCCGGCCCTATTCGTGGCGCAGCACGAGTACGGGTACCTGCCTCCCGAGGCACTGGAGGGAGTCGCCCGGGCCCTCGACCTGCCGATCTCCGAGGTGGCCTCAGTCGCCTCCTTCTATAGCCTGTTCTACCTGGAGCCCGTGGGCCGGCACGTGATCCAAGTGTGTACCAATCTCTCGTGCATGATCAACGGCTGCGGGGCGGTCGTCCAGCGACTGCAGCAGCGGCTGGGCGTGGGGCCGGGCCAGACGACCCCTGACGGTCGGTTCACGCTGCGCACCGTCGAGTGCCTGGCGGCCTGCGACGAGGCGCCCGCGGTCATCGTGGACGAGGATCGGTGGGCACGCGTCGGGCCCGACGACGTGGACGCCATCCTGGCCCGGTACTCCTAGCCATGGCGGGCCCTGCGTTCTCCATGCCCGAGTCCATCATCCTGCGCTGGGCGCAGACGCCCGGCATGCACGATCTCGAGGCGTACCGTCAGGCGGGCGGGTACGAGAGCGCGCGCCGCGTCGCCGCCGGCGAGTGGACCCCTGACCAGATCATTGAGATGCTCATCGCCTCGGGCCTGCGCGGCAAGGGCGGTGCGGGATTCCCCGCCGGGCAGAAGTGGAAGTTCGTTCCGCGCCAGGCGCCCACCAAGTACGTGGTCGTCAACGGCGACGAGGGCGAGCCCGGCACGTTCAAGGACCGCACGCTCATCGAAGGCTGCCCGCACCTGCTGATCGAGGGCGTCCTGATCGCCGCCATGACGATCGGCGCCCGCCGGGCGTACATCTACCTGCGCAAGGAGTTCTACCGCGGACGCCGGCTGCTGGAGGGGGCGCTGGAGCAGGCCCATGCTGCGGGATTCGTCGGCCGGGCCGTCTTCGGATCCGCGCACGACGTGGAGATCGTGGTCCATTCCGGCGCCGGCGCCTACATTGCCGGCGAGGAGACCGCGCTGCTGGAGTCACTGGAGGGCCGCCGCGCCATGCCCCGGCTGCGGCCGCCGTTCCCGGCCCAGGCCGGGCTCTACGGCCAGCCCACGCTGCTTAACAATGTCGAAACGCTGTGTCACGTGCCGGTGATCCTGGCCCTGGGCCCGGAGCGCTACAAGGCGTACGGCCCGCCGGCGCTGTTCTCCGTGAGCGGCGCCGTGATGCGCCCCGGCGTCTACGAAGCGCCCCTGGGGGTTACGCTGCGGTCGCTCATCTTCGACTATGCGGGCGGGCTGAGGCCCGGTCGGACCTTCAAAGCGGCGTTCCCGGGCGGGACGTCGTCTGTGCCGCTCACCGAGGCGGCCCTCGACGCCAGGATGGACTACGAGAGCCTGCGCGCCCTGGGCTCCATGCTCGGGTCGGCGGCGGTCATCGTGATCGACGACGCCTCGGACATGGTCGAGGTAGTCGCCCGGACCGTGGAGTTCTACCGGGATGAGTCCTGCGGGAAGTGCACACCGTGCCGCGAGGGCACCGTGTGGATCAGCCGGATCCTGGAACGCATCCTGCGGGGAGGCGGCCGCGCAGAGGACCTGGACCTGCTGGAGTCCGTGGCCGTCGGGATGACCGGGACGTGCTTCTGTCCGCTGGGAGAGAGCGTCCCACCGACTCTGGTGGCGTCGCTGAAGCACTTCCGGCACGAGTACGAACGTCACATCGCCCAGGCAGGCGCCCATGGCCACTAGCCCGACGACCGCCACCGTAACGCTGACCATCGACGGGCGTGCCGTGACGGTCCCCCGGGGGACCACGGTGTACCAGGCCGCCAGGGCCGCCGGGATCGACATCCCCATCTTCTGCTATCACGACCGCATGCCGCCGCTAGGGGCCTGCCGCATGTGCCTGGTGAAGGTCGAGAAGATGCCCAAGCTGCAGACCGCGTGCACCCTGGTGGCCACCGACGGCATGGTGGTGAGCACCCAGGACGCCGAGGTCCGGGCCGCGCAGGAGGCGATCCTCGAGTTCCTGCTCATCAATCACCCGCTGGACTGCCCCATCTGTGACAAAGGCGGCGAGTGCCCGCTCCAGGACCAGACCTACCGGTGGGGGCCGGGCCGCAGCCGCTACGTGGAGCCCAAGCGCGACTTCGCCAAACCGGTCTCCCTGGGCCCGGTGCTGGCCCTGGACCGGGAGCGGTGCATCCTGTGCTGGCGGTGCGTGCGTTTCGGAGAGATCATCGCCGGCGACGACGCGCTCAAAGGGTTCGAGCGCGCGTTCACCAGCGAGATCGGCACGCCGCACACCCTGCCCGTGGAGTCCAAGTTCATCGGCAACACCATCGCCATCTGTCCGGTCGGTGCGCTCACCAGCCGCACCTACCGGTTCCGCGCGCGGCCCTGGGACAACCAGCCGGTGGCGTCGTCGTGCGCGCACTGTGGCCTGGGCTGCGCCGTGTGGTTCGACGTGCGGGGCGGCGAGATCGTGCGGACCCGTGCGCGCGAGGAGCGAGCCCTCAACGACATCTGGTTGTGCGACCTGGGGTTCTTCGGCCACGACTACGTGGCGTCGCGCGACCGGCTGACGGCACCGCTGGTGCGGCGCGGCGGACGCCTCCAGGAGGCGACGTGGGACGAGGCGCTTGAGCTGGTCGCCGCCCGCGTGCGCGCGGCGCGCCAGCGCGACCCCGGCCGGGTGGCCTTCCTGGGCGGGCGGCGCCTGTCCAACGAGGACGCGTTCTTCGCCGCGCGGCTCTTCCGCGAGGTCGTGGGCACGCCGCATCTGGATCATCGGGTGGACGCCCCCCCGGGCAGTGCCAGCCTGGAGGTGCCCTGGGGCCTGCGGGCCTCGCTCGAGGAGATCGGCCGCGGTGACGTCTTCGTGCTGATCGGGTGCGACCTCACCGAGGAGTACCCGATCCTGTGGCTGCGGATCAAGGCGGCGGTGGACCGTGGAGCCGTCCTGGTGGCGGTGCACTGCAAACGCCTGGAGATCCACCGACACGTGCGGTGGGAGCATGTGGTCCGGTACGATCAGATGGCGGCGGCGGTCACCGAGCTCACAACCGGGGTGGAGCGTGGGAGCGTCCCCGGCTCCACCGCCGCGGCCGTCGCCGCCGGCCGGGCCGTTCACATCTTCTTGGGCCGGCTGGCCCTCGACGGCCCGGACGGCCGGGCGCTGCTGCGCGACGCACACCGTCTGGCCGCCGCCACCGGCGGCGTGCTCCACATCCTGCGCGGCAAGGGCAACGACGTCGGCGCGCAGCGGTTCGGGCTGCTGCCGGCCCCGGGCGGCTGGACCGCGCCCGAGATCCTGCGCCAGGCCGCCGCCGGCGCGCTCGATGTGCTCTACGTGGCGGGGGCCGACCCGGCCACGGCGGTGGCGGACGCCACCGCGTGGGACGCCGCGCGCCGCGGGGTCGGCTTCCTGGTGGTCCACGAGGCGTTTCTCTCGGCCACGGCCCGGTCGGCCGACGTGGTGCTCCCCGCGCTGGTGCTCCCCGAGAAAGACGGCACGATGACCAATCTGGAAGGCCGGACGGTTCCCATTCGGCGGGCGGCGCACGGCCTCGGCGAGGCACGGGCCGACCGCGAGATCTTCAGCCTGCTGGCCGGTCGGCTGGGCGCGCTCTTCACGTACGGGACGGCGGACGAGGTGCTGGACGGGATGCGCGCGTGGGCCGGCGAGGTGGAGGTCGGCGTCATCGCGCCGATTCCGCCGGTGGGGCCGCTCCGCGAGGCGCTGGCCACAGCGGGGACGCCAGGGCCGGCGTCGGGGAACCCGTCGGGGCTGCTGCTGGTGGCCGTCGACCACCTGTTCACCCAGGGGACGATGACCGGACGGTGCCGCGGCGTCGCGGGTCTGGCCGGCGCCGCGTCCTGCCTCGTGCATCCCGACGACGCGAGCCGGCTGGGCGTGACCGACGGGGCGTTGGTGGAACTGGCGACCGCGTCTGGCCGCGCCGTCGCTGCGGCCAGGATCAGCGACGCGACCCCACCGGGGCAGGTCCTGATGCCGCGTGGCTACGAGAGCGCCTCGGCGCACGCGCTGGTGCGATGGCCCTACCCGGCGGCTGCGGTGGACGTGGCGCCCCTCGTGCCAGCCGCAGCCGGCGGGTCGTGAGGCAGTCCCAATGCTGAGTCTTCTCGTCGAGGCGGTCATCAAGAGCGGCGTGATGGCGCTGCTGATCTTGATGGTCTGCGCGTACATGACCCTGCTGGAGCGTCGGCTGGTGGCACGGTTCCAGCTCCGGTACGGGCCGGTGCGCGTGGGACCCAACGGGTTGCTGCAGCCGCTGGCTGATGCGGCCAAGCTGATCTTCAAAGAGAACTTCAGGCCCGCCGGCGCCGACCTGCTGGTCTACTGGATCGCGCCCGCCATCTCCATGATCACCGCGCTGTTCGTGTACGCGGTCATTCCACTCGGGCCTGAGATCACGGTGTTCGGCCGCACGGTCTCCCTCTACGTGGCCGACGTGAACATCGGCATCCTGGTCGTGCTGGGCGCCTCGTCCATCGGCGTCTACGGGATCATTCTCGGGGGATGGTCGGCCAACAACAAGTACGCGCTGCTGGGGTGCCTGCGCAGCTCGGCCCAGGTCATCAGTTATGAACTGGCGCTGGGGCTCGCGGTGGTCTCCGTGGTCCTGACGGCGGGGTCGCTGAGCCTGGTGGACATCGTGAACGCGCAGCAGCGGCTGTGGTTCGTGGTGTTGCAGCCTGTCGGCTTCGTCCTGTTCCTGGTCGCGGCCATCGCCGAGACCAACCGGGCGCCCTTCGACTTGCCCGAGGCCGAGCAGGAGCTCATCGCCGGGTTCCACACCGAGTACGGTGGGTTCAAGTTCGCCATGTTCTACGTGGGAGAGTACGTGGGGATCGTGACGGTGAGCCTGCTGGCCTCGACGCTGTTCCTGGGGGGCTGGCACGGCCCCATCGCCGACGGCCCGCACTGGGTCGTCCTCAAGACCCTGGCCTTCGTCTTCCTGTTCGTGTGGCTGCGGGCGACCCTGCCCAGGGTCCGTCACGATCACCTGATGGCGCTGGGCTGGAAGGTGCTGGTGCCGGTGGGTCTGTTGAACGTCATCGCCACGGCCATTGTGGTCACGCTGGCCGGATAGGAGCGGGACGTGCCCGGGGTCGTCAAACAATCGTTGGCCATGTTGCGCGGCCTGCTGATCACCGGCCGGTACCTGTTCCGCCGGCCGGTGACCATCCGCTACCCCGAGGTCAAGACCCGGGTCGAGACGCGGTTCAAGGGCCGGCACTGGCTGACCCGCTACGAGGACGGCGTGGAGCGGTGCGTGGGTTGTGAGCTGTGCGTGATCGTCTGCCCCTCTCAGGCCATCTATGTCAAGGCGGCGGAGAACACGCCCGAGCACCAGGTGAGCAAGGGCGAGCGTCACGCAGAGCAGTTTCAGATCAACATGCTCCGCTGCATCTTCTGCGGGTTCTGCGAGGAGGCGTGCCCCACCGGGGCCATCGTCCTGGGCCGGGACTACGAGCTCTCGGGCTACACGCGCGAGTCGCTGATCTACACCAAGGAGATGCTGACCGAACCCTACCCCGGCGCGTCGGGCCGCGATCCGGGGCGCGAGGTCTGATCGAGATGGAGTGGGCGGTCTTCCTGCCGGCCGCGGCACTGGCGATTGCCGGGGGGGTTGGCGTGATCGTGTCGCGGCAGCCGGTGCACAGCGCCATCGCCCTGCTCATCGTGCTCGCCGCGCTGGCCGTGACCTACCTGGTGCTGGCCGCGCCGTTCGTCGCCGCGCTGCAGATCATCGTCTACGCCGGCGCAATCGTCGTGCTGTTCCTCTTCGTCGTGCTGCTGGTGCACGCGCGCAGTGGCGAGGGGCCGCTGGTCAAGCTCCCACGGCAGCGGGCGGCCGTCGCGCTCTTCGCCGCCCTCTACCTGGCCGTGCTGCTGGCGGCGGTGCTGGCGGCGGCCGGAAGGCTCCCTCCGGTGCCGGCCCGCTTCGGCACGGCCCAGCGGGTGGGGGAGGCGTTGTTCGTGCACTACGTCCTGCCGTTCGAGCTGGCCTCGATCATCCTCCTGGTCGGGATCGTGGCGGCTGCGGTGCTGGGCCGGCGGGTGGTCCCCGAGGAGGAACGGTAGATGGTGCCTGCGGCGGCCTACCTGGTCCTCAGCGCCGTGCTCTTCACCATGGGCGCGGTGGGCGTGCTGGTGCGGCGCAACGCGCTCATCATCTTCATGTCCGTGGAGCTCATGTTGAACTCCGTCAACCTGGCGTTCGTCACCTTCGCCCGGCAGCACCTGTCCATCGACGGGCAGGTGGTGGTGTTCTTCGTGCTGGTGGTCGCGGCGGTGGAGGTCGTGGTGGGCCTGGCGCTGATCGTGGACATCTTCCGGTCGCGCGAGACCGTGGACATCGACGACGTGGACCTGCTCCGGGGATAGGACGATGGACCTCGTGGTGCTCATGCTGGGCTGGCCGCTGGCCGGGTGGCTGGCCAACGGGCTGCTGGGCCGGCGGCTGTCGCGCACGGCGTCGGGCGTGGTGGCCTCGGCGGCGGTCGGCTTAAGCTTCCTGACCGCGCTGGCGGTGCTGGCGGCGTACCGGCGGGCAGCACCTGGGGCCGGGGAGCCCTCGGTGCCCGTCCCGCTCTTCTCCTGGCTCGGTGCCGGGACGCTGTGGGCGGATGCGAGCCTGCTGGTCGATCCGCTGTCGCTGGTGATGGCGCTGGTCGTCAGCGGCGTCGCGTTCCTGATCCACGTGTACTCGATCGGGTACATGGCCAGCGATCCCCAGCCGACGCGCTACTTCGCCTACCTCAACCTGTTCGTGTTCGCCATGCTCCTGCTGGTCAGCGCGGGCAACCTGCTGGTGCTCTTCGTGGGCTGGGAGCTGGTGGGCGTCTGCTCGTACCTGCTGATCGGCTTCTGGTTCCAGCGGCCGGCGGCTGCCACCGCGGGCCGCAAGGCGTTCATCGTCAACCGCATCGGCGACGCGGCGTTCTTGCTGGGGATGTTCCTGCTGTTTACGTCGCTGGGGACGCTGGACATTCCCAAGATTGTTGCCGGGGCCGGCCAGCTCCCGGCCGCGACGGCCACGGCGGCGGCGCTGCTGCTCTTCGCCGGGGCCACCGGCAAGTCGGCCCAGTTGCCGCTGCACGTGTGGCTGCCCGACGCGATGGAGGGCCCGACGCCGGTCTCGGCCCTCATCCACGCCGCCACCATGGTGACCGCCGGCGTGTTCATGATCGCGCGGCTCGACCGGCTGTTCATCGCGGCCGCCGGTGCCCTGGACGTGGTGGCCACCGTCGGCGCGCTCACCGCGTTCTACGCCGCCACCATCGCGCTGCGCCAGCACGACCTCAAGCGGGTGCTGGCGTACTCGACCATCAGCCAGCTGGGCTACATGTTCGTCGCCATGGGGGCGCTGGCGCCGGCGGCAGGGATCTTCCACCTGGCCACGCACGCGTTCTTCAAGGCGCTGCTCTTCCTGGCCGCCGGCAGCGTCATGCACGCCATGCACGACGTGATCGACGTGCGCCGGCTTGGCGGGCTGGCCGGGCCGCTGCGGTGGACCGCCGGCGGGTTCATCGTCGGCGCCCTGGCGCTGGCTGGCGTCCCGCCCTTCGCCGGCTTCTTCAGCAAAGACCTGATCGTCGAAGAAGCGTTCCGGCTTGGGGCGACCACCGGCAACTACCTGCCCTACGTGCTCGGGTTGCTGACCGCGTTCGTCACCGCGGTCTACATCACGCGCGCCGTGGCCCTCACGTTCTTTGGCCGTCCGGCCGACGCCGGCGCGCACCCCCATGAAGCGCCGGGCGTGATGCTGGGCCCGATGGCGCTGCTGGCCGTCCTCTCCGTGGCCGGCGGCGCGCTGGGCGCGGCGGCGGCCGGCGCACCGCTGCTGCGATTCCTCGAGGCGGTGCTGCCTCCGCACGAACAGGCGGCCGGGCATCTGCCCCAGACGCTGATCGTGGCCACCTCAGTGCTCGTGGCGCTGGCCGGGATCGCGCTCGGCTGGTGGGTCCACCGCGGACGGCGCGACCCGAGCCTGGGCTGGCTGGGGATCGTGTTCGAACAGCGCTGGTACGTGGACGCGCTCTATGACGCGGTCATCGTCCGTCCCGGGCACGCGCTGGGTCGATGGCTGGCCGGTCCCGTGGACCTGGGCGTGATTGATGGGATCGTCAACGGCGTCGGCCGGGCACTGGCCTCGGCTGGCGGCGTGGTCCGGCGGTGGCAGACCGGCTACGCGCGGCAGTACGCGTTGGGGGTGCTCGTCGGCACCGTCATTCTCCTGAGCTGGTGGATCCTGCGATGATCCTGTCGGCGCTGATCTTCATTCCCCTGGCCGGTGCAGTCCTCCTTGCCTTCATCCCGCCGGACCGCGAGGACACCATCCGCCGAATCGGCCTGGCTGTCAGCCTGCTGGCCCTGCTGGTCGCCGCCCGGCTGTTCTGTGTGTTCGACCCTGCGGCCCGGGGCTTTCAGTTCACCGAGCAGGTCACCTGGATTCCCGCGCTCGGCGTCAGCTATCACGTGGGCACTGACGGCATCTCGCTCCTGCTGGTAGGCTTGACCGCGGTGATCTTCCCGGTGGCGCTGCTCGGGTCGTGGGCGTCGATCACCGAGCGCGTGAAGGCGTTCACCATGGCCATGCTGGGCCTGCAGACCGCCGTGCTGGGAACCTTCCTGAGCCTGGACCTGATCCTGTTCTACGTGTTCTGGGAGACCGTCCTCATTCCGATGGTCTTCCTCATCGCCATCTGGGGCGGCCCCAACCGGCGGTATGCGGCCATCAAGTTCTTCCTGTACACGATGGCGGCCAGCGTGCTAATGCTGGTGGCCATCTTCGCGCTGCGGGCGGCCGCGGCCGGGCAGCTCGGCGAGCCCACGTTCGATCTGCTCCGACTGGCCGATGCGACGCTGCCTGCCCGCACGCAGGCCTGGCTCTTTGCGGCGTTTGCGCTGGCGTTTGCGGTCAAGGTGCCGGTCTGGCCGCTGCACACCTGGTTGCCGGACGCCCACACCGAAGCGCCGACGGCCGGTAGTGTCATCCTGGCCGCCCTGCTGCTGAAGATGGGCACGTACGGGTTCGTGCGGTTCGGCCCCATGCTCTTCCCGGCCGCCCTGGAGGCCGCGGCCCCGCTGCTGGCCGCCCTGGCGATCGTCGGGATTCTCTACGGTGCCGTGGTCTCGTGGGCCCAGACCGACCTCAAGCGGCTCATCGCCTTCTCCAGCGTGAGCCACCTGGGGTTCGTCATGCTGGGCATCGCCGCCCTCAACGAGCAGGGCCTCCAGGGCAGCCTCGTCCAGATGATCAACCACGGCATCAGCACCGGCGCCCTGTTCCTCATCGTCGGCGTGCTCTACGACCGCACCCACTCGCGCCAGATTGCCGACTACGGCGGGGTCGCGGCGGTGATGCCGCGCTTTGCCGCCATCTTCACCATCGTAATGCTGTCGTCCGTCGCGTTGCCGGGCACCAACGGCTTCGTGGGCGAGTTCCTGATCCTGCTGGGCGCGTTTCGGTCGTCGGCGTGGTGGGCGGCGCTAGGCGCCGGCGGTGTGATCCTGTCGGTGACCTACCTGCTGTGGGCGTACCAGCAGGTCATGCACGGGCCGCTGGTAGCCCGGCAGCCGGAGCGCCTGGTGGAGGTGACGCGCACCGAGCTGGCGGTGTTCGCGCCGCTGGTGGCGCTCATCTTCGCCATCGGCATCTATCCTCGTCCGCTGCTCGACCGGTCGGCGACCACGGTACGCGCGGCACTCGAACGCCTCGAGCGGCCGGCCAGCGTGGTGGTCGTGCCCGCGCGCGAGCCGGGGGCTCGCCCATGACGCCGATACCCCTGCAGCTCGTCGCTCCGGAGACCATTGTCCTGGTCACGGCGCTGCTGGTCCTGGTGGTGGACCTGTGGCTGTCGGCGGCTCGGCGGGGGCTGCTGGTGGCCATCAGCGTCGTCGGTCTCGGGGTCGCTGCCTGGGTCGGGCTCGCGCTCCCGGACGGGGTCGGGTTCGGCGGCATGTACGTGCGCGACGGTCTCACCCGGGCCGGCGGGGCCGTGGCCGCAGCCGCCGCAGCGCTGGGGGTCCTGGTGGCGCCCGAGTACCTGCGCCGCAATCGGCTCGAGCGCGGCGAGTACTACTTCCTCGTGCTGGTGGCCGCGGCCGGCGCGATGCTGATGGCGGCCAGCCGCGACCTCCTCATGCTGTTCCTGTCCCTTGAGACGCTGTCGATCCCCCTGTATGTCCTGGCCGCGTTCGCGCGCACCAACGTACGGTCCCAGGAAGCCGGCATCAAGTACTTCCTGTTGGGCGCGTTTGCCAGCGGGTTCTTCCTGTACGGTGTCGCGTTGCTCTACGGAGCCTCGGGCACCACCCGGCTGCCGGACGTGGCCGTCGCCCTGGGCCAGCGGGCCCCCAACCTGGCTGCGGCCGGAGGCGTGGGGTTGCTGGTCATCGGGGTGGGGTTCAAAGCCGCCGTCGTGCCGTTCCACACCTGGGCCCCGGATGTCTATGAAGGCGCGCCGTTCCCGGCGGCGGCGTTCATGTCCGTGGTGGCGAAAGTCGGCGCGTTTTCGGCCCTGGTGCGGGTCTTCCCGGTCACGCTGGCGGCGCTGGCCGCGCAGTGGACCCTGGTGCTGGGCGCGCTCGCCGTGGTCACGATGATCGTGGGGAACCTGGCCGCCCTGGTGCAGACGAGCTACAAGCGCATGCTTGCTTACTCGAGCATCGCCCACGCCGGGTACCTCCTGGTCGGCGTGGTGGCCGCCAGCCCCGCGGCGATTGCGGCCGTGGTGACCTACCTGGCGGCGTATGCCGCCATGGGTACCGGCGCGTTCGCCGTGGCCATCGCGCTGGAGCGCGGCGGGGGCGAGGCCGACCGGATCGAGGACTACGCGGGCCTGGCCGCGCGTGCGCCACTGCTGGCTGTGGCGACGGCGTTATTCATGGTGTCGCTGGCGGGCCTGCCGCCGACCGGCGGGTTCATCGCCAAGCTGGGCGTCTTCCTGGCGGCGGTGGAGTCCGGTCGTTTGGGCCTGGGTCTGGCGCTCGTGGGCGTGCTGACCAGCGTGATCTCGGTCTACTACTATCTGCGGGTTGCCTACATGATGTTTGCCGCGCCTGCTGCGACCGCCGGATCCAACGGTGGGGCCGCCGCGACGGTCCGGCTGCACCCCAGCCCGCTGGTGAGTCTGGCGCTGCTGCTCGCGGCTGCCGCGGTGCTGCAGATGGGCGTGCTCCCGGGCCCGCTCGTGGCCTTCACCCAGCAGGTCGGCGCTCTCCTGAAGTGATCGCTCGTCGCGGAGCCGGCCGCGGAGCAGCGCCCGCCGCGGCCCGCTGGCTCCCATGGGGAGATGCGGCCAGCCTGGTCCTGTTCACCCTCGTCGGGCTCCGCTTTCACCGGGTCGCGATCACGCCGGCCCAGGTCCTCGAAACCGCAGGACCGTTGCTGGCGGCGTGGTTCCTCTTCGCGCGCCTGCTGGGCACCTACGCGCGGTCCGGTCGCTGGCGGCTGCCGCTGACCTGGGCGCTGGCCGTCCCCGTGGGCTTGACGATCCGGCAGCTCTGGCTGGGCCGCCCGTTCGCAGCCAGCTTCCTGCTCTTCGTGGGCGTGGCCGGGAGCCTGACGCTGGCCTTCCTCCTCGTGTGGCGAAGCCTGGCTTGGCTGGTCTGGCTGCGGGGTCGGTAGGGCAAGATTCCAACGGTGAGATGAATGTGGCTGGAGAAGCTCCGTAGCCGGGGAGCTGCTGCGGTCGGGGCCTTCGGCCTCTATGCCACGGGATTCTGGCTGTGGCAGGCCTTCCAGTGGGGCGGCCCAGATCGAAAGGTCCTCATCGCCGATCTGGTGACTCTGCCGGGGGCGCTCATCGCCGCGCTGTTCGCCTGGAGGACCGCGGCGCACGGCGGGCTCGACCCCAGAGCGCGGCGCGGCTGGCGTCTGGTCGGCCTGGCGTTTCTCGCATATTGGGTCGCCGATCTGCTCTGGGTCTACTACGAACTCGTCCTGGGCGTCGAGCCGTTTCCCTCGGCGGCGGACGTCGGATATCTGCTCTTCTATCCGATGATGATGCTGGGGCTGCTGTCGTTCCCCGTCGCCCGTCGCGGGCGGGCGGAGCGGGTGAAGTTCTGGCTGGATGGCGCCACCGTGGTCCTGGCGGGCTGGATGGTCGTCTGGCACCTGATCATCGGACCCGTCGCGGTGGCCGCGAAGGCCAGCGATCTGGCGACTGTGCTCTCTGTCGCCTACCCGCTGGGCGACCTGCTCCTGCTCTTCGGGATCGTCGCCACCGTCCTGCGGCGGCCCGAGGCCGGGAGCCGACGGGCGCTGGCGATCCTGGCGGGGGGCCTGCTGCTCTACGTGGTGGCTGACCTCGGGTACGGGGCGCTCTCGGTGCTGAGTCGGTACGAGAGCGGGGATTGGCCCGATGCCCTCTGGATGGCGGCCTACGTGCTGGCCGCGGCCGCGGCCGAGTGCCAGCACCAGTGCGCCTCGCGGGGTGTCGTCGAGAGCGGGGCGTCGGTACCGGCATCGTCGTACAGCCTGGTGCCGTACGCGGCGGTGCTGGTAGGCAACGTGCTCCTGCTGCTGGTGGCCGCCCGCCAGCAGGTGCCGCTGGCCCTGGGCGGCCTCATCGTGGGCGCGGTGGGCATCACGGGCTTGGTCATGGCGCGTCAGATCACGGTCATCCACGAGAACATGCGGTTGATGGCCGACCTGCACGCGCTGGCCATTACCGACAGTCTGACGGGGCTGCCCAACCGGCGTGGGTTCTACACGCTGGCGTCTGAACGCTTCGCCGACGGGTCGTCACCGACCGCCTGCGCAATCCTGATAGATCTAGACGACTTCAAGGAGATCAACGATGCCTACGGCCATGAGGTGGGAGACGAGCTGCTCGCGGCGGTGGCCGATCGCCTACGGGCCAGCGTGCGCGCTTCAGATGCGGTGGCCAGGTTGGGTGGCGACGAGTTCGCCATTCTCCTGGGCTCGCAGACGCTCGACGATGCGGCACAGATCGCCGCGCGCATCACCGAGGCCCTGCGCCGGCCGTTCCGGTTGCGTGTTGGCGAGGTGACCATCAGCGCCAGCGTGGGCGTGGCGGTGGCCTCGCCCGACCGCGACGACGCCGGCGAGCTGCTGCGGCGCGCCGACCTCGCCATGTACGCGGCCAAGCGCCGCGGCAAAGGGCGCTACGAGGTGCTCACCGGCTCGCTGGCCGCTCAGAACTAGCCGGGCGCGGTGCGGGCACTGGACGCGGCCCCGCGCCGCAGCGCCCAGACGCCCCAGATCGCCAGGGCCAGCGCGGGGAGCTGGCCCAGCGTCAAGAGCCCCAGCGCGCGCGCATCGCTGCGCAGCGCATCGAAGAGCACCCGGCAAACCGACGTGGGCACCATGATCGTCCAGAACACCTGGCCGGCGAAGCGCGGGCGCGCGGCGACTCTCCTGGCGCACAGCAGGATCGCGGCGGCGAGCAGCGCCTCGTAGAGCTGCAGCGGGTGACGCGGCGCATCGGGCGCGGTGGGGAACCGTACGCCCCACGGCAGCGCCGTGGGATCGCCGTACAACTCGCCGTTGATGAAATTGCCGATCCGCACGAAGACGTTCCCGATGGGAATGGCCCAGCTGGCCACGTCGGCCAGCGTCCATGTCGAGAGGCGGTAGCGGCGCCCGGCCCAGGCCAGGTACAGCAGACCGGTGGCGATAGCACCGTGCGAGGCGAGGCCGCCGCGGTCGATGCGCACCAGATCAACCAAAGTGGAGAATTCCGCCGGGTGGGAGAGGATGTAGCCCACCCTGGCGCCGATCAGGGCCACAATGACGAAGGTGATCGCCGTGCGATCCAGGACGTCGGGTGAGACACCAAACCGGGGTCCCACGCGGTAGGCGACCAGCAGGCTGACGCCGACGGTGGCAGCCAGCAGGACGCCGTACCAGCGGATGGCGACGGGGCCGATCTGAACGATCACCGGGTCCATGGCCGCCAGGAAGTGTAGCACCGGGGATGAGGGGGCTCAAGGTATCCACCTCCGCCGCAACTACCGGCTGCCGCCGGCGCTGCGCCCGTGAATCAGGGACGCGGTCTTCCAGTGCCGTGAGATCACCGTCCGCGACGACAAGAGGAGGCCAAGACCGGGTGACGATGCTCCCAGCGGCCGTGCAGGCGGTGCCGGCCGCGTACCTGGAGCGCGGGCGGCTGCCAGCGCGAGCAGGACCTAGCCCGGGGGTTGGTCGGGCTTCGCTGGCGAACTCCCCCACCTTGGAAGTACCCTAGCCCCAATCGTCTACACTCGCGTGCTGCACCGGGGTGGGCGAGTTGTCAAGTATCTCATGGACGGGCCGCTACCGTAAGGGCTCAGGCACACTTGAAGATGTTAGACTGACCGGCATCGCAGTATAATGCGCGATAAGGGGGCGCGCAGGTTGACGAAGACTAGTACTGGGCGGGTAGTTGCGCCCGAGGAAGCCTCTGGCCTCGGGGTGTTAGGCTGACGATGGTGGGGTGTTAGATTAGGCTGGTCAGCCTAAACACGAGTTCGGCAGCGGAGATTGCAGATGAGGCCTGATGAACGAGAAATCCGGGAAGCTCATTCGACCTGGATCGACGCCGTCAATGCCGGCAATCTGGTCCGCTTGCTTACCTTGATGACGGACGATGTCGTGTTCCTCAGTCCGGGCCAAGCGCCGTTCGGCCGAGATCAACTTTCTGCTAACTTCTCGACCGCTCACCAACAGGTTCGAATCCGATGCATCAGCGAATTGGAGGAGATTGTGGTCGTCGGCGACGTCGCCTACACACGGAGCCGTGACACCTTGTCTATAACCCCGCACGCTGGTGGGGAAGCGAGGCAGCTCGCCGGTCATCGAATCACGATCTACCGCAAACAGCCCGACGGCCGTTGGCTCCTCGCCCGCGATGCCCATACGTTGTTGTAACCATGAGCGGCCAATCTAGCTGTTGCCGAACAGACCGTTCGACCCGATCGCGCGCCAAAACGCGCGCTCCGGGTTAATGGTGGCGTTGGGCGGTCCGTCTTGTCTGTTGAACGGTGCAAAAGAAAGAGAGGACTATGGATGATACGAGACGCAAGCTACTGAAACTGCTTCTGGTCTGCCTGATCTGTATTGGGCTGGTCACTGGGTTGGCCCTGCTCATTCAATCCCTCATCCGATAAATAAGCAAGAAGGAGATGAATCAATGAAACTCAACAAGAACATGGGAACGCTAGACCGCATTATCCGGCTGGTGATTGCCGCCGTGATCGCTGTTTTGTACTTCACCGGCAATCTTTCTGGGCTGGCGGCTATCATTCTGGGCATTCTGGCCGTCGCCTTCGTCGTCACCAGCCTCGTTGGCTTTTGCCCAACGTATCTGCCGTTCGGGCTTTCCACCCGCAAGCAATAACCGCTTGCAGTGGGCAAGGTCAAAACAGGCGGAGCAGCTTGATCTCAACAGGCTGACGATGAGTCGCGCCGATCTCGAAGAGGCCGCCCAACACTGCGTGGAGCGGACGGGGCTACCGCCCTGCTAATTCGGGCGTGCTTGTAATACCCGCCCCGCCGCTCATGCTTGCCGTTGGGCGCCCCGAAAGGCTTCGCGCTCGGAAGCTTAACGCTGCCCGGCCCTTCCAAGTAGACTTCCGAGCAGGATGGACCTCGTCGAGTTGCTCAAGCGGCCGGAGGGCAAGACCCTCGAGTTCAAGCGCGAACTGTCCGCGCCGGACGGCGCGCTGAGGACGATCGTGGCCTTCGCGAACACCGCGGGCGGGACGCTCCTCGTCGGCGTCGAGAACAGGACTGGCCACGTGCGCGGCGTCACGGAACCTCTCGACTTGGAGGAGCGCCTGGCCAATCTGATCAGCGATCAGGTGACCCCTCGGCTCGTGCCGGAGATCGAGATCCTGCCCTGGCGGCGCACGCAGGTCGTGGCGGTGCGGGTCCATCCGAGCCCGAGCCGCCCGCACTACCTCAAACGCGAGGGATCCGACAGCGGCGTCTATGTGCGCGTGGGCTCCACCAACCGGCGAGCCGACCGGGAGCTCGTCGAGGGGCTTCTCCGCTTCGCGCGCGGCGAGACCTTCGACGAGCAGCCGATGCCAGATCTCGACCCGGAAGCGCTGGACTTCCGAGCCGCTTCCGAGTCGTTTGCGCCCGTCCGCGAGATCCGTCGCCGCGATCTCGAAACGCTCCGGCTCGTGACGCACCACCAGGGGCGCAAGGTGCCCACCGTAGGCGGGGTCCTCCTTTTCGGCCGAGATCGCGAGTGCCACTTCCCCGACGCCTGGATCCAGGCCGGACGGTTCCGGGGCACCGACCGAAGCCGCATCGACGACCGCATCGAGATCCGGTCCCATCCCGTGCGCGCAATCGAAGAAGCTATCGCCTTTGTGCAGAAGCATGGGCTCCACGGGGCCGAGATCGGCGCTGTGCGTCGCCGCGAGCGCTGGACCCTGCCTCCCGTGGCGGTACGAGAGGCCGTCATCAACGCGGTCGCGCACGCCGACTACGCGCAGCGTGGCGGCCCGCTTCGCATCGCGATCTTCGACGACCGGCTGGAGGTCGAGAACCCCGGGCTCCTGCCCTTCGGACTTACCATCGAGGACCTCCCACGCGGGGTCTCGAAGCTTCGCAATCGCGTCATCGGGCGAGTGTTCCACCTCCTCGGGCTGATCGAGCAGTGGGGCAGCGGCGTGCAGCGCATGACGCGGGCCTGCCGCGAAGCGGGGCTCGCCCCTCCAGTCTTCGAGGAGATCGGCACGCGCTTCCGGGTGACCCTGTCGACCGCGCGCGTCGGGCCATCGATCCTCGACGAGACCGACCGGGCCATCGTGGATGCCTTGGGGGCCGGCAAGGGGCTGCTCACGAGCGAGATCGCTAAGGCGATCGGCCTCACGCCGCGCGCCACGCGCACGCGGCTTGCGCGCTTGGTCGCCGGCGGACTTGTGCGTGAGGTCGGCACGGGACCGCAGGACCCGAAGCGGCGCTACTACCGGACGGAATGACGAATCGAGGAACGCCGATAGCGATCTCCATTTCCCTTCTGCGTGCGGCCTTGACGAGCACACCGGTGGGTCTGTGTTCGCGACCAGCACTCCCAGGCCGAGCCAGATGGGGGCGCCGTCTCGCCCGCGCAGGCGACTTTGCCGCCTCGCATACTTGCAGCTGTCCAGACCGGTTGTCGCCTGTTGGCTAGTGCGCCGGCTGTTGGTCGGCACCCGCTGGGCCTGGCGCACGTGTCTTCAGCAACGGCCCGCTCCACGCTGGCCACTCCAGCCAATCGTCCATCTGGCGCGGGAATCTAGGAAATAGTGCGCAGGGAGCCTCCATGAGGGAAGGGTGGTGGTCTCTTCCCAGGGCCGGTGTCGGTCGACGGCGTAACTTACCTATCGGGGTCAGCACTGCGGGTGCGGGCGCTTGCCTGTACAGAGGCGCACCGTGCGGGCCGCGATTGGGGAGGGAGCGTCGTGGAGCGACGAATGTTGGGCAGCACGGGCGAGGCGCTATCGGTCGTGGGGTTCGGCGGCATCCTCGTCATGGACGAGACCCCCGAGCAGGCCGCCCGGTTGGTGGCGGCCGCCATCGAGCGCGGCATCAACTACTTCGATGTAGCGCCGTCGTACGGCAACGCCGAAGAACGGCTGGGCCCGGCGCTCGAACCGTACCGCGACCAGGTGTTCCTGGCCTGCAAGACCCTCAAGCGCACCCGGGAGGAGGCTGCCGCCGAACTACGGGCGTCGTTGCGGCGCCTGCGGACCGACCATGTTGACCTCTACCAGCACCACGCCGTCACCACGAGAGAGGACGTCGAGCGGATCCTGGGACCCGGCGGCGCGATGGAGGCATTCCTCGAGGCGAGAGCGCGCGGCCTGGTTCGGTTCATCGGGTTCTCCGCCCACTCGGAGCCGGCGGCGCTGGCCCTGGTGGACCGGTTCGACTTTGACAGCGTGCTCTTTCCGCTCAACTGGGTCTCGTGGCACCACGGGCGCTTCGGTCCGCGGGTGGTGGAGCGGGCCCGTGCGCGCGGCGCGGGCATCCTGGGGTTGAAGGCGCTGGGCCGCCGGCGGCTCGCAGAGGGTGAGGCGCGCGTCCGCCCCAAGTGCTGGTATGCTCCGGTGGAGTCGTACAAGGAAGCCGCCCTGGCGCTGCGGTTCGTGCTCTCCCTGCCGGTGACCGCGGCCCTGAGCCCGGGCTACCCCGACCTGCTGTGGTGGATGTGTGACGCCGCAGACCGGTTTGCGCCGCTCTCCGCCGAGGAGGCTGTGGATCTGGCCGCGCGCAGCCAGTCGTTGGAGCCCATCTTCCGCAGTGACGCCGCCTGAGCGCGCGGCGCGACGAATCGAGCCGCGGAGGCGCGCCTGATGGACCCTCTGGTCTTCATCGCCACCGTCGCCGCGCTGGCAGTAGGGGCGGGCCTCCTTGGCGCGCTGTTCGGGCTCGGCGGCGGCATCTTCCTGATTCCGGCGCTGACGCTGCTCTTCCACGTCAACATCAAGTACGCCATCGGTGCGAGCCTGGTGTCGGTGATCGCCACCAGCAGCGGGTCCGCCGCGGCGTACGTGCGCGACCGGCTCACGAACGTCCGGATCGGCACGGTCCTGCAGGTGACCTCGGTCGCCGGCGCGCTGTCCGGCGCCTACCTGGCCGGACTGCTGGCGCCCCGCTGGCTGTACCTCATCTTCGGCGGCCTGCTGGTCTATTCGGCGGTGGCGATGGTGTTGCGGCGGGGCGTGGACCTGCCCGAGCTCGGTCCGCCGGACCCCCTGGCGCTCCGGCTCGGCCTGCGGGGGACGTTCGTGGACGGGCCATCGGGCCGGGAGGTCACGTATGTAGCCAGGCGGGTGGGGCTGGGGAGCGGCATGATGTACATTGCCGGCGTGCTCTCGGGTCTGCTGGGCATCGGCAGCGGCATCTTCAACGTGCTCGCCATGGATGTGATGATGCGCCTGCCCCTCAAGGTGTCCACGGCGACGAGCAACTTCATGATCGGCGTCACGGCGGCCGCCAGCGCAGGCGTCTACGTCGCGCGGGGTGAGATCAACCCGCTGGTGGCCGCGCCGGTGGCGCTCGGGGTGCTGGTCGGCGCCCTGATAGGGACCAGGGTGATGGTCCGGCTGCGATCCCAAACCCTGCGGCTGCTGTTCGTGCCCGTGCTGCTCTATGTGGGGATCGCCATGGTGCTGCGAGGGCTGCGGGTGTGAGCGCGCGGCCTCGTCGTGACCTCGAGGACGTTGTGGGGGCGATCCTGCTGGGCGGCGTCCTGGCCTCGGCCGCGGTGATCGCCCTGGGCCTGGGCCTGCTGATGCTGGCCGGATCCGGCACGCGGGCGCTGTTGGGCCAGCTCCTCTCGGAACGGGGGGTGACGCTGGCCGGGACGCCGACCTCGGTCGGCGCGGCGGTCCGCGGTGCCGCCCGTGGCGATCCGGTGGCGGTGATCCTGCTGGGGGTGCTGCTGCTGATCGGCACGCCGATCTTGCGGGTGGCCGCCGCCGGGTACTTCTTCCTGCGGAACGGCGAGAGGGGCTATGCGCTGGCGTCCGCCATCGTGCTGGCCCTGCTGGTCCTGGGGTTCGTGCTCGGCGGGTCCATTTGATGGGCCGGTTGAGGGCCGGTACGGTCTGCATCCGATAGGCATCGGCGCGGGCAGGCTGCCACACTGAAGGGGAAAGGGGGCGCTGCCATGAGCGAGCGCAAGAAGGTCACCCTCCCCGTTCTCCTCAAGAAGATGTCCGACGGCATCCCCATCACCATGATCACGTGCTACGACTACGCCATGGCCGACCTGGTGGAGAAGGCCGGCGTGGACATGGTCCTGGTGGGCGACAGCCTGGGGATGACCCTGCTGGGCTATGAGACCACGCTGCCCGTGACCATGGAGGACATGATCCGTCACGCCCAGGCCGTCCGGCGCGGATCGCCGACGTCCTGGCTCATCGGCGACATGCCGTATATGTCGTATCAGCCCTCGATCGAGGCCGCGGTGCGCAATGCCGGCCGCTTCATGGCCGAGGCCGCGTGCGATGCCGTCAAGCTGGAGGGCGGAGGGGAGATGGCCGACCGGGTGGAAGCCATCGCCCGGGCCGGGATCCCCGTGATGGGTCACCTCGGGCTGACCCCGCAGAGCGCCACCGCCTTGGGCGGTTTCCGGGTGCAGGGTCGCGACGCAGCCCGTGCCAAGAAGATCGTGGATTCCGCCCGGGCCCTGGAAGAGGCCGGGGCGTTTTCGATCCTGTTGGAGCTGGTCCCCGACCGGGTCTGCCAGCTCATTACCGAGCGGGCTGGCATCCCCATCATCAGCCTGGGGTCGGGTCCGCACGCCCACGGGCAGTTGCTGATCTTCCACGATATGTTCGGCCTCTACCCGCGCTTCAAGCCCAAGATGGCCAAGGTCTACGGCAACGCCGGCGAGGTCATCCTCAAGGGGCTGAAGACCTATGTGGCGGAGGTGGTCGGCCGCCAGTTCCCGCAGCCGGAGCATTGGTTCGGGATCGACGACGCGCAGTTTGAGGAACTGAAGCGGATGCTGTGAACCCCGCCTTTCACCCAGGGTTCCTCGCCACCGCGGTGGGCAGCCTGCCGCACAGCGATCCTGCGGCAGCCTGCGCCCTGGTCCGGCGATACCTCCCCGAGATTCCCGCCTGGCCGCAGTTGCCCCGCCGCGGGCTGCGGGAGAGCATGTACGCCCAGTTCAGCCGGGGGTTCCCAGGCATCGTGGTGGAAGGTGGGCGGGTGTATGTGGATCGCCGGCGCGACCTGGACCGAGACCTCGAGCGGCTGTATGTGCGCTATCTCGACAACGACCTGGACGGATCGGCGATGGACCTCGCCGACGCCGCAGGGCTCGCGCACTTCCTGACACTGCGCTTCGACTCTGCCGTGGCCATAAAGGGCCAGATCGTGGGCCCAATCAGCTGGGGCCTCACGGTGACCGACCAGGACCGCCGCGCCGTCCTCTACGACGACGTCCTGGCCGATGCGGTAGCCAAGCACCTGCGCCTGCAGGCCGCCTGGCAGGAGCGGGAACTTCGCCAGCTCCACCCCCAGACCATCATCTTCGTGGACGAGCCCTACCTGGCGTCGTTCGGCTCCGCGTTTGTGGCCATTGAGCGCCACGAGGTGATCGCGCTGCTCGAGGAGGTCTTCCGCGGCCTGGAAGGCTTGAAGGGCATCCACTGCTGCGGCAACACCGATTGGTCGCTAATCCTGGAGACCTCGGTCGACATCCTGAACTTCGACGCCTACAACTTCGCCGAGACCCTGTCGCTGTATCCTGCGGCCGTCAGCGCGTTCCTGGAGCGCGGCGGCCTCATCGCGTGGGGGATCGTCCCCACGGGTGACGACGCGCAGGTGATGCGGGAGTCGGTGGACAGCCTGACCGAGCGGTTCCGGGCCGCCATGCGGCTCGTGGCGTCCAAAGGGGTGTCGCCCGCCGCGCTCCGGTCCGCCGCGCTCCTGACCCCGGCGTGCGGGACCGCCACCCTCTCAGAGGACGGGGCGGCACGCGCCCTGGAGTTGCTGGCCGGGGTGTCGATGCGCATGCGAGAGGGAGGGATACCATGACCGACCTGCTGCAAGAGCGGCTGCGCATCCCGGAAGAGAACCTTGACGCCATCAACGCGCTGCTCCTGGATGCCCACAACCCAGTCGTGCGGGCCGTGCTGGACATCGTGCACAAGTACGGGGGCCCCCAGGAGATCAACCGCCGCGCCGACGCCGCCTCCGACCTGTCGGCGCGGCTTGGGCGCCTGGAAGCCCAGCAGTCGCCGTACCTGACCGACCTGCGCTGGCTGATCGAGGCGCGCGACCGTGGCGCGTTCATCAGCATCCCGGACTACCGCCGGCGCGTGCTGGGCCCGCGCGCGGACGCCATGGCGTTCGACGAGCGCACGGCCGTGACCCTGGAGATCAGCGCCTGCCAGTACTTCCCCTGGCTGATCGCCGAGGCCCGGCAGGCCGCAGCCAACGGCGAGCTCATGCCCGGCCGTATCATCCGGGTGCGCAGGATGAAGGAGTCAGAAGCCGACGATCTGCTGGCCATGGCCGCCGCGGCGCAGATCATCGGCGCCAGCCACGTCGAGACGCTGGACACCAAGGGCACCGACGGCTCGAACGTGCACCTGGGCGGCCCGGAGACCATCACCGGGTACTTCGGTGGCATCGGTCAGCCCAACGACCATGCCCTGATGTGGCTCGAGGAGTTTCTCTATTACTACACCACGTATGGAATCACCCAGGCGCTGAACATCAACCCGGGCACGGTGCTGCTCGGCTATCTCCTCTACCGGCTCGGCGTGAACCTCGAGTTCAAGATCTCGGTGTTCATGGGCAACGACAACCCATACTCGGTGCTGTGGACGCTGATCGGCGCCAGGCTCTTCGCCCGCCCGGACGGCACGACGCCCTTGGTCGGCTTCAACTTCAGCAACTCGGTCAACAACCAGACCATCGAGCTGTGCGCGTACGTTCGACGGGCCCTCGGGCTGGAGGGCGTCGTGCGCTTCGAGCACCACATCACCGAGACGTGGAAGAGCATCGTGCGCCAGCCTTACAACCGGCGGGCTGAACTGGTCGAGATCGCCCCGCGCGTGCCCAACATCTCGGCCAAGCACGAGGGAGGCGACCCGGAGGTCGAGCAGACCCGCGAGCATCCGTCCGATGTCCTGGACTACTTCCGCGAGAAGGCGGAAGTGTTGGCCAGCGGTCAGATGCCGCTGTTGGAGCGCAACTACCTGGACAAGCACAACGCGATGAACGCCACGGCCCGGGCGCTGACCGAGGCCGGGCTCGCGTTCGTGGCCGCGCGCAACCTGCACGCGCCGTCGGCGCAAGGCATGGGGGTGACCGCCGCCTGAGCTGGCGTCGACGCCCGACTTGCGTTGACGCTCCCGCAGGAGTATGGTACGCTAACCGCAACCGAATACGTTCTCTTATCAAGAGTGGGTGAGGGACGGGCCCGATGACCCCCGGCAACCTGCCGATCCGGTAAGGTGCCAACCCCCGCGGAATCCGGTTCCGGCGGATAAGAGGGTGAGATCCCCTCCAGCAGCAGGAAGTGGAGGGGATTTCTGTATACATGGGGGCACACGTGGCCATTCCATCCGAGCAGGTCAGGGTGAGCGTTCCGGCGTCGGTGGCGAATCTGGGCGCGGGCTTCGACTGCTTGGCTGCGGCCATCGGCGTGCGCGCGGAGATCACACTGGCCCGGGCCAGCACGCCGGAAGTCGCAGTGACCGGCGTGCGCGTCCCGCAGGATGCCAGCAATCTCATCTATCGGAGCGCGGCGGCCGTGGCACGGACGGTGGGATACCCCGATGCCTTCGAACTGCGCGCGTACTTCCCCATTCCACTGCGGGGCGGCCTGGGCAGCAGTGCCGCGGCCATCGTGGGAGGCGCGGTGGCCGCGGCGCGGCTGCTGGAGGCGCCGCTGGGCACCCAGGCGCTGCTGGACCTGGCGGTCGCCCTCGAAGGCCATCCGGACAACGTGGCTGCCGCCCTGTTGGGGGGCCTGGTGGTCATCGCCCGCAACGGCGAGGCGCTGCGCTGGTCGCGCATCGTCCCGTCGCTGCCGCTGGCCGTCGTCCTGGCGGTCCCGGCCCTCGAGATCGAGACGGCTGCGGCGCGACGTGTCCTGCCCGAGCGGGTCACGCTCCAGGATGCGGTGTTCAACCTGGGACACGCCGCCCTGCTGGTGGCGGCGCTGGCCCAGGGCCGTCCCGATCTGTTGCGCGGGGCGCTATGCGACCGGCTCCACCAGCCCTATCGCGCACCGTTGGTGCCGGGGTTTGCGTCGGTGGTGGAGGCCGCCGCCCGGGCGGGCGCGTACGGTGCGGCGTTGAGTGGTTCAGGCCCCACCGTGGCCGCATTGACCCCGCCGGAGGCGGCGCAGACCGTGGGTGAGGCCATGCGTCGCGCGTTTGCGCAGGTAGGGGTCAGTAGCCGGGTGATCGTGACCGCAATCGAGTCACGCGGCGCGTTGGACAGCTGAGCGTCGGGAGAGGAGGTCGGAGGTGGGGGTCGACCGGTTACGATGTCGGGAGTGCGGCGCGGAGGTGCCCGCAGCCCCGGTATATGTCTGCGAGCAGTGCCTGGGTCCGCTGGAGCCAGTCTACGATCTGGGCGCGCTGCGGCGCCGGCCGCTGCGCCGGCGCATCGAGGCCGGGCCGCCGTCGATCTGGCGCTACGCTGATCTCCTTCCGGTGGACTACGACCCGGCCGTGGACCTCTCGCCGGGGCTCACGCCGCTCATTCCGGCGCCGCGCCTGGGTCAGGCGGTGGGCCTACGCCGGCTCTACATCAAGAACGACTCGGTGAACCCCACGTGGTCGTTCAAGGATCGGGCGGTGGAGGTCGGCGCGGCGGCCGCCAGGCGCTTCGGGTATGCGGTGCTGGCGTGCGCGTCGACGGGCAATCTGGCCAACTCGGTCGCAGCCCACGCCGCGCGGGCGGGCATGCGGGCCTGCGTGTTCGTCCCTGCGGGGATCGAGCCGGCCAAGATCCTGGCCTCGGCCATCTACGGTCCCACCGTCATCGAGGTCGAGGGCGGCTACGATGAAGTCAACCGGTTGTGCGCCGAGATCGGCGAGGAGCACCACTGGGCCTTCCTCAACGTCAACATGCGGCCGTTCTACAGCGAGGGCGGCAAGACCCTGGCCTACGAGGTCGCCGAACAGCTGGGGTGGCGCGCGCCCGACGCCGTGGTGGTGCCCATCGCCTCGGGCAACCTCTACGTGAGGATTCACAAGGGCTTCCAGGAGCTGGCAGCGCTGGGGCTCATCGCCGCGCCGACCACCCGTATTCACGGCGCGCAGGCGGCGGGATGCGCGCCGGTGGCCGATGGGTTCGCGACCGGCGGCGAGATCCGGCCCGTACGCCCCAGGACCATCGCGCACTCGCTGGCCATCGGCACCCCGGCCGACGGACGTTACGCCATCGCGGCGGCCCGGGCCACCGGGGCGGTCATCGAGGCGGCGAGCGACGAGCAGATCGTGGAGGGGATGCGGCTGCTGGCCGAGACGGAGGGCATCTTCACCGAGACCGCAGGCGGCGTCACCGTCGCCGTGCTGCGCAAGCTGGCATCCACCGGCCTGCTGGACCCTGACGGCGTGACCGTCGCCCTGATCACAGGCATGGGCCTCAAGACCACTGAGGCCGTGGCCCAGAGCCTGCCCGCGTCGATTCGCATCCGGCCCACGCTTCGCGCCTTCGAGCAAGCCGTCCTGGCTTCAGTGTCAGCGTAAGGAGAGTGGGGCATGGCCATCATTCGCATCCCAACCCCCATGCGGCGCTTCACCAACGGCGAGCGGGTGATCGTCGTCTCGGCCCCCACGGTGGGCGCAGCGATCGCCGAGCTGGACCGGCGCTTTCCCGGCCTGCGGGACCGGCTGGTGGACGGAGACGGCCAGTTGCACCGCTTCGTGAGCATCTTCGTCGGCGAGGAGGATGTGCGGCTGCAGCAGGGCCTCCAGACCCCGCTGCAGGAGCAGAGCGAGGTTTCCATCATCCCGGCCATGGCAGGCGGCTGCGACACCGTGCTATCGTAAGAGAGGGCGCTGGCTGCAGTAGTTACCTCTGCCCCTGGAGGACATGGCTGTTCCCGCGTCGGTGCGCCAGCGGGTCGAGAGGCTGCGCGCCGAGATCAACGAGCACGCCTACCGGTACTACGTCCTCGACGCGCCCACCATCTCCGATGCGGCGTACGACCGCCTGCTCCGCGAGCTGCGCGACCTGGAAGCGAAGTACCCAGAGCTGGTCACTCCCGACTCGCCCACGCAGCGGGTCGGCGCACCTCCGTCGGCGGCGTTCGCCACCGTCCGCCACCGCACCCCGATGCTGAGCCTGGCCAACGCGTTCGATGTGGAAGAGCTGGACGCGTGGGACCGGCGCATTCGCACCGCCCTGGGCGCGGCGCCAATCCACTACGTGTGCGAGCTCAAGATTGACGGCGCGGCGGTTTCGCTGACCTACGAGCACGGCCGGTTCACCACCGGCGCCACGCGCGGCGACGGCATTCAGGGGGAGGACGTGACACCCAACCTGCGCACCATCTGGAGTGTGCCGCTGGCGTTGCGGGTACCCAAGCCGCCCCGGCTGCTGGAGGTCCGCGGGGAGGTGTACCTGTCGCGGGGGGCCTTCGAGGCCATCAATGCTGAGCGGCAGGCCAAGGGCGAGACGCTGTTCGCCAATCCACGCAATGCCGCGGCCGGCTCGCTGCGGCAACTGGACCCGCAGGTCACCGCCAGCCGACCGCTCAACATCTTCGTTTACGGGCTGGGCTACGCTGAGGGCCTCGCGCTGCGCTCCCACCTGG
>JAVKIJ010000059.1:0-19514 GCA_031459535.1 Candidatus Fervidifonticultor quintus | reverse complement strand
CTCACAGCCAGGGAGGCCAGCCGCAGGCTCTCCACGCACCGCACGCCGGCGTCGAACCCCCCGCGCACCTCGAACGATAGCATGCCGCCGTACCCGCGCATCTGCCGCCGGGCGACGTCATGCTGGGGATGCGAGGGCAGCCCCGGGTAGTGCACCCGTTCCACCCGCGGGTGCGCGACCAGGAATTCCGCCAGGCGCTGGGCGTTCTGGTTGTGGCGCTCCATCCGCACGCCCAGGGTCCGCATGCCCCGGACCAGCAGCCAGGCAGCGAAGGGATCCAGCACCGGACCCAGGATGCGCATGGTGCGCACCGCCCGCCGGACCAGGTCACGACGGCCGGCGATCACGCCGGCGGTGACGTCGTGGTGCCCGCCCAGGTACTTGGTGGCGCTGTGGACCACCAGGTCCACCCCCAGCGCAAGCGGCGTCTGGTTGAACGGTGACGCGAAGGTGTTATCGGCGATGGTCACGGCGCCAGCCTGCCGGGCAAGCGCCACCACGGCCGCGATGTCAGTGACCTGCATGAGAGGGTTGTTGGGCGTCTCGATGTAGAGCAGCCTGGTGTTGGCACGCACCGCTTCCGCGTAAGCGGCGGGCTCCACGCTGTCGATGAGCGTCACCTCCACGCCGTACTGGGGCACGATCTCCATCAACAGTTGAAACGTCGCCTGGTAGACCGCGCGCGGCGAGACGATGTGCGAGCCAGGCGTCAGCACCGTCAGGATGGCGGTCGAGATGGCGCCCATGCCCGAGGCGGTGGCCAGGGCGTCCTCGCCGCCTTCGAGGTCAGCCGCCAGCTCCTCGAACAGCCGCGTGGTGGGATTGCCCCAACGGGTGTAGTACCACCCCGTGCCCCGGTCAGCCCCCAGTGCGGCGCCTTCCGCCATCGTGTCGAACCGAAACGTGGAGGTCTGGTGGATGGACGGGCTCACCGCCTTCAGCGGGTCCCGGATCGTGCCTCCGTGAATGGCGCGGGTCTGGAATCCTCGGGCCGCAGGCCGGGCCGTGGTCATGGTCTCCCCTCCGGCGATCGTGGATGGCGGACGTCCCGTGGGGTCAGGTTCAGTTCCGACGCCAGAATCCCTGCGAGGATCAGGGCGGCGCCGACGGCCTGTCTGGCCGAGGGGACTTCGCCCAGGATGAGGTACGCCGCCAGCGCGGCGGCCACCGGCTCGAAGGTGAACACCAGCCCGACGTGGGACGGGGTGGTGTACCGCTGCGCCCAGGTCTGCACCAGCATGGCGAAGACGGTACCGGTGGCGGCCATGAAGACGATCATGGCCCACACCGCAGCGCCGGCGGAGACCAGGCCGAGCAGCGGTCGCTCGGGAACGGCGGCCAGCGTGCTGAAGAGCCCCACCGGGACCACCTGGGCGGCGGCGAACGCCAGGGGCTCGATGGCCCGCGCCAGGCGGCCGACGAGCACGATGTGGAACGCAAAGCAGACCGCGCAGCCCAATACCAGCCAGTCGCCGGTCTGGACGGCGACCGCCTCGGTGAGCGTGAGGAGCGCGAGGCCCCCGCTCGCCAGCAGAATCCCGGCCAGCACACCGGCCCGCGGCGGCCGGCGCAGCCACACGGCGGAGATGACCGGCACGATCACCGTGGACAGCCCGGTGATGAACGCGGTCTTCGAGGCCGTCGTCAGGCGCAGGCCGACGGTCTGGAAGGCATATCCGAGGAAGAACACCGTCCCGACCCCGAGCGCCTGGGCCCACCGCTGCCACGCCATGGTCAGCCGGTCCGACGGCGTGCCCGTCACGATGAGCAGGGCCCCGATCGTGAAGCGGACCGCCAGGTAGGTGAACGGTCCGAGGACCGCCAGGACGATCTTGCCCAGCGGGAAGGTCAGGCCCCAGAACCCGGCGACGGCCAGCAACGCCAGGTCGGCGACCAGCGGGTGCGGACCGCGTGCATCCTCGACCACCCGCCCATGATAGAAACGACGCGACGGCACTGTCAACGCGGGCAGGGCTGACGCGCGGAATCGGAGAAGCATCGAGTAACCCATGCGCCTGGGTGCCCACGTCTCCGTCAGCGGATCGCTGGACCTGGCCGTCGACCGTGCGCTCGCCATCGGTTGCCAGTGCCTGCAGATCTTCTACGGGTCACCGCGCCAGTGGCGCCCGGCGGCCTATCCGCCGCAAGTGCTCGCCCGGTTCGCGGAGAAGCGCCGGGCCGCAGGGCTCGAGCCCTTGGTGGCGCACGCGGCGTACCTGATCAACCTGGCCGCACCGTCACGGGACATCCGCCGGCGATCTGTACGATCGCTCCTGGCCACCCTGCAGGGCGTCGAGCGGCTCGACGGGCTCGGTGCGGTTACGCACCTCGGCAGCCGGATGGACGCGCCACGTCCCGTGGCCCTGGCGCGGGCCGCGGCGTCGGTGCGCAGCGCTCTTGCCGGGACCGACCGCGCCATGCTGCTCCTCGAGAACAGCGCCGGAGCGGGCGGGACGCTGGGCGCGGATCTTGAGGATCTCGCCGCGCTCCTGGATCTGCTTGGTGGCGACCGCCGTGTCGGCGTCTGCCTGGACACCGCGCATCTGTTTGCCGCCGGGTGGGATCTGCGGGCCGCCGAGGGTGTGGACGCCATGGTGACGGCCGTGGCCGGTGCCATTGGGTGGGACCGCGTGCGGCTCTTCCATCTCAACGACTCGGCGGCCGGGCTTGGCTCGCGCATAGACCGCCATCAGAACATCGGTGAGGGCTGGATTGGCATGGACGGATTTCGCGCCATCGTCACCCACCCGCGGATCCGACCGCTGCCGGGGATCATCGAAACCCCCGGGTTCGACCGAACCGGGCCTGACAGGAAGAATCTGAGACGACTGGCACGGCTCCAGACCGGCCGCCGCCATGCGACCCCCAAGGGGATTGCCCATGGCCCAAGACCGCTTCATTGACATCGCCGGGGCCCGGATCCGGTACCGGGTGGAGGGCACGGGTCCGGCCGTGCTCCTCGTGCACGGTCTCGGTGCGTTCATCGAATCGTGGGCCTGGACCATCGCCGGCCTGCGGGACCGGTACACCGTCGTCGCCTTCGATTTCCCGGGGTTCGGCTTCTCGGACCCGGTCCCCACGGCCTTCGCCCCTGAAGGAGCCGCGGCATTCCTGCTCTCGTTCATGGACGCGCTGCGCATCCGCAGCGCGGCGTTCATTGGATCGTCCCTGGGCGGCGCCATCGCCGCCATGGCTGCGGGCCGGGTGCCCGGGCGGTGTTCGGCCCTGATCCTGTCCGCGCCCGCCGGATTCGCACCCCGCGTGCCCGCGGCCACGCGCCTGGCCACGCTGCCGCTGGTGGGCGAGGTCTGCGTGGCGGCGATCCGGCGTGCTCCGGTCCTGGGCGTCCGCAGCGCCCTCGTCCGCCGCACCCACCTGCCGCCGGTCCTGGTCGAGACCGCCCGGCGCGCGTTTACCCAGGGCGCGGCCGGGGCCTCCTGCCTGCGGATCGTCCGTGCCACCGTCGGCCTCCGGGGCATCCGCCCCGAGGTGATCGCTAGGGTGCGCACCGCCGCCGAGCGCGTCACGGCGCCGACGCTGCTGATCTGGGGGACGCGCGACCGCGTGGTGCCCGTGGACCAAGCGGCTGCCGTCGCGCGGGTCATCCGCCATGCCCGGACGCACCTGATGCCGGGCGCAGGACACGCCCCCTTCATCGAGAACGCCGACGCCTTCAATGCCGTCGTGCGCGAGTTCCTCTCGAGGGTCTCTGAGCCGGTCGGTGTTGGTGTCGGGTGGTGAGCGGCGTCGTCTGTGCCAACCATCCGGACCGTCCGGCGCTCTGGTACTGCGCGGGTTGCGGGCGGCCGCTGTGTTCAGAATGCGTGGTGCGGCTGGCCGCCGGGAACTACTGTCCCACGTGCGCCGAGACCCCGGATCACCGGCCCAGGGCCGCACGCGTCCGACGCCCGCGCTCCTGGCTGTGGGTGGGACTGGCCGCTGCCGCCATCCTGCTCTTCCTCTTGTCCCGCACTTTGTAGGTGCTCGACCGGGCGCGCACGGGCGCCCAGAAAGGGGGACTTGACATGACCGCCACACGCCTCGCCGGAGGCGCGTGCCTGCTGGCCATCGTGCTGGCAGCAGGCGCCGCCGGGGCCGCGCCTGCCCCGCAGCGGGGCGGGACGCTCACGCTGGTCATCAGCTCGGATCCGCCTTCCCTGGATCCTCACCGTACCCCTTCGGTGGGCATCGCGCACTTCGTCATGTACGACACGCTGGTGCGCATCGACCGGCGGACCGGCGAGTTCACACCGGCCCTGGCCGAGTCCTGGGAGGTCTCGCGCGACGGCACGGTCATCACATTCAAGCTGAAGCGCAACGTCCGGTTCCACGACGGCACGCCGTTCACCGCGGCCGCGGTCCGGGCGACGTTTGACCGCCTGACGAGCAAGGAATTAAACTCTCCAGGCGCCTCATGGGTGGGACCGCTGGCACGCACCGAGGTCGTGGACGACTACACGGTGCGGCTGGTGTTCTCGCGGCCGTATGCACCCATCTTCTCGTCGCTGAGGATCGACTTCCTGGCGATCCTCTCGCCTGCGGCCATGCAGAGGCTGGGCGCCGACTACGGCACGAGCCCGGTGGGCACGGGACCCTTCAAGTTCAAGCAGTGGATCCCCAACGACCGCATCGTCTACGAGCGCAACCCCGACTACGCGTGGGCGCCGGCCCACTTCAAGAACCGGGGCGCGCCCTACTTCGACCAGCTCGTGATCCGCATCATCCCCGATGAGTCGGCCAGGGTCATCGCCTTCGAGCGGGGCGACATCGACATCATGCAGGGCGCGCCGCCTCGGGATGCCCGGCGGATGATGCGGGATGGCAAGTTTCCCTACGTGCAGATCCCCACCACCACCGGCACCTACCTGGGCCTCAACGTGAAGCGCATCACCGACGCGCGGGTGCGCCGGGCCATCGGGCACGCCATCAACACCGACGAGATCGCCCGGATCGGCTACGAAGGGCTAGCGGTGCCCATGCTGAGTCCCATCGCGCCCACCATCTGGGGCTACTGGGACGGCGTGAAGCAGTTCGCCCTCGACTTCAACCCGGACAAGGCCCGGGCGCTGTTGCGCGAGGCCGGCTACAGCCCCGGGCCTGGCGGCATCATGCAGAAGGACGGCAGGCCGCTGGAGTTCACGGTCTGGACGTACGCGCTGATGACCAACGTGCGTCTGGCCATCGTCGTGCAGTCCCAGTTGCGCCACGTCGGGATCAGCATGAAGATCGAGCAGCTGGAGGTGGCCACGCTCCTGGCGCAGACGCCCAAGGGCGAGCACGACGCGATTCTCATCTCGTACGGCTGGCCGGACGCCGACATCCTCTACTTCTTCTTCCACAGCAGTCGGCTGCCCACGACCAACCGCGTGCACTATACCAACCCCCAGGTGGACAGACTGCTGGAGGAAGGCCAGTCGATCGTGGACCCTCCCAGGCGGCTCGAGGTCTACAAGCAGCTGCAGCGGATCCTGCTGCAGGACGTCCCCTGGGTCCCGCTGGCGTCGCCGCTGGCGGTCAACTTCCACCAGCCGAACCTCCAGGACGTCTACTATGACAAGTTCAACAACCTGCTCCTGCTCGACGCCTATCGGGCCCGCTAGACCGGGCCCGCGCACCGGGTGCGTCCCCGACACCCCGACGCGGTATCCCTGAGGTGAGACCGGCGTGCTGATGTACGTGGTCCGCCGCCTGCTGCACCTGGTGCCGGTGCTGCTCGGCATCTCGTTCCTGGTCTTCCTGCTCGTCCACCTCGTGCCGGGGGATCCGGTCCGGGTCATGCTCCAGGACGTCGGGTCCCCCGAGCAGGTCGAGCGGGTCCGCCACCAACTGGGCCTGGATCGGCCGCTGGCCGTCCAGTACGCGTCGTTCCTGGCGCGGGCTGTGCGCGGTGACTTTGGCCGGTCGATCCACACCCGACGGCCCGTGGCGGCCGAGATCCGCTTCCGTATTCCCTACACGGTGCGGATGGCGGTGGCGGCCATGCTGGTGGCGGTGGTCATCGGGATCGTCCTGGGTTCCATTGCCGCCATGCACCACCAGTCGGCGCTCGACTACGGCACCATGGTGGTGGCCCTGGCCGGGGTCTCGTTGCCCAGCTTCTGGTTCGGGCTGGTCCTGATCCTGGTCTTCTCCCTGCACCTGCGGTGGCTGCCCCCGACGGGCGCCGACAGCCTCCTGCACCTGGTGCTGCCGGCCATCACGCTGGGCTCGGGCGCCGCGGCCATCATCGCGCGGTTGACCCGGTCGTCGATGCTGGAGGTGCTGCGCCAGGACTACATCCGCACCGCGCGCGCCAAGGGCGTGACCGATCGCCGCATGGTCTACCGGCACGCGCTGAAGAACGCCTTGATCCCCGTGGTCTCCATCGTGGGCCTGCAGTTTGCCAGCCTGCTCGGCGGCGCGGTGATCGTCGAGACGGTGTTCGGGTGGCCCGGCATCGGTCGCCTGGCCGTGGATGCCATTTTCAACCGCGACATCCCCGTCATCCAGGCTGTGGTGCTGGTGGCGGCAGCGATCTTCGTGCTGGTCAACCTGCTGGTGGACCTGCTCTACGGCTGGCTCGACCCGCGCATTCGGTACGGGTAATGGCGACGATCTCACGCCGGATAAGGACCGCCGCGCCGCGCCCTGGCGCGGCGGAGCGCCCTGGCCGCTCGCACTGGTCCATCGGGTTCGCCCGGCTGCGGCGCAGCCCGGGCGCCCTGGCCGGACTAGGGGTGGTGGTGTTCTTTATCGCCGCATCAGTTGCCGCGCCCTGGCTGACCGATGACGACCCCATCGCGGTACAGTTTGCGCACCGCTTCGCACCGCCGTCGCTACGGCATCCGCTGGGGACCGACTCGTTCGGCCGCGACCTGGCCAGCCGGGTGCTCTACGGCGGTCGGCTCTCCCTGTCGGTGGGGCTGATCGCCATCGCCATCTCCGATGTGGTCGGCATCCCGTTGGGCCTGCTCTCTGGATACCGGGGCGGCCGGTTCGACGACATCGTGATGCGGCTGGTGGACCTGTGGCTGGCATTCCCCGGCCTGCTGCTGGCCATCGCCATCGTGGCGGTCCTGGGGCCCGGGTTGCAGAACGTCATGATCGCCATCGGCATCGGCGGCGTGCCGGGGCTGGTGCGGCTGGTGCGCGGCCAGGTGCTCTCAGTGCGGGGCCTGGAGTTCGTGGACGCCGCCCGCGCCATCGGCGGCGGGGATGCGCACATCATTCGGGTGCATATCTTCCCCAATGTGCTGGCGCCTATCGTGGTACTCACCACGCTGCGGCTGGCCGGGGCGATCCTCTCAGGCGTGGGTCTCTCCTTCCTGGGGCTGGGCGCGCAGCCCCCGGCACCGGAGTGGGGCGCAATCGTCGCGGAGGGACGCTCCTACCTGCGCGAAGCCTGGTGGGTCTCGACGCTACCGGGCGTGGCGATCTTTCTCACGGTGATGGGGTTCAACCTGCTGGGCGACGGGTTGCGCGATGCCTTCGATCCGCGGCTGCGCTGAGCGGCGCCGCCGGCGCTACCGGTAGAGCCGGGGGTCCAGGGCGTCCCGGAGCCCATCGCCGAGGAAGTTGAAGCCGAGCACCGTCAGGAAGATGGCCAGGATCGGGAACAGCGCATTGTGCGGGGCGATGGCCAGATAGTCCTTGGCCACGAACACCATGGCGCCCCACTCCGGGGTGGGTGGCTGCGCACCCAATCCCAGAAACGAGAGCACGGAGGCTGCCAGGATCGCCGAGGCCATGTTCAGCGTAGTGGTGACGATGACCTCGGAGGAGATGTTGGGGAACACATGGCGGACGATGATGCGGGCGTCGGTGGCGCCCACGGCGCGGCTAGCATCCACGTACTCCTGGGCGCGCACGCGGAGCACGGCGCTGCGGGTGATGCGCACGAAGGATGGGGTGGCCGCGATCCCCACGGCGATCATGGCGTTGGTGAGGCTGGGGCCGAGCGCACCCAGGATCGCGATGGCCAGCAGCAGGCCCGGAAACGCCAGCAGGACGTCCATGGCCCGCATGATGAGGTTGTCGACCCCCCGGTAGTAGCCAGCGAGCAACCCCAGGGTGACCCCGCAGGTGAAGGCGATCCCCACCGAGATGATCCCGATCCGCAGCGACACCCGGCTGCCGAACACGACACGGCTGAAGATGTCACGGCCGAGGTTGTCGGTCCCCATGGGGTGCGCGCGCGACGGCAGGGCGTTGCGCTCCCGGATGTTGGGCTGGGCCGGGTCGTAGGCCGTGATGAACGGCGCCAACGCCGCAGCCAGGATCAGCACGGCCAGGATCATGGCGCCGATGTGCACCTGACGCGACGTCTTCAGCCGGCGCCAGACGGTGGTGGTCCTGGGGGCGACCGCGCTGGCGGCGGCCAGCGGAGGAGCCTGCCTCGTCGCTTCACGCATACTTGTCATTCGTATCTGATGCGCGGGTCTGCGGCTCCGTACACCACGTCCACCAGCAGGTTCGTCAGGACGAAGGCCAGCGCCGCCAGGAGCACTGCGCCCTGCACGACGGGAAAGTCCCGGCCGAGGATCGCCTGTACCAGCAGCCGGCCCATTCCGGGCAGCGAGAAGATGCTCTCGGTGACCACGGCGCCGCTGAGCAGGAACCCAAACTGCAGCCCGATAACAGTGATCACCGGCAGCAGGGCATTCCTGAAGGCGTGCCGCACGACCACCAGCGTCTCGCGTACGCCCTTGGCACGCGCGGTCCGTACGTAGTCCTGGTTGAGCACCTCCAGCATGGACGAGCGGGTGAGCCGCGCCAGCAGCGCAATGGTCCCGGTACTGACCGTGATGGCGGGCAGGACGATGTGCCGCCATCCGTCCGGCGTGGTCAGCGGCAGGTAGCCCGAGATGGGAAACCAGCGCAGCTTCACGCCGAAGACCCACAGGAGGATCAGGCCAGTGGCGAACACCGGCATGGCTGACCCCGTGAGCACCACGAAGATGGTCGCCACGTCCAGCGGCGAGTTGCGGTGGTAGGCGGCCAGGATGCCCATGGGCACGCTGACCAGGGTGGTGAACACCACGCCCAGCAGCGCCAGGGACAGCGTGACCGGAAAGGTGGTCACGAGCCGGTCGAAGACCGGTTCGCGGGATCGAATCGACCGACCGAAGTCACCCCGGACGATCCGGCTCAGGTAGCGCAGATACTGCACGTGCAGGGGTTGATCGAGCCCGAGGGCGTGCTCGACCTCCCGCACGACCTCGGGCGGAGCGTCCGGCCCCGCCACGACCAGGGCCGGATTCCCCGGCGTGAGATGCAGGATGAAGAACACCAGCACCGAGACGCCCAGCAGGACGGGAATCGCCAGCAGCAGGCGTCGTGCGATGTAGGCCGTCATACGGTCGGATCAGGCTATGGTTTCAGCTCCAGGTCCAGCATCTTGTACAAGACGTTGGCGTGCATCCGCGGGATCTCCAGCTTCGGCGACGCCATGACCACCCGCTTCTGGTGCACCAGCGGCACCCAGATGGCGTTCTCGACCACGATCTGCTGTAACTTGCGGTAGGCGTCGAGCCGCTCCTCCTCTTTCACCGACGAGCGGCTCAGTTCCAGCAGGCGGTCGGTCTCCGGGTCGGCCCAGTCGAACCGGTTGGGGGCCGGCCGCTGCTTGCTGTGGAAGTAGAAGTACAGCACGTCCGCGGTCACGTAGCGCACGTTGATCAGGAACATGTCGTGCTGTCCCGCGCGCAGCGCCGCCAGGAACGCGGTCCATTCCAGGCGCTGGGGACGTACCTCGACACCGATACCGGACAGCTGGGCCTGAACCAGGTTCACCAGCGACTCGTTCTCCGGGCCCGGCGAATACATGAACAGGATCGACAGCGGGCGTCCGTCCTTCTCGCGCGTCTGGCCCACGGCCCTCTGGGTCCATCCGGCCTCGTCGAGGATCCGCTTGGCCTTGCTGGGATTGTAGCGGTACCCGGCCTTGGTGACGTCCTTCCACCACCCCGGCGTGTTGGGCGCCAGCGGACCGTAGGCCTCGTCCGCTAGCCCGTAGTACACGCCGGCGATGATCTCGGGCTTGTTGACGCCGTGGTTGATGGCGATCCTGACCTTCACGTCGTCTAGCGGCTTCTTCCCCAGCTTGAACCCGATGAAGGCCGTGTTCATGTCGGTGTAGCGGATGATCTTGACCCGACCTTCCTTGGTCAGGCGGGCGACCTGCGGTGGCGGGATGGAGGGAGTGAAGTGTGCCTCCCCGACCTCAACGGCGGCGACGCGGGGGGCGTCCTCGACGATGGTCCTGAAGATCACGCCGTCCAGCTTGGCCGGTCCCTGGTTCTTGTACACCGGCGGCCCCCAGGTGTAGTTGGGATTCCTGGCGACCACCAGCCGGTCGTTGCGCACCCATTCCCTGAGGATGAAGGGGCCGGTGCCGTCCACCTTGCCCGCCCCGGTCCCATAGTCGTCGCCCAGGCGCTGGGTGAACTCCTGGTTGAGGATGCTGGCCGCATACCCCGCCAGGTTGATGAGGAGGATCGAAAGGGGCTCCCGCAACCGCAGGACCACCGTGCGGGGGTTGGGTGTCTCAACGCTCTCCACCGACGCAATGTTGAAGGCGGTGGGCGAACCTCGGACCGTCTTCCAGCGGTCGAACGTGAACTTCACGTCGGCGGACGTCAGCGGTTTCCCCGAGTGGAACCTGACACCCTGCCGCAGCGTGAAGGTGTACGTCTTGCCGTCGGGCGAGATCTCCCACTTCTCCGCCAGGCCCGGCTTGACTGTGTTGTCGTAGTCCAGCGACGTGAGCGTGTCGTAGATGAGGTAGTCCACCTCGGCCGAGGAGATGGTGGTCGTCTTGTGGGGATCCAGCGTCTCGGTCTCCTCCTGCCGCGCGAAGACCAGGGTCGCCCCGGTCCGGGGCGCCGCAAGGGTGAACTGCGCGGGCAGCAGCAGCGCTGCACCGAGCACTGCAAACAGGCACCACCGCACGATCCGCTGCATGTGCGCATCTCCTGCCAGGCCGCATGGGCCGTATGGAATCAGCGGGGACGTTCCACATGCCATGGCGGGTTCCTGCGTCGCAGGCCGGCAGGCTAGAGGATGACCGGAAGAGAACAGTCCGTTCGAGGAGAGATGGCGGCGGTGAGATCCCCATGACACCCGCAATTGAGCAGCGTGTCCTGGCCGAGGTCGAGGACAGCGAGAGTCAGATCATTGACGATCTCAAGGAGCTCGTCAGGGTTCCCAGCGTGGTCGGTCAGGAGGGACTCTGTCAGGAGGTCGTCCGGCGGAAGCTGGCCGCGCTGGGGCTGGCGGTGACAACCTTCGAGGCCGATCTAGAAGAAGTGCGGCGCCACCACGCCTACGTCACCGTGCCCTGGGCATACCGTGGCCGACCCAACGTGGTAGGCCGGCTCCTGGGGAGCGGAGCCGGGCGGTCGCTGGTGTTGAACGGTCACGTCGACGTGGTGTCGCCCGAGCCGACAGACGCCTGGACGGTGGACCCCTGGGGGGCCGAGGAGCGGGACGGCCGGATCTACGGCCGCGGTGCCCTGGACATGAAATCGGGTCTGGCGGCCATCATGGGCGCAGTGCGGGCGATCCGGCAGGCGGGCGTGACGCTGCGCGGCGATCTCCAGGTCCACAGCGTCATTGAAGAAGAGGCTGGCGGCGGCGGGGGGACGCTGGCGTGCCTGATGAAGGGCTACACAGCCGACGGCCTGATCATCCCCGAGCCCGGCGGCCTGTCGGTGGCCCATGCCGGTGTGCTGTACTTCCGGGTCCGCGTCACCGGCAGGACGGCGCATGCCGGACTGGCTCACACCGGGGTGAACGCCATCGGGAAGATGAACGCGATCTACGACGCGCTCGTTGAGCTTGACCGCCGACGCGCCGCAGCCAACCGGTACGAACTGTTCGAGCGCAGTGTCGGACGATCGTGCCATCTCAACATCGGCACCTATCACGCGGGAGACTGGCCGTCCACGGTCGCCGGATGGGCGGTCATGGAGTGCCGGGTCTCCTTCGTCCCCGGCGAGCGTATGGACGACGTGCGGGCCCAGGTCGAGCGCACTGTGGCCGAGGCGGCTTCAGGGAACCCGTGGCTGGCAGAACACCCGCCGTCGGTCGAGTGGTATGGGTGGCACGGCGAGCCGTGGACGCAGGACGAGCGGCATCCGCTGGTGCAGACCACCAGAGGCGCCGTGGAGACCATCACCGGCGCGCCGGTCCCGATCTATGGCAAGGCCGCCGGCATGGACACCCGTTTTGCCATGTATTTCAACATGCCCGCCTTGTCCTACGGCCCGTGGGGCGAGAATTCCCACGGCCTGGACGAATGGGTGGATCGGACCTCGGTCATCCGATGCACGAAGGTGCTGGCGCTGACGGCGCTGCGGTGGTGCGGCGTCGCATGATCCGCCAATCACGCGAGGAGGAGGGGAGTACATTGAGGCTGCGCGGCGTTCCGTCGAGAGGTCTCGTGGCGGTCTTTGCGGCAGCCCTGCTGGTCACCCCTGCCGTGCCCGTGTCGGCACAGCGGGAGACCGTACTGGGGCTCGCCATTCAGGATGAGCCCGCGGGGCTGGATCCCCAGCGCATCATCCAGTTGACTGCGCACCAGACCATGCTGCACATCTACCAGCGGCTGGTGTACATCGACGAGAAGGAAGGACCGAAGCCCTACTTGGCCGAGTCGTGGCAGACCAGTGAGGGCGGGCGGGTCATCACGTTCCGCCTCCGCCGCGGCCACCGATTCCACGACGGGACACCGGTGGATGCCCAGGCCGTGGCGTTCACCTTTAACCGCATCCTGGATCCCGCCACACGCTCCCCGCACAGGGGATCGCTGGGGCCCATCCGGTCTGTCGAGGCCCTCGACGACGCCACAGTGCGCTTCACCTTCGAGCGCCCCTTTGCGCCGATCCTCACCAACTTGGCACTGGCGTACATGGGGATCGTCTCGCCCACCGCTGTCCGCCGGTTGGGGGATGCCTTCATGCGCAATCCCGTGGGCTCGGGGCCCTTCAGGTTCGACCGCTGGGTGCCCGGGAGTGAGATCCACCTGGTGCGCAACGAGCACTACATCCCCACCCGCGGCGACGTCAAGATCCGCGGGCCGGTGGCCGTGGATCGCCTGGTGATTCGAATCGTGCCCGAAGAGGGTGCCCGCGTCGCCGGCTTGGAAACCGGCACCATTCACGTGGGCGACGCACCTCTCGAGGAAGTCTTCCGGCTGCAGAAGGACAAACGGTTCAACGTGGTCATCAACAAGAACGTGACGAACCTCTCGATGATCGAGATCAACCCCAAGCTGCCGCCCACCAACGACATCCGGGTGCGCCGGGCCATCGCGCACGCGGTGAACATCCGGGACATCGCGGGTGCCGCCTATTCCGGGCTGGCCACGCCGAACCCGGGCATCATCCCACCGGCGCACCTGGGATACGACCCCGCCCTGGGTCAGAAGTACGGGTACAAGTACGACCCGGCCAAGGTGAGAGAGTTGCTCACCGAGGCCGGCTACAAGCGTAGCCCGGGCGGCTTCTGGGAGAAAGACGGCAAACCGCTCACCCTGGTGTTCTGGACCTACTCGCTGCCCAACGGCCTCAAGGGCGGAACCGTGATCCAATCGTACCTGCGGCGCGCCGGCTTCGACGTGCGAATGGAGGTCTTCGAGGTAGCCACGGTCCTGCAGCGGCTGCCCGAGGGCCGGCACAACATCAACTTCATGTGGTGGGCCTGGCCCGACCCCATCATGCTCAGCCTGGTGTTCAAGTGCCCGGGCTGGAAGAACGGGTACTGCAACCCCGAACTCGACCGGCTACTCGCCAAGGCTGACGAGGAACTGGACGTGGCCAAGCGCAAGGCCGCCATTCAGGAGGCCGCGATCTTCCTGCTCAAGGACGCGGGCGTAGTGCCCATCTGCTTCAACTGGGGCGTCTTCCTCACGCGGGCCGACACCGAGGGCATCCGCACGGACGGCGCCGGGTTCCTGGTCCTGGAGGACGCCCGCATCAAGAGGTAGCCAACGGCGAGATCGGCACCCGGCAGGCGCTCGGGGCGGGGTGAGCTCGCCCCGGGCGCCCCGCGACGTCACTGTGCAGCGATACCTCACTCGACGCCTGCTGCTCATGGTGCCCGTGCTGATCGGTGTCACCGTGCTGACGTTCCTCATGCGGGTGCTGGTGCCTGGCGACCCCATCGAGGTCATGACCTTCGGCCAGTTCGCCACGCCGGAGGTGAAGGCGGAGCTGCGACGACAGTACGGTCTGGACAAGCCCGTGGCGACCCAGTACGCCATCTTCATGGCACGCCTCGCCCGGGGCGACCTAGGCACCTCGATCCGCACGCGCCAGCCCGTGGCGTGGGAGCTGGCGGTACTGTACCCGCGCACCCTACGCCTGGCCGCCGCGGCCATGCTGGTGGCGGTCACCCTGGGCCTGGTGTTGGGCGTCCTCGCCGCGGTCCGGCGCGACACCTGGGTGGACCTGCTGGCCATGGTGGCGGCCACCATCGGGGTCTCGATGCCGTCGTTCTGGCTGGGCCTGGTGCTGATGCGGACGTTCGGCGTCCGCCTGGCTCTGTTGCCGGTCATGGGGTCGGAGACCTGGGCGCACCTGGTGCTGCCAGCGTCCACGCTGGGGTTGATCTTCTCTGCAATCCTGGCGCGGCTCACCCGGTCCAATATGCTCGAAGTCCTTGGAGCGGACTACATCCGCACGGCGCGCGCCAAAGGTCTGCGCGAGCGCGTGGTCGTCTGGCGACACGCGCTCAAGAACGCCGCCATCCCCGTCCTGACCGTGGCCGGGCTGCAGTTCGGCTTCTTGCTGGGCGGGGCGTTCATCGTGGAGACCGTCTTCTCGTATCACGGCGTGGGCGAACTGGCCATCAAGTCGATCCTGTTCCGGGACTTCCCCATGATCCAGGGCATCACGCTGCTGGTGGCGCTCACCACCGTCGGCGTCAACCTCCTGGTGGATCTGCTCTACGTGGTGCTCAACCCCCAGGTGCGCTATGAGTAGCCCAGCCGGCACCCTGGCCAGTTCGACGCGGCCGCGCGCCACGATCAGAGTGCGGCTGCTGCGTCACCGCAGCTTTCGGGTCAGCGCCGGCGTCGTGGCGGTCCTGCTGGTGCTGGCGGCGCTTGGGCCCGTGCTGGCACCGGCCGACTTGTTCGATGTCGATATCGGCAACCGACTGCAGCCGCCGGGCCCGGGGCACCCGTTCGGCACCGATGAGTTCGGGCGCGACATCCTCGTCCGGCTGATCCATGGGACGCGCATCAGCCTGTCGGTCGGCGCGATCTCGGTGGGCATCTCGCTGGGCATCGGCGGTCTGCTGGGTCTGGTGGGGGCCTACGCCGGCGGGCTTCCCGATCTGCTGGTCGTCGGGGTCATCGACCTGCTGCTGGCTTTCCCCACGCTCTTACTGGCTCTGGCCGTGGTCGCCATCCTGGGCCCCAGCCTCGAGCACACCATGCTGGCGGTGGGCGTCAGCGGTGTCCCCGGCTTCGCACGACTGACGCGTTCCACGGTGTTGGTGGTCAAGGAGCACGCCTACATCGAGGCGGCCAGGGCCATGGGTGCCGGTCACGGGCGGATCTTGCGGAGACACATTCTGCCCAACATCGCGGCCTCGATCATCGTGCTCACCACCCTGGCGTTTCCGGCTGCCATCCTCAGCACGGCCGCGCTGGGGTTCGTAGGCCTGGGCGCGCAGCCGCCCACGCCGGAGTGGGGCACCATGCTGGCCGGCGCCCGCATCTACATGCTCAGGGCGCCATGGCTGGTCAACATTCCCGGGCTGGCCATCGTCATAACCGTCCTGGCCTTCAACCTGCTGGGGAACGCGCTGCGCGACGTGCTGGATCCCCGGCTGCGGGCCCAGTAGCCCGGGACAGACATCGTGCGATCCCGACGACCGTTTGCGAGGAGGCGCATGATGCTTACAGACATTGCCGGAATCAGGGTCGGACACGTCACCCACCTCGAGGCCGCCACGGGCTGTACCGTCGTGCTGTGCCCGCCCGGAACCGTGGTGGCGGGAGAGATCCGCGGTGGATGGGCCGCGGTGCGCGAAGAGTGCATCGTGAGCCCGTTCCACACCGGGCCGCACGTGAATGCCGTGCTGCTGGCCGGTGGCTCTACCTTCGGGCTGGCGGCAGCCGACGGCGTGCTGCGCTGGCTCGAGGAGCACGAGGGCCACGATGGGATTGCCAAGTATGTCCCGCAGGTCCCGGCCGCGGTCATCTACGACCTGCGGGTGGCGCAGTCGAAGATCCGCCCGACGGCAGGAGACGGGTACGCCGCCTGCCAGGCCGCGGCGTCCGGGCCGTATGCGCTGGGCACGGTGGGTGCGGGCACCGGCGCCACGGTGGGCAAGTGGTACAACCGCCGGGGCGTCATGAAGGGCGGGATCGGGTCAGCGAGCCACACGCTGGCCGGCGGCGTGATTGTCGCCGCCTTGGCCGTGGTGAATGCGATCGGCGACATCTACGATCGGGACGGGAGCCTGCTCGCCGGCGTGCGGCGGATCATCCCCGAGGCGCCGACGTTTCTCGAGTTCTACTCCCGAGCGCAGGAGAGCCCCGGCGTGGCCACCATGTCCCGGGGCACGACGTTGGTGGTCGTCGCCACCAACGCGCGGATGGTCAAGACCGACCTCGGCATCTTCGCTCGCATGGCCGGGGCCGGAGTGCCACGCGCGGTCAACCCGGTTTACATGGCCTGGGATGGCGATACACTGTTTGCCCTGGCCACGGGCGAGGTGGACGCCCCGTTCGCCACACTGGGCCCGGTCGCCGCGGAGGTGGTCGCCGACAGCATCCGCAGCGCGGTGCGGGAAGCGACGTCGCTGGCGGGCTTTCCGGCGCTGCGAGATCTGGCCGCGGAGACCTCCTGAGCCACCGGGCCCACCCGACTCGGGGGCCTCTGCCCTCAGGGCTTCGGGCGATACCCGACGAGTTTGCTCGTCTTCAGCCGCATCATGGCCAGGGCGGACGCCAGCGCGAACCCCGCCGCCACCGGGTCGATCACCGGCATCCCCAGGGCCTCGCCCAGCCGCTCGGCGGTGCCCGAAAGCGCCGCACACGCCAGCACGATCGCCTCAGCGTGGTGGTCGTCCCTCGCCACCCGCCCCTCTTCCCACAGCGCGTGGTACGTGGCCTCCGGATCATCGTGCATGGCCTGCACCGCGCGGCCCACCGACCGCCACGCGCAGATCCGGTGCGCCACCCCGGCCAGATAGGCGTTCTGCGCCATCTTCGGGACCCACTTCCAGTCCCCGACCAGTACCGCGACGCGGGAGGCCACGGCACCGGCTGCGACCAGGCTTGCCTCACCGATCCCCACCACAGGCACCTCGAGGGCCTCCCGGAGCTCCCACAGGCCCGGATCGTAGAAGCAGCCGATGCTCACGGCGCCCACGGGGTGTTGCGCGACCCATCGGGGCAGGACCTTCAACATCTCCCCGACCGCGGCGTGGTCGTCTACGAAGTGTTCGAGGTCCGCAGGCCCCTGGGGGAGATCGATTACACAAGCCTCCACGCCCGGCACCAGCGAGGCCAGGTACGCGCGCGTCCGCTCCACTCGTCCGGGGCGGGCCCGGACCGGGATCACATGGAGTACCGCCGGCATCGGATCAATACCCCGGCACCCCGAGCTCCCGGCACGCCGCGGCGACCTGGGGCAGCACATACCGGCCGTCCACCTGCAGGGGCCGGTCGTCCAGGTGAATGGTGGGGTTGAGCATCACGCAGTCGGTGTGCGCGGCCGCCTTCCAGCCCACGGCCTTCAACTGGGGGCCCTGGGTCCCGATGCCCATGTTGAAGCACCCAAACAGGCGCTCGTCTTCTACGATGCGGCCGGTCGGCTTGGTGACGCCGGGGTTGAAGCCCAGCGAATAGTGGGCCACCCGGTACATGTGGGGATCGTTCCACGACGCCAGCCATCGCTCGTAGACCGCCGCCTCGGCGGCGCCCTCGACCCGCTTCACGAGGCCCTTCTCGATCACCAGCGTCACCGGGGATCGCACCAACCCGATCTCCGCCGGCGGCCAGATGCAAGCGTCGACCACCAAGCGGCCGTTGATGGTCTCCTCCAGGGGCGCCCAGGAGACCTGACCGCCCAGCATGATGGGCTCCCCCGGCGTGTCCGCCAGCTTGCCGGAGTGTCGCACGTAGCGGCCGGCATTGTCCGCGACCAGATCGGTGCCGGCCCGACTCGTGACACGCACCATCCTAGTCTCGCCGAGCAGCGCCTGGAGCGTCCGGCCCAGTTCCAACATCTTCGGGTAGTTCACCCGACCGATCGCGCGGGTGACCAGGTCCACGTCCACGCCCGAGAGGCAGATGTAGCGGGTACCCCGCTCCATGGCCCGGCGAAACGCGTTGGAGTAGAGCGTGTAGCCCACGGCGTACTCGATCCAGATGTCGCTGTCGGCAATGGCGGCGGCCACGGGCCGCGGCGGGTCCTGCCCGCTGGTGAGGTTCGTCGGATACCACAGCACCACCGGCACCGCGCCCGCGGCGAACGCCGCGTTGGCCGTCGCGGCCACCACGCGGGGGTCGCTGGCCGTGTCGGCGGTGATCGCCACCTGCTCGCCGGGCTTGGCCAGCATGACCTGTTCGACGAGCTTGCGCGCCGCGCCCGACAGTTCGTATGCGAGGTATTCGCTCAGCGCTTCCGTTCCCAGTGCGAATTCCATTGTGTGCCCTCCTCCTGGTGCGCGTCTCCGTGATGGGGCTATCCAGCGGTCGCAATGGCCGGCGCGACCCAGCGCCCGCCGGCGATAATGGCCTGCCCGTCGAACCACAGGTCAGGCCTCGGCAAGACGAAATCCTGATGATAGTCGGCGACCACGACGCCGCCCATGTGGCTGTTGTCGCCGATCGCGAGGTGCACGGTGCCCTTGATTTTCTCGGCTTCCAGTGTGATGTCGGTGCGCCGGGCGTTGGGATTGGTCCCGATGCCCAACTCCCCGAACATGCGCCGCCCCCGCAGCGCCTCGGGCCGAGCGGACAGCTCCAGGATCCCAGCGATCTCGGCGCCAACCGCGCCGCCACCGTCGAGCGCCACCACCTCGCCGCCTTCGAACACAATCGTCATGGGCTCGGTGAGCTTGGCGTGCCAGCCCGGCTCCACGACCACGCGCCCGCGCGCCGTGCCCTCCAGCGGCGCGCAGTAGGCCTCGCCGGCCGGCAGGTTTCCCCAGGCGCCGGGTGTGGTATAGAGACCGGCATCACACCGACCCTCCCGCCCCTCGACGCTGAACTCCAGATCGGTACCCGCGGGGGTGGTAACGCGCACGTGGGTCGCGGCGGTGATCAGCCGGGCCAGCGCGTCCGTGGCCGCCGCCACGGCCTGGTAGTCCACGGCCATGGGCCCCTCAGGATACAGCATCTCCGGGACGAACCGCGGCATGCTGGCCACGCGCACACCACGCCGGCACGCGTCCTCTCGCGCCGCGGTGTGCGTGAGGGAGAAGGACGTGATCAGGAGGGCCACGTCCGCTTCCCGCATGGCACGGGCGGCCGCCTCCGGCGGCTCGACGGCGTTGCGGCCCGTGGACGGATA
>JAVKIJ010000058.1:0-19682 GCA_031459535.1 Candidatus Fervidifonticultor quintus | reverse complement strand
TGGCAGTCGCAGAAAGAACTCCGCAAGTTCATCGCAGATGTCTATGCAGCCCGCGCCGCCGGGCGAGCACAGACACGAATGAGCCAGGCAGTGCGAGCGCCTCGGAACACTTCATGGAGCCCCATCCGCAAGACCAGCAAGAAGCGCCGCCGAGCGGTCCAGCGCCCCGCCAGTCGCACGAAGGCCCGACAGGAGGACGTCGCTCCATGACCGTGACGGTCACCAACGACGGCCAGCGAGTTCTGTCCACCAACTACTGGTCCACCCCGCACGCCGCCCGTGGCTTGCTGTGGCTGTCGTGGAACGCGGGCGCCCTGCGCGTCCTTGTCCCTCCGGCGACCGAGCACCTCCTCCAGGAGCTCCCACCGCCGGGGACGCCCGTCACCTACTACCAGCGACAAGCCACCATAGTGCTCCTCTACGAAGACGACCCCGAGCAGCCGTACGCCGTCGAGGTCGACGCGCGCCAGTGCGACCGGACTCTCCCGCCATCCGACGACGGCAAAACGACCCCCCTCCTCTGGTACGGCCAGGAGGGAGAGCAGGGCGTCCGGCTGCTGCGCGAAGAGCGCCTCACAATCCGCATCCACGCGCCGGCCCAGCGCCCCGAGCAGCCAGTCGCCATCATCACCCCGGCCTGCGCCCTCCAGGTGTTCAGCCTGGACGCCTCCGGCGTCCCCACTCCTGTCCCGGAGACCCTCTACTGGGACGCCCTCGAGCTACTGGCCCGAGACCCCATGGCAGAGTGGGTGCCGCAGCCCACCGGCCCTTACGCGCAGGCTTCCCGCGCCGGCCGGCCGCCTGGAACCGCCTCCTGGCACTGCATGCTTGCGGCGCCCTCCTCCGGAGACCTGAACCTCCCCACGGCTAAAGCCGGGGGGTTCTGAGGGGAACCACCGCAACCTCTTCCGGGCTCTCGCCACACACTTGCGTGTGCGCTACAACATCCCGGACCTCGGCTTTGGCTATCCCCTCTTCCGCGGGCGACCCGCTCCGACTCCAGGAACATGTCCCGAAGGGGGAAGGACGAAGCGCCCTCCCACTCGCAGGTTGGGTAGCTTCGCTCCACGCCGCCCGCAGGAGCGGTTCCGCACCCGACCAGCGCTCACGCGCCAGGTCCGCGTGGAGCAACCCGTCCTCCCCGACGCACCACGCCAGGAATGCCGAGTACAAATCGCGCTGCATCGTGACCCCGCATTCACAGGCGTGGACGCGTTGGGCGAGGGGCTTCTTCCGCACCGCGCCGCAGCGATGGCAGACCTGGGAGAGCCTTGCCCTGTGCGGGGGGAACTCGATCACCTTACCGCCAGCACTTTCAGCCTTGCGGCGCAGGATCGAGACAAACATCCCCGGCGCCCGTACCCCAACAGACCTGCCGTACTGCCGCTGCAACGCGCGGTAAGAAAGCTTTTCCGTCTTGATGGTCTTGCCTACAGCCAGGACACGGTTGCTCAAGCGCCCGTGCAGCATCTTGCGGTGGGCAGCTTCCCGACGCAGAAGCTCCGCCAACTCGCCCTCGGTCCGGCGCTGGCGCCGGGACTTCGCCCACCGCTTCGGGCCGGGCTTCACCCGTCCGTCTGGCAGGAAGTTCTCCGGATTGTTCGCCCGCCTCTGGCGGTCGAGCTTCCGCTGCAACCGACGGATGGCTCGGTGTTCCCGCACCACCTCCTCGCAAAAGGGAAGGAGCATCGCCTCGTCCTCTCCAACGACCGCGATGGTGGAGGGGCCGATGTCCAGGCCGACTTCCGCGTCGCCGACGCGGTGATACGGCTTGCGGTAGGGAGCACCCTCGCACACCAGTTGCGCGTAGAACCGGTCCCGGCCACGGAGCTTCCGGCGTACCAGCCGGACATACTTCACCCTGCAGGAGAGCGCGTGGGTGATCACCGGGTCGCGGGGGTCGAGGAGGGCGGAGAGAAAGACCCCGGACCACGCCACGTGGTCGCCCCGCCACCGGATACCTGCGTGGTTGGACTTGCCCTCCACCGTGTCGAGCTGCCGGTATGCCTTGAACCTGGGCCGGCCGCGCTGACCGAGCAGCCAAGCGTTAACGGCGGCAAACGCGCGGGAGGCGAGCTTCTGCGTTGTGTGAACATCCAGGTGCTCCCGGAACGCGCGCTGGCGCAACCGTACGGCATACCGTTGCAGGGCGGCGTCCGTGAACGCGGCCGACTGGCGAACGGCACGGAATACCTCTGTACGCGCCTCCCCCTTTGGCAGACGCTGCGCCTCGCGATACGCCCGCCGTTCCAGCAAGAGCTTCGCCCGCCGCAACGCCTCGCCCAGGCAGGCGTTGTACACCTGCCGCGCGGCTTCCAGCCGGGCGTTCAGGATACGCGCCTCGGCTGGAGCGGCCCGGAGCGGGATCTCACAGATGAACGAGGGTGTGCGCTCAGACCCGCTTCTGTTGCTCGATGTATTGCTTGATGACGGCAAGCGGTGCACCTCCCACCGTGGCGACGAAGTAGCTGTTCGTCCAGAGGGTCGGCACCCGACTCCTGAGCCACCGAAACTCGTCCCGCAAGAGCCGGGATGATCGCCCCTTGATCTTCCGCACCAGCTTGTGGATGCCGAACTGCGGATCAACTTCCACCAGCAAATGCACGTGGTCCGGCATAACCTCCAGTTCGATCACTTCGGCACCGCATTCGCTCGCCACGGTGCGTATAATCTGCTTCAGCCGCTCGGCCACCTCGGGGACCAGCACCGGACGGCGGTACTTCGGGCACCATATGACGTGGTACTTGCAGGAATAGACCACGTTATTGTTGGACTTGTACTCCACCGTGTACCGCGACACCAACTATCATACCACCCTATTTCCAACTACTCAAAACCAGGCGCCTTATCCCCGTGGCTGAAGCCAGGGGCTTGCGGCGGCCTGGATTTGGTCAGTCCAGCAATACCGTACGTTTGACGCCGTTTGACACTTGTCCTGCTGGCTGGCATTATATCGCCAGGACATGTCCCTGGATGTCCTGGAGCATGCCTGCAGGGCCCGTCTGGAAGGGCTCCTGGGGCTCCCTCTCGACAACTCCACCCCTGCCTCCCGGGCCAGGCTCGCCGGACTGTACGCTGGAGCCGCCTCGCTAGGGGCCCTCGCGACCCTCCTGGCCCCGTCCCCGCAGGCCGGGGCTGTCGTCGCCGCGGCCACCCTGTGTTGCGCCGCCTGGGCGGCTCAGGCCTGGCGCGTTTCCAGGCTCCCCTACTACCTCATGCCCGATCCGGCTTCCCTGCCCCTGGCTGCCTGGGAAGTCTTGCCCGGCCGGGGGGTCGGCCCCTTCGAGCTCGGCCCGCCAAGGGCGGAGGTCCTCCGGATGCTGCGCCGGGCCAGAGCTTGCTGGCTCCACGTAGGCTCTGTCGCGTACGTCCTGGGCGGCCCTTCCGGGTGGGTTGCCGCCTGCCTGCTGGCCAGCGGGAACCGGCAGGAGCGCGACGCGCCGCCCGACCCAGGCGACCTCGGGGACGTGGTCTGGGTGGAAACCGCCCACCCGTTCCACGCCACCCCTGAAGGCGTAGCTCCAGGCCTGCAGACCCGCGAGGTCACGGCCAGGCTGGGGCCTCCCCTGGACGTCACCCACCCCGTGTCAGGGGACACCGTAATCCACTACCCTGGCCTGCGGGTCACGATCCGGAGGGGCCGTGTTCGGAGTCTACGCGTGCTGAGCCCAGACCCCCTGGAGGCGGCGTGCCCGTGGAACCTGTAGCGATCCTCGGCGTGGATCCAGGCACGCGGTTTGCCGGCCTGGTAGCCGTAGACGCCTCAGGCAGGCTGCTGTTCCGCCGCCGGCTGGTCCTCAACGGGGACGACCCCAACCGCAGGCTGCTCGGACTGTACATGGCCGTGGAGAAGGCCCTGGACCGCAGCATGGCCGCCATCCTGGCCATCGAAAACCCCTCCCACCCGCGGAACGCCAGGACAGCTCACCTCCTTGGCCGCGCTGTGGGCGTGTGCGCCCTGGCCGCCGCCCGGCGGGACCTGGTCGTACTGGAGTACCGGCCTGCCCAGGTGCGGCGCGCCGTCCAGGACGCGCTGCGCCGTTTCCGCGGGTGCCGGGGCTGGAGCGAGGACGAGCTGGCCGCCGCGGGGGCCGCCCTGCTCGCACTGGTTGAGCTTGACGCCACACGCTAACCAGGATATCCTACCACCAAATGACGCATTGCACCCTACCTGCCCGGCGGCTGGGAGCCCAGGAGGCTGGCGTCCGCAATCCCCACGCCTCAGGCCTCCCTGACTGCCTTCCAGGCGCCCACCAGGGAGGCAGCTCCCTCGTCGAGGTGCTGGCGGCTCTCGCCATCACCGCAGCGGTGATGGCCGCTGCAGCGGGGATCTTCCAGAGGGTCGGCACGGCCATGACCACGAGCGCTGGCCGAAACCGACAGGTCAAGGCCCTCTTCTACGCCGCGACCGAAGTCCGCAGGACCGGCACTGCCTCGCCGGTCGTCGAAGGCTATCCCGTGAGCGTCTCCAGGCGGGCCGCGGTGTGGGGTAGCGACGCGGTGCTCGTGTACAGGACCCCCAACAGCTCTTGCCAGGGCGACTGCAATCCAGATCCTCAGTCGGTAGTCGGTTCCTCATCCGTCTTCACCGTAACGGTCGGCACCGTGAGTCCACAGGAACGTCCGGTCAGCCTCCTCGCCTTTACCACAGTCCAGCAGTAGGCAGATGGGGAGGTGCTCCGTCACGTGATGAGACGCAACAGGCCAGGCAGTTCATTCGGGATTACCGTGGTGGAGCTCCTGGCGGGACTCCTCGCACTGGCCGTGCTCTCGGCAGGTGTCCTCGTCTGGTACCGCTCTATCTCCGCGGCCGCCCGTTCCTCGTCCTCGACCGCTGGGGCGACGGAAGCCCTGACAACCCTGCAACGGGTTACCGAGGAGTTGGGGAACGCTACACAGGTCCTGGAGGCGCTCCCGCATGCGGTGACCGTCACCGCTACCACGTCCAGCTCCCGGGTCACCTCGCAGTACACCGATCCTGCAACCGGCACCCAGGGCATCCTGGGACCCTACACGGTCCGGTACCAGTTCCAAGACGGGGTTCTTTACCGCACGAGCGGCTCTGACCCCGCAAGCACGCGTCCTGTAGCACACTACACGACCCTGACTTTCCGTTACTACGACGCTAACGGCAACCCGACCAGCGCGCCCTCGCAGGTCCGGCAGATCGTCGTGTCCGCAAGGGCCGGTGGCTCAAGCGCCGCGTCGAAGGTGATCCTCGGGCTGCCGCCGGTGACTGCCACTGCCACAAGGGGCTCGGCTCCTCCCCCTGGTGGCAACCCGACGCCGCCGCCTGGCAGCGGTCCTGGTGTCCCCACACCGCCCCCTGGTGGGAACCCGACGCCGCCACCCCCAGGAAGCGGGCCCGGGGGCCCTACACCTACCCCGACCCCCCCGCCACGGCAGTGCCCTCCCGGTCCCCCTCCGCCCAACCTCTGCCCGCAGGTGGGGTGCGGCAGGCCCGCAAGGGACCCACAGACCTGCGCGTGGTTCTGTGACCTCTCAGGTTGCCAGCCATGAACGGACTACAGGAGGTGAGCGCCCGCATGCTCAAGCGCTTGGTCAGGATCGCCCACAACGCACAGCGTGGGGCCACCATGCCAGAACTTCTGGTGGCGACCCTCGCGCTCTCTCTGGTAGCAGCAGGCGCCCTGGCAGGCTACCGCTCGCTTTCCAGGGTCGCAAGCGCCTCCGCGTCCGCGGCGGAGGGGTCCGAGGCCCTCGTTGCCCTGCAGCGCGTGATAGAAGAGCTCGGGAACGCCGTACAGGTCACCGAGGCATACCCCAGGGCGCTTACCGTGGTAGCGAGCACGTCGAGCTCCGCGGCGGACTCCCAGTACACAGACCCTGCCACTGGTCTCCAGGGGACTCTGCGCCGGTATACGGTACGGTATTACTTCCAGGGCGGCACCCTGTACCGCACCGCGGACTCCGGTCCCGCAAAACCCGTGGCCAGGTACGAGACGCTCCAGTTCCTGTACTACGACGCCAACGGCAACCCGACCAGCGCGCCCTCGCAGGTGCGGCAGATTGTCGTAACTGCCAGAGCAAGCGCCAGGAACGCATCCGGGAAGGTCATCCTCGGCGGACCTGGCGCCACTGGCACCGCGTCCAGAGGGACATCCAACCAGCCGAGTCCCCCAGGGGGAGGGGGCTCAGACCCACCCCCAGGCGCACAGCCGTGCCCGCCCGGTTATTACAGGCCCTACGTCCCCGGGATCGGCTACCTCCCCTGGTGCTTGCCGAGAAGCTCCCCCGGCACCGGGAGCCCCACCCCCACCCCGACACCGACACCGAACCCGACCCCGACTCCTGGTCCGACAGCTGCGCCGACACCGCCTCCGGGGAGCGGCACGCAGCCCGAACCTGGTGAGGGTATACAACCACCTGACCCAGGCGGGAGCAATCCTGGCAACCCCGGCGGCCCCGGTAGCGGCCCGGGCAACCCCGATGGTCCCCCTACTGGGGGAGGTTCCAACCCCGGCTCTGACGTGGACAGCCCCTCTTCCGGTGGCGACCCAGATGGCTGGGCGGCCCCTTCGCCAGACAACGACTTCGACGTTCCAGGGATTCCGGATCCCAACAACATGTAGAGACGGAGGCCAAGCGACTGGATGAGGCTCTGCAGAAGCGCAGCATCGTCTGGCCAGGTGGCCCCGCTGTATCGAGACCAACGCGGGCAGGCTCTCATCCTGGCCGTAGCTGTGCTCGCTGTAACCACCCTGCTCACCGCAGGGCTCACGCGTGCCGCCTGGGACGCAACCCAGGCGGCACGCCAGGTCTACGTCCGGGCCCAGACACTCCAGGCAGCCGCATCCACCTCCGAGCTTCACCACGCTATCTTACTCAGAACGCTCAGGGACAAGCTGCCGCAAAACATCATCGACCAGGGATGTAAGCAGACTAACCAGACAGGCACGGCCTGTCTGGTGCCCGGCAATGATACCGCCAAGACCAGCGGGGTCCGCAGGGCTCGCATCCAGCTGCTGGCACAGCAAAGCAGCCAGGGCTGGAGCCAGCTACAGACCGCCTTCCTTGACGCGCTGCGGCAGGTCATGCCACTTGCTCCGGAGCTCGACCCATACCGAACACCCCCTGCCCAGGGCTTCGCTGGCCTCGCCATCTCGTCGGCAGGCGCTTCGTCCATCCCAAACACCAGATGGCGAGCCTACGGGATAGTGGCCCCAGTCCCAGGGAACCCGATCACCTTCAATCCCACAACGCGGACCGCAACCATTCCGTTCGAGATCCGAGCCTACGGCTGGGCCGCGTATACCCAGCAGCCTGGAGGTGGAAGCCAGCTCCAGCTACTGGAGATCCGCGCACAGGCGACAACCTACGCGAGCACCGGCACAATCACGCTTACCTACCCCAACTGCTCTGTTCCAGATGAGATCTGCCAGTACCCTGATTCGGTCCGGGTCGACGTCCCTGTCTCTTACTTGATCGCAGGCGACCCTGCCGTGTCCTGGCCCCCGGGGTGGCCGTGAGCGCATGCGGGACCAGAAAGGTCTCACCCTTATCGAGCTGGTAGCTGTGCTGGCCATTCTGGTCATCCTGGCAGCCGCGGTCACTTTCCGGATAAGCGCCAGCACGGACGCCGCCCGCCTCCGGGCTGCGGCGGAGTGGACCGCCTCCGTGGTGCGGCAGGCGATCAGGCTCTCCTGGACCCAGCAGACTCCTGTCCGCCTGCGGTTCAACCCAGGGTCCATGGACGTCACCGTCACCGCCTGGAACGGGACTGCCTGGGTCCCAGTGGCTGATTTCTCCCCCCAGGGGTTCGACCCGCCCGGAGGGGCCGTCATCAGCGGCACCACGTACCCATCCCACACCCTCACCATCTCACCCGCAGGCCGTGGGGTCTCAGGGATTGAAGCTGCCATCCACACCACGGAGGGGAGTGTCACTGTCACCGTCAGGGACGCCAGCATGCTGGTATCCACCACCCTTTACGGCCAGGTCCAGGTGTCGGCCGGCGACCCAGGCGGCCACCACTAGTACAGCTGTTCGCGGGTTGCGGTGAGCATCCTTGCGGTATATGATAATGCGCAAGACTACATCTGTCAGGAGGTGGTCAGTTTTGCTCGCGACCATCCGGCTCCGTGACCAGCGGGGCTTCTCGCTCATCGAGCTGATCATCGTGGTGGCCGTGATCGCCATCCTCGCGGCGATCATGATCCCCAACTTCCTCTCCCAGCGGCAGAGGGCCGCCGACGCCCGCGCCATGGACGCCATTGCCAACGTCCGCAAGGGCCTCGGGATGTTCGCCGCGGACACGGGGAACTACCCGACCGGGACCAACTGGGCAGCGGTGAGGACCGCTGTCGCCCCCTACATCGCCCTGCCGGCCACCGAGGCTGATGCCGGGCTGTCCGCGTTCAGCTACACTGCCACCGGCACTCCGCCCACGTCTTACACCATCTGTGCGACCCCTGCAGGGGGCACCGGCCAGCGCGTGCGGGGCACGCCTGACAACCAGGCCCTCGTAGCCACATGCCCGTAGCGACTTCAACCCCGGGGGCGGTCTCACCGCCCCCGGGGCCCGGAGGGAGGCCGGGTTGAGGAGCACAGGGTTCGCGCAGCGCAGAGTGCAGCCCGGGGACATCGACCCCAGGCTCGCCGCCCTCCTCGACTGGCGGCGCCTGCGGGCCGTCCCACTGAGGACCGACAACGGGACGCCCGCAGTGGCCGTGGCAGATCCCTCTGACCTCCCCGCCCTGGACACGATCCGCCGGGCCCTCGGGTACGACCTTGAGATATACCAGGCGCCCATTGAGGACATCGACTTCGCACTGTCCAGCTCCACCCTCCTGGACGGCACTCCCGTCGAACAGGAGACTGCCGCCAGCCCCGTGGAGGAGCTCGCCAGCCGCGCCAGCGAGGCTCCCATTGTCAACCTCGTCAGCGCCATCATCAGGGACGGGCTCGCCCAGGGGGCCAGCGACATCCACATCGAGGCAACCGAGGACGGCGCCTGTGTCATGAACCGCATCGACGGGGTAAAGATGCGCACCATGCGCATCGCCCGAGGGGACCTGCCAGGAGTCATCACCCGCATCAAGGTCCTCGCCTCCATGGACATTGCCGAGCGCCGCCTTCCCCAGGACGGCAGGATCCGGGTCCGGGACCTGTCCGGGGAACTCGTAGACATCCGGGTGAGCGTCATCCCCTCGCACCACGGGGAGTGCGCCTGCCTGCGCGTCCTGAGAAAGACGGCACAGCTCCACGACATCTACGAGCTGGGCATGTCAGCTGACGACCTGGCCAGGGTGGAGCAGGCCCTGCGCCTGAGCTGGGGGATGATCCTCGCCTGCGGGCCGACCGGCTCCGGCAAGAGCACAACGCTGTCCCTGTTCCTCCGGCGCGTCGCATCTCCCGAACGGGAGACCCTGACCATTGAGGACCCCATCGAGTACCACATCCCGCACGCGCACCAGGTCCAGGTCAACGAGAAGGCGGGGCTTACCTTCGCGACCTGCCTGCGCGGGTTTCTCCGGCACGACCCCGACATCATCATGGTCGGCGAGATCCGCGACCGGGAGACCGCCGAGATCGCAACCCGGGCTGCCATGACCGGGCACCTGGTCTTCAGCACGGTGCACACGAACGACGCCCCCACCGCCCCTGTCCGCCTGGTCGACATGGGCGTGGAGCCCTTCCTCGTGGCCTCCTCCCTCTCCCTCGTGGTGGCCCAGCGGCTGGTCAGGCGGGTCTGCACGCAGTGCCGCATCCAGGCGCCCGTGCCCCCCGCCCTCGCCGCCGCGCTCCCAGAGCAGGCGCCGTACACCCAGGCACAGGGGACTGGATGCGACACGTGCCGTGGCACCGGCTACCGCGGACGCACAGCTATCTTCCAGGTCATGAGGGTCACACCAGAAATCCGGGCCTTGATCACCCGGGGGGCCGACGCGGACACCATCGCTGCAGCCGCGCGCAAGGACGGCACCCGGACCCTGCTGGAGGACGGCCTGCGGCTCGTCCGCGAGGGGGTCACCACCCTGCAGGAGGTCCTCCGCGTGGCTTCCGCAATGCCATGAGGACGCCCGCTGCTGTCCTTACACGCCGCCCTGCGAGCGCTCCCGCCAGGCCGCGACGGGCCCGGCCGGAAAGCGTCCTCGTCTTCTACAAGCAGCTGTCGTCGGCTATCGCAGCCGGCCTCACGGTCAGCCGCGGGCTGCAGGGCGCACTCACGGAAGCAGACGACCAGGCTCTCAGGGCCGCCCTGGCAGACATAAGCCGCAGGGTGGACGCCGGAGAGGCCCTCAGCGCAGCTATGGCCCACCATCCCGGCTGCTTCAGCCCGCTCGCCTGCACCATGGTGAGGGCAGCCGAGCACACAGGCGCCCTGGCCCACGCTCTCCGGGTCGTGGAGGGCATCGAGCACAGGGCCCTCCAGATCCGCAGGACCATCCGCGCGGCCCTGGTCTACCCGTCCATCGTCGTCGCCGCCTCTGTCGCTGTAGTGATCCTGCTGACCATAGTGGTCCTGCCCAAGTTCGCGGAGGTCTTCGAGGCCAGCCAGGTGCAGATGCCGGCCGTGACACGGGCGATCATGGCCATCTCGCGCGCCGCGGCCAGGTACTGGTGGGCGCTGCTGGGCGCCAGTCTAGTCACCGCCGCCTGGATCGTCCGCTGGGCACAGACCCCGGAGGGCAGGGAACGCATCGACCGGGCCCTTTGGAACGCCCCCAGGCTGGGCGACGTCGTCCGCAAACTCCAGGTATCCCACGTCTCCAGCACCCTCGCAGGTCTGCTCCAGTCCGGCGTCCCGATGCTGGACGCCCTCGCCCTGGTCGAGCAGACGGCGCAGAACACCGTCCTCCGCTCCGCCCTACAGACCATCAGGGAAACAACAGCGCGCGGCGCGCCTCTGTCCCAGGCCATGCGCGTGCAAGGACGCATGCCCGGGATGCTGGTCCAGCTCGCAGCGATGGGGGAGGAGACCGGACAGCTCCCCCGCATGCTGGACGAGTACGCCCAGATCGCCCGGGAGGACGCAGAGGTAGCTGTCCAGACCATGCTGCGCCTGCTGGAGCCCGCCATGCTCCTCATGGTGGGAGGCATGGTGGCCTTCATCGCGGCCAGCGTCTACGTGCCACTCAGCCAGCTCGGCAACGTGATCGCAGGGGGTGCCCGATGACGCGACACGCCGGCTACAGTCTCGTTGAGCTGCTCGTGGTGATAGCCGTTGTCGCTGTCCTGGCGGCATTCACGGTCCCCAGGTACCTGTCCCAGAGACAGCGGGCATCAGAGACACGCATCATCGCGCTTCTCGACTCCATCCGGAGCGGGTTAGGCGCATACGAGGCCCGTAACGGCAACTTTTCCGGGCTGCCCTGCGACAACAACCAGGACGGGTGGGAAGCCCTCCGGAGCGCCCTTTCCCCCTTCATCACCCTCCCGTCGTGGTCCGACGTCGCGGGACTGGTCGTCAGCTTCGGAACCTGCGACGGGTTCGGGTCCCTGGCGGGCAAGGGACACGTCGCGTACGCGCGCCCGGCAGGCGGGACCGGCCAGTTCGAGTACGCAGCGGCTACAGACGGCGTCTACCGCTGCAGCTGGAGCGGGGGCCTGAGCGGGTGCGTCCGGGTGGGGCAGTGACCGCTGGAGGTGCAGGCATGCACAGGCAGAGCGGGTTCAGCCTGGTCGAGCTCGTCGTCGTGCTGGCCGTCGTGGCCGTCATTGCCTCGTTCATCGTCCCGCGCTTCGGAGCCAGCCGGGCCACCGCCCAGGAAGACGCCGCGCGCAGCACGGCGGCCAGCCTCCTCGCCGCCATCAGCGCTTATTACATGACGAACGAGTGCTACCCGAGAGAGGTAGGTCCCAACACCATGCCCTCCGGGCTGGCCGCATACGTCGGCGGCCAGTGGCCCGTGGACTTCGACTACCAACAGCAGGGCAACAACATCGGCGTGTCCTGGAGACCAGGGGGCACCCAGAGGTGGACCGTGTGGCTCACCCAGGGCGTGTCCGTCCCCATCTGCCCGTAGGAGGAGGACATGGCCGCAACACAGCTGTCCGTAATCGACACCGTCCTGGAACGCGCGGTGGCCCTGGGCGCAAGCGACGTGCACCTCCGGTGCGATGCGCCGGTCGCCCTCCGTGTGGCCGGCAACATGGTCCGGCTCGACACGGTCGTCGTCGAGGAAGACGCGCTTCTGGACCTCGTGGAGCAGCTCGTCGGCAGAGGGCCGTTCGTCGAGTTCCTCAACCGGCACGAGGTGGACGGCTCGGCTCAAGCCGCCAACGCCCTCTGGCGGGTGCACGCGTACTGGTGCGGGGGCATGCCCGCAGTGGCCCTGCGCCGGCTCCAGGACTCGGTACCCTCCATGGACGAGCTGGGCGTCCCGGAGGTGGTCCGCACCTGGGCGGCCAGGAGGAGCGGGCTCCTGCTGGTCAGCGGCCCCACGGGGGCCGGTAAGACCACTACCCTGGCATCGGTCATCCGACACATCACAGAGACCAGAGCCTGCCACATCGTCACGATTGAGGACCCCATCGAGTACCGGTACGAGCCCCGCATGGCCACCGTCACACAGCGGCAGGTGGGACGCGACACCCGAAACTTCGCCTCCGCCCTGCACGCAGTCGTGCGGGAAGACCCGGACGTGATCCTGATCGGTGAGATGCGGGACCCGGAAAGCATGCAGGCTGCCCTCTCCATCGCGGAGGCAGGGCACCTGGTCCTGGCGACCCTGCACACGTCTTCCGCTCTGGAGGTGCCTTCCAGAATCGTCGACGCCCTCCCGGCCAGCGACCAGGCCCAGGCCCGTGTCCAGCTAGCCGCAACCCTGATAGGGATAGTCACCCAGATCCTCCTTCCGCGGGCAGGTGTATCGGACCAGTACGACCACCTGACCCCGCTCAGAACACGCGTGGCCGCATTCGAGGTCCTGGCAGGCACCGCCGGGGCACGCGCCCTCATCCGGAACGGCAACTACCACCAGCTCGCCAGCCAGATCCAGATCGACGCTGAACACGGGTCCATGCCCATGGAGGAGAGCCTGGCGCGGCTCGTCGTCCAGGGCACGGTCGAAGAGGAGGTGGCAAAAGCGGCCGCGCTCAGACCGCAGGAGTTCCAAGAGCGGCTCCTGCGGCTGCGGCGCACAATCAACCTCCCCTCCGGGTGATCGGGAGGGACTCAGGAGGGCAACATGCGCAGAAAGGCAACCACCATCGCACTGGCCGCCACCGTAGCGCTGGCGCTCGTCTCCGTCCCCGGCGCCGTCAGCGCCCAGACCGTGAGACTGTACCTCCAGCGCGTCGCCCAGCGCCCCGCAGAAATCCTGCTGGTACCCGGGTTCCTGACCATCCTCGAGTTCGAGGACGCTGTCAACGCCGTGGCCACCGGCAACCCCTCGGTCGTCCAGCTCGTAGACGTCACCGGCGGCACCGTCATCCTCCGGCCACGCACCGGTAGCGGAGCAACAGACATCGTGGTCTCCGTGGGAGACGTGCGGGCCCTGTTCCGTGTCCGCGTGGCCAGCCAGCCCAGAACCACCCACAAGTACCTCATCACGAGCACCGCACCGTCGGAGACGGACACTCAGGAAACCGCAAAGCCGTCCACCGGAGAGCAGCCCCGCAGGCCCGCGACCCAGGTCGCGGCCAGGACACCAGCTACCCAGCCCACCCCGAGGCCGTCGCCCGCAGCACCCCAGCCGCAGCAACCCCAGGCGGCTACCGAGTGGGACCGGTTCGTCGCCACCCTCACACCTGCCCAGCAGGCCCTGCTGCTGAACCTTATGAGAGAGCTCAGCCTGGCCAGGCTGTTCGAGTTCCTCCAGGCCCTGTCGCCACAGCAGCGCGACACCTTCCTCCGACTGGCCCGCCTGAGGGGCCTGCAGCCCCAGCCCCCCCAGAACAGCGCGGCCCAGCAGGACCGCCAGCAGCCCCAGCAAGCTACAGGCCCGAGGGGCCAGCCGGCACAGCAGGCAGCCCAGCCGGGCGGTACCCCGGACCCGCAGAAGCCCACAAACCCGCACGGACAGCCGGCACAGCAGCCGCCGCAGGCCGGGAGCGGTCCCGACTGGATCGACTGGCAGGTCACCGTCCAGCGGACCCCCTCCGGCACGGTGCTCCACTACACCCTCACCAACAACGGCCAGAGGACCCTGCTCACCGACCTCCTGAAGCTCAGAGCGACCTCTGACGGCCAGCCTGTGCGGCTCGTCGTGACCCGCGTCAACCCGTCCGGGTACGCGGGCCGCGTCAATCCGGGCGACACCGAGGCCGGGACCATCGCCGTCCAGCAGGACCGCGGCGGAGTCCTCTCACTGGAGTGGCACGTGACGGAGGTCGGCTCCGGCACGGTCTACACCCTGCTCCGCACCGTCCAGTAGCCAGGGCACAGCCATGCTCGGACTCAACAGGTCCGCCGCACGTGCGGCCATCGCCATCGCCGCCGGGGAGGCAGCCCTGGTAACCCAGGGGCGCGTGCACACCACTCAGGCCCCCATGCTCGTCGACCAGCTCGACCTGGAACAGTGGACCGCCCTGGTAGCGTCCCTCAAGGCCCACGCGTCCGCCCGGGAACTCGCGGTGACGGTGGCCCTGCCCGCGCAGGCCGCCCCCCTGCGCTCCCACCCCCAGCCACCGAGCTCACCTGACTGGCAGAAAACAGCAGCCGCAGAGCTCATACAGGAGGGCACCCCGGTGGTGGTCTCCGGCGGGCACAGATCGGGCCCGGTCTGGGTGTGCGTGACATCGCTTGACACGCTGCGCAACCTGGATGCCGCGTGCAGGGCCTCCGGACTCCGCCTGGAGGCCGTGGAGCCGGCGGCGCTGTCTCTGCTGCGCCTCGCTCCAGCCTCCAGAGGCACCACCGTCGTCGTCGCTGCCAGCAGCACCGGGTGCGAAATCGCAGCCGGGCAGGCCGGGGTCCCTGTCCTGTCCCGGTCCGCCGCCGCCAGGCGTCCTGAGGACCTCACAGCCGAGGTGGAGTTGACGGTCAGGTACCTGGAACGTGAGGGAGCACAGGCGATCTCGGTCACCCTCCTGGGACCGACCGTCGAGGCCCTGGCACCGGCGCTGCGGGCCAGGCACATTGAGGTGGCCGAGGTCGTCCACTTCGACTCCGCAGCCGCCGCAGTGGCCACTGGCGCGTCCCGTCGCCCGAGAGGACAGGCCGGGGACTTCCTGCCCGCCCTGTCGGGCCCACCCCCCCGCGTGGCCAGGGCAGCCGCGGCCACGGCTGCCCTACTGCTGGTCGCCTCGGTCGTCCACGCTGGCAGCCAGACGTCCGCCGCAGACGCCCTCCGCAAACAGGTCGCCAGCCTCACCGCGCAGCACGACCAGCTGCAGGCCCGTCTGCGCCTGTGGACAGGGCCGGCAGCGCAGGCGGCCAGAGAAACAATGACCAGGCTACAACAGGAGCGCGTACCCGTCCAGTTTCTGGGCCAGCTGAGCGACCTCGTACCGGACGACCTCTGGATCGAACAGGTAGAAGCCCGCAGCAACTCGACGTCCGTCCGCGGGAAGTCTCTCTCAAGGGACTCCGTACTCCGGTTTGCCGGGGCATTCCGCACAGTCTGGCCAGGCGCAGTTCTGACGCGGATCGACCTGGCCGTGGACCAGAAGCCAGGCCCGTTCTACGCCTTCACCATCCAGACATCCAGCCAGGGGACGCCCTCCCGTACCCCTGCACGCACGCCTGAGGGGAGTGAGGCCCGGTGAGCAGGCAGCGACTTCTATACCTGATCTCCCTCTTGCTCAGCGCCGCCGCGGCGCTCGTGCACACCACCATCTCCCAGCCGGCCTCCGCCGACATCCAGCGCCTCACGGCAGAGCGAGCACGGCTGGAAAGCGAGATCTCACAAGCCACCGCCCAGCTGCGTGAACTCGAGGGGACCGCCCCCCCCAGGCTCCCGCCCCTCTCCAGGCTCCAGGAACGCGTAAGCCAGGTCGCCTCCATGCTGCCCGCCACGCCGGGGTATTCCGTCGTGACCGGAACGCCACAGGCGTTCCCCAGCGGAGAGGGGCCGCTCGCAACCCGTGTTCCCCTGACAGCCAGTACGCAGACCACCTACGACGGCGCCGTCAGCCTCCTCGCCGACCTCTCCGGGCTTCCCTACGCGGTCCTGGAAGAAGTAGCGCTGTCCCGCGTCCCATCCAGGCCCGGGCTGGTCCACGTACGCGCTGTCGTCTCCCTGGTCTTCGAACAGACTCCCGGAGGTGGGACGCGATGAAGAGGTCGCTTGCCGCGTCGGTACTGACCGCAGCCATGCTGGCAGCCACAGCCACCGCGCTGCCCGCGCCGCCCCGGGCGCCGGGGGACCCCGGTCCAGCCCGCGACGTGGTTTCCTCCCGACCGCAGCCGTCGGGCAACCCGTCCCCGGCGCCCGGGCTGGCGCGATCCCGCAGGAGAGACCCCACCGTCCCCCCAGCCGCCTGGCGGGAGCTCGAACGCGCCAGCACAGCCGCCACAGCCCTGCCAGCGCAGCCTGCCTTCCCACCGCTACCCCTGCCCGGGGTGCTCCCGCCGCCCCCACCCTTGCAACCCTCACCCGCGCCGCGGACGGCACAGCCGCCCGCCGGCCCGGCCGTCGAGTACCTCGGGCTGGTGGAAGGCCCCGCAGGCACGTTTGTCATCCTCCGCGTAGACGGCCATCTCCACGTGGTACAGCGAGGACAGGCCACAGCGGGGGTGCGCATTGTGAGCGCGACCCCGGAACGCGTCCAGATACGGGTCGGAACCCACGGGACACTGAGAAACGTCCAGAGACTCGAGCCGGGAGGGAGGACCGGTCCATGAGAAACAAGAGGAGCAGTGCCGCACTCAGCCTCGCCGTCGCCCTCGTGCTGGCGGCGGCCTTGCCCGCCTCGCCCGCTCAGCGGGCCCATGTCCCAGTCATCACCGTCTCTGTCGTCTCCGCGCCCCTGCCCGCTCTGCTGCAAGCGGTGGCAAGGGCAGCCGGCGTCAGCATCACCGTGGACAGCACCGTCCCCCAGGACGCCCGAGCCACCATCCACCTGAACCAGGTCCCCATGCGAACCGCGTGGGACGTGATCGAGCACGCCTACGGGCTCCTCGTCCGCGAGGCCGCCCCCGGAGTGTACGTCGCCTCGCGACCTGCGGCCGCAGCGCGTGGATTTGCCACCCCACCCGGCTGGGACGGCACCGTCCTCCGCGTGTGGCGCCTCACTCACGCCGCCGCCGAAGAGGTCGCCAGGGCCCTGTCCAGCCTGTTCGGCCAAGGCGTCCAGCCACAGCCTGCTGCTTCTCCTGCCCCTACCGGCGCCCCCGCCCGACCTCAGGCTCCCCCCACGCAGGCAGAAGCAGCCCAGACAAACCCGGTCGCCATCGCCGCCATCCCTGCCACCAACCAGATCGTCGTCCGCACCACGCCCCACATGGCCTTCCTCATCGGCGCCGCTATCCGGCAGATGGACAGCCAGGCCACCGCTCAGCCCCCCTCGGAGACCCAGCAGCCACAACCTCCCCGCAGCACCGGGCCGACCACCGAGCTCTACACCCTCCGGCACGCAAGGGCCAGCGCGGTGGCCAGCATCCTGACCAGCCACGTCAGGGACATCCAGGTCTCCTACAACGACGCGCAGAACGCCCTCCTGGTCACCGCCTCGCCGGCCCAGCACGACCGCGTGCGCCAGGTCCTGGAAACTATCGACCGCCCCACCGCCCAGCTCGTAGTGGAGGCCGAAGTCTTCAGCGTCCAGGACAACGTCCAGCAGACCCTCGGGATCGACTGGACCCTGGACGCGGTCTACACCCTTGCCAGACAGCCAGACGGCAGCCTTGTGGGCACCCTCGACCCCTTCCAGGTAGTCTCCCGCCTGCGCGCCGCGGCCAGCCAGGGCAGAGCCAGGGTCCTAAGCAGACCCAGAGTGCTCACCGTCTCCGGCCAGCAGGCCACCATCACCGTGGGCGACCAGGTCCCCGTCCTCAGCCGCGATGCGCAGGGCAACACGGTGGTCGTCACCACCGTGAACGCGGGCATGCGCCTCCAGGTTACCCCCCGCATCCTGCCTGACGGGAATGTCGAGCTCACCCTCGCCGCCGAGGCTAACTCCCTGAGCGGGTTCGTCCAGGACACTCCCATCATCAGCCAGAGGTCCGTGCAGACCCGGCTCGTCGTCCAGGACAGCACGCCGGTGATCATCGGCGGGCTGATCGGGGAGAACAAATCCACCACGTCCGTCAAGCTCCCGCTCCTGGGAGACCTCCCCATTCTCGGGGCGCTGTTCCGCACCACGACAGACCGGGCCGAGAGGGTCGAGGTGATCATGGTCGTCACCCCGCGGGTGGTGAGCCCCGGTCCGATCACGGCCCCCTCCAGGTAGCCGTGAGCCTGTCCGAGGCGCAGACCAAGCGTCTGGAGGCCGGCCTGGAGAAAGCCCTGGCCGGCCTCCCCCCGAGGCTGCTCCACGCTGCAGTAGCAGTCCAGGACTCCCTGAAAGCGGTCGTCTGCGAGCTGGGCCGCGGGCCCCAGCTGTGGACCAATAGCGGCAGGGCGGTCGTGCTGGCCGGTGGGTTCTCCACCGAGGAACTGGAGCGGGCCGTCGAGACCATGGCCCCCTGGAGTGACGACGGCATGTCTGGCGTCGACGGCGAGCTGCACTTCCGCATGCTCCTCACCTCCCCCGCCGGCCCTCGCGGGCTGGTGGTCTACCTGCACCGCCACAGGAAGCCCGACACCGAGCAGCTGGCCCATGCGCTCAAACGCGCGGTGCACGAGCAGCGGACAGCCGTGCTCGTAGTGGGCAGCCCCGAGGCCCGCGAGCACGTCCTCAGAGAGAGCGCCAGCATCACCAGCACCATCCTGGGCCTGTCCACCGTCGTCGTTGACCCACACGGCAGAATAGGAGGCAGAGGTAGGGTTCCTGACAGGTCCATCGGCCCCGCCGCATGGGCTCCGGTCAGGGGGCGGCACGAGGTCCTTGAGATGGCCTCCGGGCTTCTCACTCACGCGCGACCCAGGGTGCTGGTGACAGACCTGGACCTGACCGACGACGCGCAGGTCCTCGTGGCGGCCGCAGGTGACGCCTCGCTGGTGCTCGGTCTGCCGCTTCCAGCCTTCGACGCGGTGCCGGACGCCCTCGTCGAGGTGGCGTCGCGCTGGCCCCTCGCAGCCGTTCTCGCACGCCAGGACGGCGGAGTGGAAAGTGTCTCAGACGTCAGGAAAGCAGTGGCACGTGCCCGGCGGTAGCCCGCCGCCCATCGCCGGCGGCATCAGCGCGTTCCTCCCGTGTCACAACGAGGAGGGCAACGTGGAACGCGTGGTGCGGGCGGTGGTGAGCACCCTCGAGGGCCTCGGGGTGCCCTTCGAGGTCATCGTGGTGGACGACGGGAGCACGGACCGCACCGCGGAGCTGAGCCGCCGCCTGGCGCAACAGGACCCCCGGGTCCGGCTAACAAGCCACCCCCGCAACCTCGGCTACGGCGCGGCCCTGCGAACCGGCTTCGCTGCCTCCCGCTACCCGTGGATCTTCTTCACCGACGGGGACGGCCAGTTCGACCCCCGAGACCTGTTGCGTTTGCTGCCCCACGCCGCCTCCGCGGACCTGGTGGTGGGCTACCGGCTCCGACGCCGGGACCCCCCGCACCGAAGGCTGTTCGGGTGGCTGTGGAACCTCCTGGTGCGGGCGTGGTTCGGCCTCCGGGTGCGGGACGTGGACTGCGCTTTCAAGCTCCTGCGGAAGGAAGTCGTCGAGGACCTGCCCCT
>JAVKIJ010000057.1:0-20237 GCA_031459535.1 Candidatus Fervidifonticultor quintus | reverse complement strand
CGTTGACACGGCGGGATCCCGCCCGGCCAGGAGCGCCTCGATGGCGTCCCGCAGGTAGTGCGCCGTGACTGCATTGGGGTTCTCGAAGTTGTCGTCAGGCGCGCCGTGATAGCGCAGGACCCGGCTCTGGTCGAAGAGGAAGATCTCCGGGGTCCGGGTCGCCCCGTACTGCCGGGCCACCTCCTGCGAGGCGTCGAACGCATAGGGGAAGGGGTAGGCTTTCTCCGCAGCACGGGCCTTCATGGCTTCGAAGGAGTCGTCCGGGTACTTGACCGGGTCGTTGCTGTTGATGAGGACCAACTGCACCCCGCGCCCGGCGTACGTGTGCCCGATGGCGATCACCCGATCCTCCCACGCCTTCACGTAGGGGCAGTGATTGCACCAGAACACGACCCCGAGCACGGGCTTGTCGGCAAACTGGTCGGCAGAGACCATGGTCCCGTCTGTGGCGGGGAGTGAGAATGGAATCAAACGGTCACGAATGGCTAGAGCCATGATCGCCCTCCTCGGTAGTGTGCTGGCGCGCCCGCAGCGCGCGCCGGATCATGGTGAGCGTCGGCAGGGGCGAGAGCCGGCCGTCTTCGGTGCGATAGGTGCGGCAGGTGAGCCGGGCCTGCCCCTGGGCGCCCTCGGGTTGCAGATCGACGCCATCGATGCGGATGGTCGGGGAGCCGGGGAAGCGGTACCGTTCGGCCTTCTCGTCCGTATCAATGGTGACAATGTCGATGTCGCCGGTCACGCCCTCTTCGGCCATGGCCTGCCGGAGGCGCGCCAGCGTCTCCGGATGCGAAGGACAATCTTCCCAGTAGAGGAACTCAATACGCATAACCGATGGCCGGCTCCCACTCTGTGTACAACGCCCCAGGCCGGGTTGATGCTTCCCGCCTTCCTCGCCGAGCACCTGCCGCGCCCAGTGAGGTGGTGAACCGATCGCTACGGTGCGCCAGACGCTCCTGTGGGCAGAGGTGACGACGGCCTACCGGCCTCGCACGGATGTAGAGCGCTGGCAGATTCAGGACCAACTGGCGGCCCGGCTGCGCCATCTGGGCTGTGAGGCGCGCCCGCGGTTCTACGACGGCCCGGATGGCCGGCTGGCATTCCGCCTCCGGGTCGGGTGGCGTCTCTCCTCGTCGCTGCTGCGGGGATTGGAGCGCATCGACGATGTCGGTCATGCTCCCAGATGAACTCCTCGGTCAGCGCGGCGCGCAGTTGAGGCAGTGATTCTGGACCAGCAGCGTCATCCTGCCGTCCACACGGCCCAGACCGGGGACGTCCGATGAGGAGTCGCTGACGACCTGGCGCCAGAACGGCCGCCCGCCGATGGACACGAACGTGATGCGGTTCCCCACCTGTCCCCAATCGTAGGCCAGCGTGAGCTGGTGGAGCAGGCCGCCGTCGTCCACCAGGGCGGTGAGCATGTACGGCCCGGGACCCGGGCGCACGATGGAAGCGCGCTGGCTCGGCGACCAGAGCCACTTGGCGATGGCGCGCCGGGCGGCGCCATCTTCCACAGAGGCACCCTGCCCATACTTGCGCATGGTCTCCGTGACGATGTCGCGGCGCACCCCGCCAACCAGGTACTGGTTTGGCGGTCGCTCTTCGACCATGAAAACGTCCATGAGAGGGAGGATCTCGCCGGGCTTCTGCTCGACCTCGATGAGATCGGTCACCACCTTGCGGATCGAGCCAGAGAACGGCCGCAGCAGGAGGGGAACGTCGAGCCGCGTGACCGTGGCCTTGCGCTGCCGCGGTTCCCCCTGGGCGGATCGCGACTCCACGATGGTGCCCAGGGCACGAACTGTGACCTTGCCCGTGGGGATGTTGATGACGAACTCCGCGGAGTAGTCGGCGGTCATGGTGTACGGTTGAGGGTTGGGTTCGTTGTAGATGCGGCCCAGCAGGGTGTCGATGGTCACAGGTTGCGCGGCCGCCGCCGCGGACAACAACAGCGCCACCACGCACGCAAGGCCCGCCCGTCGGGGGCGGCGGGATCCCGGCACCCATCCCATGCCGCCAAGCATTATAGCCCGCGCCCGGGTACCCGTGAAGGTGAAACAGCCACCGCGGGGGAGCGCGTTATATTAGAGAATGGACACCACCGGATACGTGGGGGTGCGGACGTGCGGTTCACGGAGGGGGACCTGCAATTCCTGGCCGCGACGGTGGCCGGCGGTGATGCCCAGCGGGCCGGCCATCTGGTGCGCGCCTGGCGCGCCGATCCCGAGCAGGTTGAGCCGTATCTCGAGGACGACCGGATCCTCAAGCGCCTGCGAGCCGAGCAGCATCTGGTGGTGGAGCTCTCGTCGCGATTCCTCTTCACCGTGCTTCTGCGCCGCATTCGACGGGATTTCGCCGAGACGCCCTACACCGTGGAGCGGGTGCACGCCGATGGCCGCGTGGTGGTCTTCGACGCCGGAGCGTCGCACAATCTGCTGCGGTCCCGGGAAATGTTCGAGTACCTGGTCGAGTTGCTGGTGTCGTTCGAGCGCAACGAGACCATGGTCGTCCGGCAGCCGACGGCCCTGTGGCCGGCTCGTCGGCTGAACACCGCCAGCATGGACGACATGATGGAGCTCGCGGGCCTGGTGGAGCCCGCCCTGCGGCCCCTGGTCTTCCGGCGGATCGGGGATATCGCCCTGTTCACCACCGGGCTCTTTCCCGACGCGGTGTTGCGGGGCCGGCGGCTGCCGATCGCGGCGGCCGAGCATCCAGAAGCGACCGTGCGCCGGCGGTACCAGCTCGAGGACTACGAAGCCGAGGGCCGCCGGTTCTACCGGCTGGCTGCCGATCACTTCACACCGTCTCACCCGACGCTCGCCCGGATCCTGGCCCGGCTCGCCGAGGAGTTCACGGCGGCGCGCAAGCCGCTCACCGTGCTGGCCGAGCGGTACGTGGCCTGGGCCCGGCCGCACTGGTCGCAGGTGCCGTCCTAGGCCTCCCGCGCTCCGTACCGGTTCCAGTGCAGGAGGGCGGCCAGGGGTTTCCGGCCGCGGGCGACCAGGATCCGCAGCGCCATGCTCTCGATGCGGCCCCGTCCGGCAGGATGAGGGTACCCCAGCGCAATGGCCGTGGCGACCACCCGTCCGGCCGGCAGGCCGAGCACCTCGCGGGCGCAATCCTCGTCGTGCAGCGTGGCCGGGCACGAGGCGACCCCGGCGCTCCAGGCCGCCAGCATCATGTTCTGCGCGCACCGGCCGGCATCGAAGAGGTCGCGGGCCGCGTCCACGACCAGCACGATCACCGCAGCCGCCGTCGCGAGGTGCCGCGCAAAGCGACCGCACCGCGCGAGCCGCCCCCGCTGGGCCCGCTCAGTCACCACGATGAACTCCCACGGCTGGCGGTTGCGGGCGCTGCCGCTGCGCCGGCCGGCGTCGAGGATCCGCAACAACAGGTCTTGGGCAATGGGCCGATCGTCGTAGGTCCGCAGGTCTCGCTTGGTCACGATGCACCGATAGGCGTCCATGCCGCCGACTTCGCCTGGGTGCGCCCGGGTGCCTGCTGCCAGGCGGGCGGCTGGCCCCTTGTACGTGCGTCCGGTGCGCGGCGGTGGTACCATGGCGGCCGGAGGTCTGTCGGTGAAGAAGGGCGACGAGATCCCGGTGGCGGTTGACCGGCTCGCGTACGGTGGTAGGGGCGTGGGCCGGCATGACGGCCTGGTCGTGTTCGTGGACGGCGCGGCGCCCGGGGACATGGTGGTGGCCCGGGTCGAGAAGGTGCGACGCAGCTATGTGGAAGCCACAGCCGTCCAGGTCACCGCGTCGTCGGCCGACCGCGTGGCGCCCCGCTGCCCCCACTTCGGCCCGTGCGGCGGCTGCACGTGGCAGCACATTGCCTACGCGGCCCAGGCCCGGGCCAAGGAAGCCGTGGTACGCGAGAGCCTGGCCCATCTGGGTGGCATCCGCGACGCCCCGGTGGCGCCCATCGTGGTGGCGCCCGATCCGTGGTACTACCGGAACAAGATGGAGTTCTCGTTCCACCCCGACGGGGTCCTGGGACTGCACCGCCGCGGCCAGTGGAACCGCATCGTGCCCGTACACACGTGCTTCCTCCAGTCGCCGGCCTCGGCCGCCCTCGTGAACGCGGTACGCCGCTTCGCGGAGCGGCACGACCTGCCGCCCTATGATCCACGCACGCACCGGGGGTTCCTGCGGTCTCTCGTCATCCGCGAGGGCCGCGCCACCGGCCAGCGCCTCGTCGGACTGATCACCGGCGAGGGTCCGTTCCCCTGGGCAGCCGCGCTCGTCCGGGCGGTTCGGGAAGTGGATCCCGGGGTCACCGGCGTCGTCCGCGGCATCGCCGGCGGTGTCTCAGACGGCGCGCCTCTCGTGGGCACCGACACGCTGGACGGCGCCGCGTTCCTGGAGGAAGAGGTGGCGGGCCTGCGGTTCCGCATCGGCCTGGACACGTTCTTCCAGACCAACACGCCGCAGGCAGGCCGCATGGTGGAGCACGTCGTGGCCGCTGCGGCGCCTGTCGCCGGACGCCTGGTCGTGGATCTCTACTGTGGGGTCGGGACGTTTGCTCTGGCCTTGACCCGCGCCGGCGGCCGGGTCGTCGGGGCGGAACTCTCTCCGGCGGCCGTCGAGGCCGCACGCACCAACGGTGCGCTGAACGGGCTGCGGTCCGCGGCGTTCGTCGCCGGTGACGCCCGCGTGGTCCTGCCGGTGCTGGTGGACCAACACGGCGCCCCGGACGTGGTCGTGCTCGACCCGCCTCGAGCGGGCGCGGGTGGCAGGGTGATGCGGAAGATCGGCCGCAGCGGCGCCCGGCGCGTCATCTACGTGTCCTGCAACCCCACCACGCTGGCGCCGGACCTGCGGGAATTGCTGGCCTGCGGGTATCGTCTCGTGGAAGTGCAGCCGTTTGACCTGTTTCCGCAGACGTATCACGTCGAGGCCATCGCCATCCTCGACAGGCATCAGGAGGTGGAAGGTGACCGTCCTTGAAGCGATCAAGGCCAGGCGGAGCGTGGGAAAGATGCGGCCCGACCCGGTCCCGCGCCCGGTGCTGGAGCAGATGCTCGAAGCCGCGGTCTGGGCGCCCAACCATCGGCTGACCGAACCCTGGCGCTTCTACGTTCTCGACGGCGAGGCCAAGAGGCGCTTCGCACAGATCCGATGCCGGCTGCGGGCCGCGTCGTTGCCCGACCCGAACGCGCCCGAAGCGCAGAGGGCACTGGACCGTCTGTATCAGGACACGGTGGCCACGCCGGCCCTGATCGTCCTCACGGCGCAGATGGCGGCCGACCAGACGCAACGCCAGGAAGATGTCGCCGCCACCTTCATGGCGGCGCAGAACCTGATGCTGGCTGCCACAGAGCTCGGGGTGGGGACCTATCTGCGCACCGGAACGATCATCGCCGATCCCGAGCTGCGGGAGTTGCTCGGCCTCGAAGAAGACCGCACGGTGCTGGCCGTCATCTACGTGGGCTACCCGCTCGAGGTTCCCCAGAGGCGGCGGACCCCGGCCAGCGACCGGACAGTCTGGCTCTAGCGCGGGGGCTTGACCGACCAGCGCGCGTAGAACTCGGCGTCGTCAATCTGGGCCCGCAGCCACCGGTCAAGATCGGCTACGCTCACGGTGACCACGGCCACGGGTCGGGCAGCGTACATCGGCACAACGACGATGCGATCCAACGCCAGCCTGGGGTTGGCGCCCGGGCCGAGGATGCGGACGATCTCGGGCTGCAGGGCCGCCAGACGACCATCCGTGGTGGTGCGGTAGACGATCTCCGCCCGGCGAGCGCCGCCTGACGCGCGCTCGTCCAGGATGGTCAGGCTCGCCACCTCCACCCCCTGGGAGCGCAGGGCCCCTCTGTAGTCCGCGGCCAGCTCGCGGTCCAGCCCCGGCGCCGGTGTGGGCAGCACCTCGGGCACGGCGGGTTCAGCCCCGGCGGAGGCGCCCGGCGTCGCCGGCATTGCCGGCGCCGGGGCCGACATCTGTGACGCACGCGGCGGCACCTGGCGCCCACCGCCCACGCGGAGGTGCCAGACGCCGGCGAGCACCACAATGCCCAGACCTGCCGCCAGAGCGACCCGCGTCACCTGTGCTCCTCGCGCCCTGCTGCTGGTTTCTCCGACGGCGTCGCCGGCGATTCCTGTCGACTCCGCTGGAGGGGGCCGGCCATGGCGCCGCGAACGGATTCTGTGCTCTCCACACGGGGGGACCTGTGCCAATGGCCCGACACCGCGTCTATGTCACCCGCCGCTTGCCCGAGCCCGCCATGGTGCTGCTGCGAGAACACGCCGACGTCGCCGTGTGGGGTACGGACGAGGTCCCACCGCCCCGCGAGGTGCTCGTGGCGGAGAGCGAGCCGTGCGACGGGTTGCTCTCGCTGCTCACGGATCGGATCGACGGCGCGGTCCTCGACGCCTGCCCCAGGCTCAAGGTCGTGAGCAACTTCGCCGTGGGCTACGACAACATTGACGTGGAGGCCGCGACCGCCCGCGGCGTCGTCGTCACCAACACCCCGGGCGTCCTCACCGAGACCACAGCCGATTTCGCCTTCACCCTCCTGATGGCGGTCGCCCGCCGGGTGGTTGAGGCCGACCGGTACACCCGCGAGGGCAAGTGGCGGAGCTGGATGCCCATGTTGTTCCTCGGACAGGACATCCACCATGCGACCCTGGGGCTCGTCGGCCTGGGCCGCATCGGCGCCGCAATGGCGCGCCGGGCCCGCGGGTTCGACATGCAAGTCCTCTACTACGACGTGGTCCGCCGCGAGGACCTGGAGCGCGAGCTGGGGATCGAGTACACGTCGCTGGACGATCTGCTCCGCCGGTCGGATTTCGTCAGCGTCCACACGCCGCTGACAGCCCAGACCCGTCACCTGATCGGCGCCCGGGAACTGGGGCTGATGAAGAAGACCGCCATTCTCATCAACAGTGCCCGCGGGCCCATTGTAGACCAGGACGCGCTGGTGGACGCCTTGCGATCCCGGACGATCGCTGCTGCCGGGCTCGATGTCTTTGAGGTCGAGCCCATACCCCGCGACCACCCGTTGCTGGAGCTGGAGAACGTCACGGTCGCCCCCCACATCGCCAGCGCCAGCGTGGTCACCCGGACGAAGATGGCCATGATGGCCGCGGAGAACCTGCTGGCCGTGCTCGACGGCCGTCGCCCGCCCAACTTCGTCAATCCCGAAGTGTGGGATCGCCGACGGACCTGACAGAGGAGGGAGATGCATGAGAGGACGGAGGGCCTGGCATCTCGGGATCATCATGATCGCCGCGGTGGCCGCGGCTGCCTGTGCGCGATCTGCACCTCAAGCCACCGCGCCGCAACCGGCGGCCTCGCCTCAGGCCGAGGCCACGGCCACCCCGGCCGCCCAGCCGACGCCGGCGGTGCCAGATCTTGGGGGGCGAGAGATCAAGGTGGGCAGCGACACCACCTATCCGCCGTTCGAGTACGTGGACGAGAACAAGAAGATCATCGGGTTCGACCCGGACCTGATGGACGAGATCTGCAAGCGCGCCCACTGCAAGGCGACCTTCGTGACCACGGCCTGGGACGGCATCTTCGTGGCGCTGGCGCAGGGGCAGTTCGACGCCGTAGCCTCCGGTGTGACCATTACCGAGGAGCGCCTCAAGACCCTGGACTTCACCGAGCCGTACCTGCGCTATGGCCAGGTGGTCCTCGTGCGCTCCGACGAGTCCGCGATCGTCGGCGTGGACAGCCTGGCGGGCAAGAAGGTCGGGGTGCAGACCGGGACCACCAACGATGAGAAGGCCACCGCGCTGCAAAAGGAGGGCAAGGTGGGCGAGATCAAGCGCTACGAGACCTTCGCCCTGGCGGTCAAGGCCCTGATGAACAAGGACGTGGACGCGGTCATCATCGACAGCTACGCGGCCGACGGCTTCATCAACTTGAACCCCGACAAGATCAAGAAGGTCGGCGAGCCCTTCACTAGTGAGGCCCTGGGTATTGCCATCAAGAAGGGGGATGCGACGCTGAAGCAGGCGTTCGACGCCGCGCTGACGCAGATCAAGGCCGACGGCACGCTCGATGCCCTGTACAAGAAGTGGTTCGTGGAGCGGGCCCCGGGTAAATAGCGCCCTCGTGCATCGGCGTCCTGGGGCGTCCGCGGCCGCGCACGGGCAGGGCGGCCGCGGACGCCTCGTTCCGGTTCCCCTCGAGCGGGTCCCGTGGTGGGGCCTGGTCCTGGCGATTGGGGGCCTGCTCGTAGCGGCCCGCGTGGCGTCCTCGCCCATCTACCGACAGACCCTGGGCTTCCTGTGGGAAGGGGTCCTGCTGACGCTTCAGCTCACGCTGGCCGCCTACGGCCTGGCGCTGGTCATCGGGCTTGTCGCGGGCTTGATGCGGTTGTCCCGCAACCCGGTGCTCTACACCCTCAGCACGCTCTACGTGGAAGTGGTGCGGGGCGTGCCGCTGTTAGTGCTGCTGATCTACATCGCGTTCGTGGCCGCGCCCCTGATCGCAGAAGCGCTGGGAGGGCTGGCGTGGGCGGCGGGCGCGCCCGGCCTCGCGACCTGGGTCACCGCGGTGATCCGCAGCGATCTGAACCGGGCCATCATGGGGCTCGCCATCGGCTACGGCGCCTACCTCGCAGAGATCTACCGCGCCGGGATCGAGTCCATCCCCCGAGGGCAGATGGAGGCGGCCAGATCGCTGGGGATGACCTACGGGCAGGCGATGCGGTTCGTCATCTTGCCCCAGGCTCTGCGCGTGGTCCTCCCGCCGCTGGGCAACGACCTCATCGCGCTGCTCAAGGACTCGGCGCTGGCTTCCGCCATCGCGGTACCCGAGCTGACTCAGGCCGGCCGTCTCCTCTCGGCCCGGACGTTCCGCGCGTTCGAGACCTACAACATGGTGGCGCTGCTCTACCTCGTCATGACCCTGGTGGGTTCGCTGGGCGTTCGTGCGCTGGAGCGGTGGGCCAGGGCGGGACACTAGCCGCCGTACCCCGCGCCCTGCGGCACGCCCCTGGCGGACCTGTATTATAATCCGGAAAGAGTCGCGTTCGGACGTCAGATTATCCGGAGGTGGGTGCGATGGCGCGGTTGGTCTCCTGGAAGGGAGGCGTCACACTCGTGGCCCTGATCGCCCTGGTTGGCGCCGGGACCGGGGCCGGACAGGCAGGCCCTGGAGGGTCCCTGGTGATCACCAGCTACGCCCCGCCGTGGCAGGATTTCCTGACCAAGGAGATTCTGCCCGGGTTCGAGCGAGAGACCGGCGCCAAGGTAGAACTGGCCGTGGGTCTGTCGCGCGACTGGGTGGCGAAGATGCGGGTGGCGGGGAAGAACAACCCGCCCTATGACGTGATGATCGCCAACACCACCTGGGTCTCGGCGCTGCGCAAGGAAGGGTTCTTCGCCAAGTTGCCGGCGGACAAGGTGCCCAACCTGGCCGACGTCTGGCCCGAGTTCCGCAACAAGGACGACATCGGCGTGCTGACCATCATCGGTCCGTTGGGGATCGGTTACCGCACCGATCTGGTGCCCAATCCGCCCAAGCGCTGGGCCGACCTCTGGCGCCCCGAGTACAAGGGCAAGCTGGGCATCTACAGCATTGCCAATTCGGCCACCCCAATGTTCCTCATGCTGCTGGGGCGCATCTTCGCCAAGGACGACAAGAACATGGACGTGGCCTTTCAGAAGGTGAAAGAACTGCTGCCCGTCCGGTTCAGCGACTTCTCGGGTGACATGGAGAAGTTGCTCACCACCGGGGAGATCCACCTGGGCATCCTGGGTTCGGCGGATGTGGCCCGGTTGAAGCGCCAGGGTGTGCCGGTGGCCTGGGTGCCGCCTATCGAGGGCGTGTTCATGTTCGAGCAGGATACCAACGTGCCCGAGTTCGCCGCGAACAAGGAACTGGCCTTCAGGTTCGTCAACTACTTCCTGTCGGTGCCGGTCCAGGAGAAGTGGATGCGCAGCTACTACTGGACGCCGGCCAATCGGAAGGTGAAGGTGCCCCGGGAGCTGGAGGGCGATGTGCCGGTCCACACCCAGGTCCAGATCCGTCAGATCCACCGGTGGGACTGGGACTGGGTTAACGCGGGGGCCCGCGAGCGGATGATCGAGCGCTGGAACCGGGAGATCGTCGGCCGGTAGTCCCACGGTCCCGTGTCGTCCATCGGGCTGCGCGGCCTGACCAAGCGATTCGATACGGTTGTCGCCGTCAACCGGCTGACGCTGCACATCCAGGAGGGTGAGCTCATCACCCTCCTGGGCCCGTCCGGTTGCGGCAAGACCACCACCCTGCGCCTGATCGGCGGCTTCGAGACGCCTGATGAGGGCGAGATTCGCTTCGGCGAACGTCAGATCACCTGGCTGCCGCCCGAGGCGCGCAACATCGGCATCGTCTTCCAGAACTATGCCCTCTTCCCACACATGACGGTCTGGGAGAATGTGGCGTTTGGTCTCCAGATGCGGAAGGAGACGCCGGCCCGGATTCGACAGCGCGTGGCCGAGATTCTCTCCAAGGTCCAGTTGAACGGCCTCGAGGCCCGCTACCCGCACCAGCTCTCCGGCGGGCAGCAGCAGCGGGTGGCACTCGCCCGCGCGCTCGTCATCAATCCTTCGGTGCTGTTGCTGGATGAGCCCCTCGCGAACCTGGATGCCAAACTGCGGGAGGAGATGCGGTTCTACATCCGGGGGCTCCAGCGGGAGTTCGGGATCACGGCCATCTACGTGACCCACGATCAGGCCGAGGCCATGGTGCTGGCCGACCGGATCGCCCTGATGAGGGACGGTCAATTGCAGCAGTTGGGCACCGCCGAAGACATCTACCGCCGGCCCGGTAACGCCTGGGTGGCGGAGTTCATCGGGTTGTCCAACTTCATCCGGGGTGAGGTGGCCGGGCGCGCCGACGGCTGGCTCGTGGTGCGCACCGGGGCAGGCGTGTTCACCTGCGGCGGCGAGGTCACCGGCGGCGACGTGGTGATCTGCCTGCGACCCGAGTCGCTGCACTTCCAGGGCTCGCAATCCAATCGCTTTCAGGGGGTGGTGCGGGAACGGGTCTTCCTGGGCAACCTGCTCGACTACCGGGTCGAAGGCCCTGGGGGGATAGTGGTCCGGGTGCAGGCCGATCCCTCCCGCGTCTTCGCGCCCGGGACACCCGTGGACCTCTCGTTCTCACCGGCCGACGCCTGGGTCGTGGCCGCGGCGGAGGGGTAGGCATGGCTGGCGTGGACGCGGCCGCTATCCCCGCCGCCCCGGCTCGGGGGCGACAGCGTTCCTGGGTCGTCCTGCTGATGCTGCCCATCCTCGTGTTCCTGCTCATCTTCTTCCTGGTCCCGTACGCCAACATGGTGTACATCAGCTTCATGGTGAAGCCCAGCGAGGGCACCTACCTTCGGCAGTTCACGCTGGCCAACTACGCCCGGGCGTTGGGCGATGTCTTCTACTGGAGGGTCCTGCGCAACACGTTCTGGTACGCCCTGCTCACCACGGCCGTGACCCTGATGCTGGGGTACCCGCTGGCCTACCACATCGCCCGGGCATCTCGGCGGGCCCGGGCCTGGCTGCTAGTCCTGCTGATCTCGCCGCTGCTGGTGAGCGTGATCGTGCGGAGCTTTGGGTGGATGATCATCCTGGGCCGAGTGGGGCTCATCAATCAGTTGATGAAGCGTTGGGGCGGGCCAGAACTGGCGCTGATGTACAACCCCTTCGGCATCATCGTGGGCCTCGTGCACGTGTACCTGCCGTTCATGGCCCTCTCGATCGCCGGATCGCTGCAGACCATCTCGCCGGACGTGGAGCGGGCGGCACGCTCGCTGGGAGCCGGCCCGTGGCACGCGTTCTGGCGCGTGACCTGGCCGCTGTCCCTGCCCGGCGTGTTTGCCGGCACCCTGCTGGTCTTCGTGCTTGCGGTCAGCTCCTACGTCATCCCCATTCTGTTGGGCGGGAACAACGTGCTCGTCATGCCCATGATCGTCGTCCAGATGATGCTGGACGCGTTCAACTGGCCGCTGGGAGCGGCGCTGTCCATGGTCCTGTTCGGGCTGACCGCGGCCCTCCTGTGGGGCTACGCGAAGCTCTTGAACCGGGCGCTGCGGTGGACCGTGCGGTGAACCATCACCGGCGCGGCGGATGGGCCCTGGGGATCACGGTGACCATCCTCTACATCTTCCTCCTGGCGCCCATTGTCATCGTGGTGCTGACCGCGTTCAACGCCGGAGAGTATCTGCGGTTCCCCCCGCAGGGGCTTTCGCTGCGATGGTTCGGTCGGTTCCTGGAGGTCAAGTCGCTGCGCGAGGCGTTCACCTTCAGCTTCTGGCTGGCGGTCTATGTCACGCTGGCCGCCACGACGCTGGGCACCATGGCCGCCCTGTTCATCGTGCGCTACGCGCGCCGCGCCCGGGATGCGTTGCGGCTGCTCATGATCGCCCCCTTGCAGTTCCCGGCCATCCTGACCGGCATTGCGCTGCTAATCTTCTTCTACGCCACCGGGATCGGCACGCGCGGCATGCGGCCCTTGTTCCTGGCGCACACGCTGGTCACCCTGCCCTATGTCTTCCTGACCGTGTCCTCGGTGCTGGTGAACTTCGACCGCTCGCTGGAGGAGGCGGCTCGATCCCTGGGCGCGGGTCCCGTCCAGACCTTCTGGCGCATTACACTGCCCATCATCAAGGGGGGCATCATCTCCGGCGCGCTGTTTGCGTTTATTACGTCGTTCGACCAGTTCCCGGTCTCGTTGCTGCTGATCAGCGTGGGCAACACCACCTTACCGATCGCGCTGTTCGACTACCTGCGGTTTTCGTTTGAGCCCACGGCCTCGGCCGTCTCCACCGTCAGCGTCCTGCTCAGCGTCGTCATCGTCCTGGCCATTCAGCGGCTGGTCGGCCTGGAGTCCGTCTCCTGGGGTGGCCACCGGTAGAGATGGCGCCGACGACCGGTCGCTGGTCCCGCCGATGAGGGCCGCCGGCCGGCCGCTGGGCGTGGTGTTGCGCGACCTGCTGGCGCCGGCGGGCCCCGGCAGCCTGCTGCCGCCGGGTACGCTGCTCGAGCTGGCGGAAGCGGCCGACCGCCTCGGCTACGACAGCGTGTGGTTTCCCGAGGGCAGTGGGCGGGAACTGTTGAGCATGCTCGGCGCTGCGGCGGCGCTCGCGGTACGCGTGCGCCTCGGTTCGGGCATCATGCCCATCCACAGCAGGCCGCCGGCCCTCGCCGCGATGGCGGCGGCCACGCTCGCCGACCTCAGCGGCGGGCGGTTCATCCTGGGGCTGGGCGTCGGACATCGACGTCTGGTCGAAGCAGGGTACGGGCGGCGCTACCGCCGGCCCGTAGATGCCATGCGGGAGTACGTCGCGATCGTGCGGGCCGCCCTGGCCGGCCACACCGTCAGGTTCCCGGGCCGCGTCTTCAGGGTCGAGGCGTTCCGGCTCGAGGCTGCGCCGCAGCATGCCGTGCCCATCTACCTGGCGGCGTTGGGGGAACGGATGCTCCGTCTGGCCGGGGAGATCGCCGACGGCGTCATCCTCAACTGGGCGACGCCTGCGAGCATACGCCGCGCCGCCGCCGTGGTTCGGGATGCCGCCGCCCGGGCAGGCCGCGACCCCGGCGACGTCCGCGTCGTGTGCTATGTGCGCGTGGCCGTCACGTCCCGTGCGCCGGAGGCCTGGGGCGTGGTGCGGCGGCTGCTGGCCACGTACGCGGCCATGCCGGCCTACGCGCAGGCCCTGGGCGCAGCCGGCTTCGGCGCCGAGGTCGCGCGCATCGGCGCTGCGTGGCAGGCCGGCGGGCCGGATGCGGCTGCGCGCGCCGTGCCGGAGGCGCTGCTCGCCCAGATGGCCGTGGTGGGATCGGCGGCAGACGTGCGAGAGGGACTGAACGCATACCACGAGGCCGGAGCCGATCTGGTCGCCGTCTATCCGTTTCCGGTCGGCGACGACGGCGCGGCAGCCATGCGCGCCACGATCGAAGGCCTCGCCGGCAGCGGGTGAACGAACGCCGCGCCTTGCGCCTGCGGCGATGGTCTCTCTATAATGAGACGGCGCGGGCGCTTAGCTCAGGGGTAGAGCACCATCCTGACGCGATGGGGGTCGCAGGTTCAAATCCTGCAGCGCCCACCACTCAGCCCGGTTCCCGCATCCTGCGCAGGAAAACTTCCCATTCGGCCCTGCATCGTGTACACAGACACCCGTTCGCACTCGGAGGCCGAGGAGATCAGGAGCCGGTACGGGGACGAGGTGCACCAGCGCACGGGGGGCTGGGTGCGGACGCCTGCGACGGTAACCAAACTGGTGTGGGTCCGCCGCCACGAACCCCAGGTCTACGAGGGCACGTGGCGGTTTCTGCTGCCGAAGGATTACGTTCGTCTGCGCCTCACTGGAGTGGCCGCCACTGACCTGACCGATGCCGCGGGAACCCTCCTCTACGACGTGCGGGAGCGTACCTGGGCCTTGGACTTAGTGGCCAGGCTGGGCCTGGACCTGCGGCACCTCCCGCAGGTGCTCGATTCGGCGGTGACCAGTGGGTATGTCACCGAGGAAGCGGCTGCGAGTACCGGAGTTCCCCCTGGCACGCCGGTGGTCGCTGGCGCCGCGGACATGGCGTGTACGGTGCTGGGAGCCGGTTCGCTGGAAGTGGGTGATACGGCCATCACCCTCAGCAGTGCCGGACAGGTTCTCACCGTCTGCCGATGGCTCACCGGACCGGTGGGGACCATCCTCAACCCGCACGTCATCCCGGGTCTGTGGTATCTGCTGGGTTCGGTGTACGCCGGCGGGTACGCGCTGCGCTGGACGCTGGAACTCCTGGGCGGCGACAGGCGGCTCGACGTCTCATCCTGTGAAGACCAAGCCGCACAGATTCCACCCGGTTCGGAAGGGATGTTGTTCTTGCCCTACCTGCTGGGCGGGGGCACGCCATCGTTCGATACGACAGTGCGCGGCGCTTTCCTGGGGATGAGCGCCCGGCACGGCCGGGCCCACCTCGTCCGGGCGACGCTGGAGGGCGTGGCGTTCCACCTGCGCCGGTGCGTTGAGGTCGTGGAGGAGTCGGGGTACGCCGTCGGCGACCCGGTCGTCCGTGCTGGCGGTTCCCGGAGCACCCTGTGGAGGCAGATCGTGGCGGACGTGCTGGGTCGGCGCCTGCGGATACCAGCGAACCCGGAGCTGGCCGGCCTGGGAGCCGCCGTCCTGGCCGCTGTGGGCACCGGCTCGTTCCCGGACATTCCTACCGCCGTCCGGGCAATGGTTCGGCACCCGGGTGTGGTCCTCCCCCAGGACAGCGCCCGCGAGCCATACGAACGGCAGTATCGCCGGTTTCGGCTCGCGACGGACTGGCTGCTGCGCTCCGGCTTCGACCGCCTGTGGAACGATAGTTGACAGAGCCCCGGGTTGGCCTGCCCGCGGTCGCGGCCCCCTCGGTGCGGACCGCGGGCTGTGCTATTCTGGACCACGTGATGTTCGGGCTCCGTGCGAGGGGGACGGGATGAGTACCGAGGCCTATCACGGGTTCGAGGCGGCGGGCAGCGCGACCCGACCGGTCATCCGCGGCCGGCACCTCGTCGTGGCCTGCGGCCACTATCTGGCGGCCCTGGCCGGAATGCAGATGCGCGAGCTGGGTGGCAATGCTATTGACGCCGGTGTGGCCATGGCCTTCGCCCAGTCGGTCCTGGAATTCCAGAGCTACGGCTTCGGCGGGGAGATGCCGATCTTGATCTACTCCGCCGCCCAGCGGCGGGTGGTGGCCATCAACGGCAACACACGGGCGCCGGCCGCGGCCACCATTGACTGGTTCCGCGAACGCGGGATCTCTACGATTCCCGGCGACGGATTTCTCCCGGCCGGCGTTCCTGCCGCGCCCGATGCGCTGATTGTGGCGCTGGATCGCTTTGGCCGGCTGACGTTGCGAGAGGTCCTGGCGCCGGCGATCGAACTGGCCGCGAACGGATTCCCGGTGTACGAGACGATGCAGGCCTGGATCGAGAGCCTGGCGCCCTGGTTCCGCGCCGAGTGGCCGACCTCGGCGGCGCTGCTGCTGCCGGGCGACCGCGCGCCCTCCGTCGGCGAGATCTGGCGCAATCCGGACCTGGCGCGGACGTTCGAGCGGCTGGTCGAGGCCGAACACAACGCGCGCGCTCGGGGACGAAGCGCCGCGTTGCAGGCCGCGCGCGACCGGTTCTACCGTGGCGACATCGCCGCTGAGATCGTCGCATTCCAACGGGAGACGCGGGTCAAGGACCACACCGGGGTGGTCTCCTCGGGTCTGCTGACCGAGGACGATCTCGCCACGTTCCAGACGCGGATTGAGGCACCGGTGGCCGCGAGCTACCGCGGATGCCACGTCTACAAGTGCGGGCCGTGGAGCCAGGGGCCGGTGTTCCTCCAGCAGCTCAATCTGCTTGAGGGGTTCGATCTGCGGCGCCTGGGGCACAACTCGGCCGACTACATCCACACTGTGGTCGAGGTCAGCAAGCTGGCGTTCGCCGACCGCGAGCGCTACTACGGTGATCCAGACTTCACCCGCGTCCCGCTGGCCGGATTGCTCTCGAAGGCCTACGCGGACCACCGGCGACAGTTGATCGCCCCCCGTCAGGCCTCGCTGGAACAGCGACCTGGCGATCCGTTCGCGTACGAGGGAGCGGAAGCGCCGGCCGCGATCGGCGAGGGCAATCCCCGCCCGTGGGCGGGAGGGACCACCGGGACGCGCGCGATCGACGAAGAAGGCAACATGTTCTCCGGCACGCCCAGCGGCGGATGGTTCCGGTCGTCGCCCGTCATCCCTGGATTGGGTTTCTGCCTGGGCACCCGCTGCCAGATGTTCTGGCTCCACGACCCCGATCACCCGGCGGCGCTGCGGCCGCGCAAGCAGCCGCGGACCACACTGTCGCCGTCACTGGTGCTCCGGGGCGACCGACCGTGGATGGTGTTTGGCACGCCGGGCGGGGATCAGCAGGACCAGTGGACGCTCCAGTTCTTCCTCAACGTGGTGGATTTCGGGATGGACCTCCAGGATGCGATTGACGCGCCGGCGTTCCACTCGGAACACATGCCGAGTTCGTTCTACCCCCGCAAACCACGGCCCGGTGAGCTGGTCGTTGAAGGCCGGATCCCGGCCGAGGTGCTGGACGATCTCCGGGCCCGAGGCCACAGGGTACGCACGGTGCCGGGCTGGAGCCTGAACCTCACAACCGCGGTGGCTGCGGATCCGGCGCGGGGCGTGATCGAGGGTGCGGCGAGCTCGCGGGGAGAGCGAAACTATGCCCTGGGCTGGTAGGCGCCTGGCGGCCTTTGTGTTCCTCGCGGCGCTGGCGGCAGCCCCGCCGGGCCTGGCGCAGGTCCGCCGGGCGGGGATCTACCTCACCGATCCGGGCAACGCCCGCGTCGTCCGCATCGACGACATGGCCGGCGCGGGGTGGACGGCGCTGCGCGTCCGCGAGTCGGGCACCGGTTTCTTCGCCTTCCAGTCCGGCATCAGCCTGGACGGCGCCGGCCGCATCTACACCACGGACTCGGGACACTTCCGCGTCGTCCGGGTCAATGACATGACCGGCGGAGGATGGGTCGCCTTCGGCCGGAGAGGGGCAGGGGTGGGTGAGTTCGAGTTCCCCGTGGGGGTGGCTGTGGACGCGCAGGGCCGCATCTACGTTTCCGATCCCCCCAACTGCCGCATCGTGCGCGTCAACGACATGACCGGGGCCGGCTGGATCGCCCTGGGGAGCCGTGGCAGTGGGGTCCGCCAGTTCAATTTTCCCCAGGGGATCTTCCTGGACCGCGCGGGACGCCTCTATGTCGCCGACGCCCTCAACGATCGCATCGTGCGCACCGACGACATGACCGGGGCCGGCTGGGTCGCCTACGGACGGACGGGCAGCGGGCCCGGCCAGCTGGATTTCCCCGCCAGCGTCGCGGTCGACGTCGCTGGCCGCGTCTACGTGACCGATTCGGGCAACGACCGCGTGGTGCGGATCAATGACATGACCGGAGCAGGGTGGACCACATTCGGGCGGATTGGCACCGGCGCAGGCGAGTTCTCGTTCCCGACCGGTCTGTTCGTGGACGCCGCGGGCCGCATCTACGTCTCGGACGAGGCGCACCGGCTGATCCGCTTCGACGACATGACCGGGGCCGGGTGGGTGGCCTTGGGGAGCATGGGCGCGGGCACCCATCAGTTCGCCTTTCCGTCGGCGATCTACGTCGACGGGGCGCCGCGCTAGGCCCACCGCGCCGCGGACGACGCGTCGTGATAGCATCGAGGCAGCACCCATGAGTCGGATCGTGTTGACCCAAGAGCATGTGGAACCCGCCGTCATCGGCGGCGCCGTCCTCGGCGGCGGTGGGGGCGGGTGGATTCCTGACGGCCTGCAGCGCGCCCGCCTGGCTGTCAGCTACGGGATGCCGGAACTGGTCTCGGTGGACGAGGTGCCACCTGATGCGCTGATCGTGACCGCGGCCCTGGTCGGGGCGCCATCGCCGCAAGCCCAATTCGTGCGGCCGGTGGACTTCGTGCGCGCCGCGCAGGTGCTCGTGGAACGCGCGGGCATCCGCCCCGGCGGGTTCATCGCCAACGAGAACGGCGCGGGCGGCACGGTCAACGGCTGGCTGCAGGCAGCGGCACTGGGTGTGCCGGTATTGGATGCTCCGTGCAACGGCCGCGCCCATCCTACGGGCGTCATGGGCGCCATGGGTCTGCACCGGGTGTCGGGATACGTGTCACACCAGGCCGCTGTTGGGGGAAATCCGGCGACCGGGCACTACCTCGAGGTGCACTCGGTCGGATCGCTGTTGAAGACCGCGCAGATGACCCGCATGGCTTCTGTGCAGGCCGGAGGGCTCGTTGCCGTCGCCCGAGACCCGGTCCCCGTGTCGTACGTGCGGGACCATGCCGCACCCGGCGCCATCTCCCAGGCGGTGGCCCTGGGCCAGACGCTGCTGGCCGCGCGACAGCGTGGGGGCGCGGCAGCCGCCCAGGCCGCAGCCGAGTATCTGGGCGGTCGCATCGTGGATGTGGGGGTCGTGGAGTCTGCGCGATTGGCGGTCTCTGGTGGCTATGACGTTGGCGCGGTGGTCGTGGCCGGACGAGCGGGCCGCCACGAGCTCACCTTCTGGAACGAATACATGACCTTTGACAGCGACGGCGAGCGCACGGCGACGTTTCCCGATCTCATCGCGACGCTGAACGCGCGGGACGGCATGCCGCTGGCTTCCGCGGAGATCAGACAAGACATGGAGGTCCTGCTGCTGGCCGCACCCCGTGGGCGGCTCATCCTCGGCGCGGGCATGCGGGATCCCGAGCTGTTCCGGGACGTGGAGCGGGCGGTCGGCAAGGAGGTCGTGCGGTATGTCTTCTAGCCAGCCTGCAGCGAATCTGGGGTCGGCTCCGGGTCATCTGTTGGGTGCGGTCGGCGCGATTACCATTGGGCAGAGCCCGCGCCGGGACATCACCGACGAGATTTCCCCGTTGCTGGGCCCGGGGCTCCGCATTATCGAAGCAGGCGCGCTCGACGGCCTGTCCAACGATGAGATCGCGGCCATGGCGCCCGCCGATGACGACCACACCCTGGTGACTGTGCTCCGGGATGGACGCGAGGTGCTGCTGGGCCGCCGGCACGTCTTGCCTCGCGTGCAGGCCTGCGTCGACCGGCTCCAGGACCATGTGGACCTCATCCTGATGCTGTGCACCGGCACATTCCCGCGGTTCCGGAGCAGGCGGATGCTCCTGTATCCTGAGCAGCTGCTCTTTCAGACCGCGCGCGCCGTCATCGGCCGCGGGCACGTGGGAGTGCTGACCCCGTCGCCCCGGCAGATCGCTGACCAGGAGCGCCGGTGGCACGAGGTGGCCGCGGCCGTCACAGTGCGGGCCTTCTCACCGTATGCGGCTGGGGACCTCGAGGCGGCCTGCAGGGACTTCGTGACCGCCGGGGTCGACGTGGTGGTGCTCGACTGCCTGGGCTACACCGTCGCGCTCAAGCGCGAGGTCCGCGCCAGGACCGGCAGGCCCGTGCTGCTGGCGCGCACGGTGCTGGCCCGGGCCGCAGCAGAGCTCGGAGGCTGATCGGCGACGGGGCGGCTCGGTTGCGGCATTTGACATCGCCCTGACAGTCCCCGTAAGATGACCTGGAAGATCGGCGAAGACGAGGACGAGTACGTCGAGCTGAGGCCGACGCCGCGATGGGCGGCTGAGAGAGGCAGGGTCAGCGGCTGAGAGCCCTGCCGGCCGGGCCGACGGAAGACCCCCTCTGAGCTGCGGACGAAGCGCGGTCGTCTGACCGCGGGCTAAGCCGCCGGGTGCGCCCGTGAGAGCGCGGCGAGCGTCCGTCCCGCGATGGCA
>JAVKIJ010000056.1:0-21017 GCA_031459535.1 Candidatus Fervidifonticultor quintus | reverse complement strand
GATGCCATGGTCCTGGCGCCCCACGTGCCCGCCGGAATGATCTTCGTACCCAGCAGCGGCGGCATCAGCCACTCGCCGCGCGAGTGGACGGAGTGGGCTGACGCGGCGCTGGGCGCCGAAGTGCTGCTCCAGACCGTGCTGCGCCTGGACGCGCAGGGGGTGCTGCCGTCGCACCGCCTGCCAGGCAGGTCATCGTAGCGCGCGGTGGCCGGTAGAATGGGGGAGATGTTCGTATCAGCCTACCACTACGCCATGGCTAACCGCGCGGCGTTCTGGGCAGCTGTGGCGGTGCATGTGCGCCTGTCCGTGCTGGCGCTGGCCATCGGGGCGATCGTGTGCATCCCGCTGGGGCTCCATGTGGCCCGCGGGCGTCGGCTGGCAGCCGAGATCTTGGGGCTGTTTGCCGGGCTGCGTGTGGTTCCCAGCCTGGCTATCCTCTTCCTCGCGGTGCCCTACCTCGGCCTGGGGTTCACCCCGGCCCTGGTGGCCCTGACGGTTCTGGCGTGCCCGCCCATTCTCATCAATACCGAGGCCGCATTCCGAGGGCTCGACCCCGCGGTCGTCGAGGCGGCGCACGGTATGGGCATGAGCGGCCGTCAGGTGCTCTGGCGCGTGGAGGTGCCGCTGGCCGCTCCCGTCATCATGGCCGGTGTGCGGACCGCGGCGGTCGACGTGTTCGCCAGCGCCACCCTCGCCGCGTTCATCGGCGGCGGGGGCCTGGGCGACTTCGTTGCCAGGGGGTTTGCGCTCTTCAATCCGTCCATCATGCTCGTCGGCGCCATCCCGGTTGCCGTGCTGACGATCGGCGCCGAGGCTGTGCTGGCCGGCATTCAGCGGATGCTCAAGACGCTGGTCCACACGGCATAGACAAGGGGGGGTCGATGTGAAGCGCTGGTGGCGTCTGTCGGTGGTGTTCCTGGTTGTGGCACTGGTGGCAGCCTGTGGGCCGCGGGGTGGGGCGCCGGTCACGCTCAGGGTGGGCTCGAAGGACTTTACCGAGGAGTTCATCCTTGCCGAGATGTACGCTCTGCTGCTCGAGGATGCTGGCTTCAAGGTCGAGAGGAAGTTCAACCTGGGAGGAACGCCGGTGGCCCACGAGGCGCTGGTGAAAGGTGAGATCGACCTGTACCCTGAGTACACCAGCACCGGCCTGCTGACGGTTCTCAAACAGCCGCCCATCGCTGATCCGAAGGCGGTCCTGGAGGCCGTGCGCAAAGGGTACAAGGAGCAGTTCAAGCTCGAGTGGCTGGAACCCGCGCAGTTCAATGATACGCAGGCGCTCGCCACCACGAAGGACGTCTCGGAGCGATATGGCATCAAGACCTTCTCGGACCTGGCGACGAAAGCCCCCGAGCTGCGGTTGGGCGGTCCGGCGGAGTTCGCCGAACGCGAAGATGGCATCAAGGGCCTGCAGGGGGCGTACGGGGGCTTCCAGTTCAAGGAATTCCGCCAGCTCGGCACCGGGAGCCTGCGCTATGAAGCCCTGCGGGCCGGTCAGGTGGACGTGGTTGTCGCGTTCAGCACCGACGGACAGATCAGCGGGCTCGGTCTGGTGCTGCTGGAGGACGACAAGGGGTTCTACCCGGCCTACCAGGCCGCTCCCGTGGTGCGCGCCGAGGTCCTGGAGAAGAATCCCAAGATCGCCGAGGCGTTGAGCAAGCTGGCTCCGCTGCTGACCAACGAGGTCATGGCCGGCCTCAACTGGCAGGTGGACGGGCCGGACAAGCGAGAGTACGCGGCGGTCGCCAGGGCCTTCTTGCAGGCGAAGGGTTTGATCAAGCGCTAGTGGGCGCCATCGACATCGAGCACGTCAGCAAGCAGTTTGAGGGGACTGCGCACCCGGCGGTTTGGGACTGCTCGCTGTCAGTCGACCGCGGCACCCTCGTGGTCTTGCTCGGACCCTCGGGCTCGGGCAAGACCACCCTGCTGAAGCTGATCAACCGGCTGTACGAGCCCGATCGCGGCCGGATCCTGCTGGACGGCGTCGACGTCCAGACCATGCGTGGCCATGAGCTGCGACGCCGCATCGGCTATGTGATCCAGCAGGTTGGCCTGTTTCCCCATCTGCGCGTCGAGCACAACATCGCCACGGTCCCCGAGTTGCTCGGATGGCCGAGAGACCGGATCCGCGCTCGGGTGGACGAGCTGCTGGACCTGGTGGGCCTGCCACGGTCCTACGGTCGGCGATATCCCCGCCAGCTCTCCGGCGGCGAGCAGCAGCGGGTGGGGCTCGCGCGGGCGCTGGCCGCAGACCCCGCCATCATGTTGATGGACGAGCCGTTTGGCGCCCTGGATGCCATCACCCGCGCCCGCCTGCAGGACGAGCTCCTGGCGATCCAGCGGCGGCTGCGCAAGACCGTGGTCTTCGTGACCCACGATGTGGACGAGGCGCTGCGGCTCGCCGACCGGATCGCCGTTATGCGCGCCGGCCGCATCGTCCAGCACGACGTGCCGCTGGCGGTCGTCACACAGCCGCGCGACGACTTCGTCCGGCAGCTCCTGGGGACCGACGACGTGATGCGCCACCTGAGCCTAGTGCCGGTCGCCTCGGCAATGGCGGCAGCAGGCCCGGGGCCGGACGACGGCGGTCTGGGACCGGCCGTCGGGCCCGCGGATACCCTGCGCACGGCGCTGTCGCTGCTGCTCCAGACGGGGTCGGCGAGCGTGGCCGTCCTCGGAGAGGCCGGTCGGGTGGTGGGACGGCTGGCCTTCGAGGACATCAGGCGGACGATCCTGGCAGGGCGGCCGTCGGTGGCGACCTGATGCGCTACCTGATCGCGCACCCGACGGTGGTGCTCGGGCTGGTCGGCCAGCACCTGTGGCTCACCGCGGCCTCACTGGCGGTGGCCGCGGGTATCGCGCTGCCGCTGGGTGTGCTGGCCGCTCGCCGTCCCCGCTTCCGCGGGTTGCTGCTGGGTGTCCTGGGCGTGATCTACACCATTCCCAGTCTGGCCCTGTTCGTGCTGTTGATCCCGTTGATGGGGCTGGGGTTCGTACCCGCGGTAATGGCGCTGGCGGTCTACGCGCAGGTCATCCTGGTCCGCAACATCACCGTCGGGTTGCTGGGGGTCGACCCGGCCGCCGTAGAGGCGGCCCGGGGGATGGGGATGACGTCCTGGCAGCGCCTGTGGCGGGTGGAGTTGCCGCTGGCTCTGCCCGTGATCGTAGCCGGCACCCGGGTGGCGATCCTGACGATCATCGGAATCGGGACCATCGCCGCGTTCATCAACGCGGGGGGTCTGGGGGTCCTGCTCTTCGCCGGCGTGGCCCAGAGCCATCCCGACAAGATCATGGCGGGCGCTCTGGGGTCATCGGGGCTGGCGCTGACCGCCAACTGGACCCTGCGGAAGGTCGAGCTGCGGGCAGTGCGTGCCGCGCAGGGCGAGGGTCGGTAGACGGGCGACGGGCCCGGCGTCCGCCCGCGACTGGACTGGCCTTGTACGCGCGCTGCCACCGTGCTACGATGCACAAAATATAGGACGGCGTCTCACATAGTGAGATATACGACCCCTGGGCGGCGACACCGGTCCCGGCTCGATTCCCCCTCGAGCCTCGGCAAAGCCCTGGGCCTGCTGGACCTGTTCAGCCTCGAGCGCCCTGAGCTCACCCTCCAGCAGCTCACCGAGGCGTCCGGCCTCCCCCGCGCCACCACCCACCGGCTGCTCTCTGCCCTGCGAGACTTCGGCTATCTCCACTACGATGCGGCGACCCGCGGCTTCCGTCTGGGTTACAAGTTGCTCGAACGCGGCTACCTGGTCAGCGAACAGATCGAGCTCCGTCCCATCGCCCGGCCCCACATGGAGCGGCTGCGCGACCGGACCGGCGAGACCGTCTCGCTGCAGGTCGTCGACGGCCACGAGGGGATCTACGTCGAGAAACTGGAACCGCTGGCCGGGTTCCGGCTGTGGACGCGGGTGGGAATGCGTCGGCCGCTCCATGCCGGGTGCTCGATGAAGGTCCTGCTGGCGCACCTGCCGGCCGAACGGATCGAGCAGGTGATCCGGCGCGGGCTGCCGGCGCTGACGCCTTTGACGATTACCGACCCGCAGCGGCTGCGACGCGACTTGGCTGCCATCCGGGCCAGGGGCTACAGCGTCACGTTCGGAGAGTCCCACGAGGGCGTCCACGGCGTCGCGGCGCCGGTGCGCGACCACACCGGATCGGTGGTGGCCAGCATCAGCGTCCTGGCTCCGGCGGCGCGCATCCCGCGGGACCGCATCCCTCAACTCGTCGCTGAGGTGACCCGCACCGCGGCTGCCATTTCTAGAGACCTGGGCTACGGCGCGGGCTCTCCGTGGGCAGATCGTCCTACGCGCAGGCTGCGCGCCGGGGCCGGAGTCACGGCGCACCAGAGGCCATCGCGGAGAGGAGGAGGGGCATGGTGAGAACGACCGACGCAGTGGGATGGTGGGTACGAGTGGCGACCGTGGTGCTGGCCGGCCTGGGGTTGGTGCTGGCCGGACCGACATGGGGGCAGACGAAGGACACCCTGGTGATCGCCCTGCCCATCGAGGTTCCGTCGGCAGACACGCACCTGGCCATTGGACTGCCGGCCATCGGCCTGGTGGCGCAGATCTCCGACACGCTGGTGGTGTTGGATGAAAAGGGCAAGGTCACACCCTGGCTCGCCGAGTCGTGGACCGAAGAGGACGGCGGCCGATCGCTGGTCTTCAAGATCCGCGACAACGTGAAGATGCACGACGGCCGCACGCTGACAGCAGACGACGTCGCCTTCAGCCTGGACCGGTTTCGCCGGATCGCCATCGGCCGCTCATCCCTGGCCCCGGTGGAGAGTGTGTCCGTGCTGCCGGGTAACCGAGTCAAGGTCAGCACCAAGGCGCCGTTTGCACCGCTGCTGCGTACCTTCACCTACCAATCCGTGGGCATCTTCAGCAAGGCCGCCATCGAGAAGGCCGGCAGCGACCAGGAGTTCGCCAGGCACCCGATCGGCCCGGGCCCCTACAAGTTCGTCCGGCTCGTGCGCGGCGACCGGATGGAGCTCGAGGCCTTCGACCAGTACTGGGCCGGGAAGCCGAAGATCCGCCGGGTCGTCGTGCGCTACGTCCCGGACATCAGCGCCCGAGTGGCGGCTCTGGAGTCGGGCGACGTGGACGTGATCCACGACTTCACCCCGCAGGACGCCGAGCGGATCAAGCGGAACCCGAACCTGGTCTTCATCAACCCGCCGTCTGCCGGCTTCATCCGCTTCAACATGAACACCCAGCGGCCGCCGTTCAACGAGATCCGCGTGCGCCACGCTATGGCCTACGCCATCGACCGCGAAGCGATCGTGAAGCAGATCTTCGCCGGCCTGGCCAAGGTGGCGCACTCGCCGGTGCCCTCCAACGCCATGGGGTACGTGGACACCTATGACATCTACCGGTACAACCCCGAACGGGCCAGGGCGCTGCTCCAGGAGGCGGGGGTCCCCAACCTGACCTTTACGTTCTCGTATGGCGCCGGCCGCTATCTGATGGACAAGGAGGTCGTCGAGGCGGTGCAGGCCCAGCTGGCCAAGATCGGCGTGACGATGCGCATCAACCAGATGGAGTGGGGCCAGTACTCGGCCATGCTGCGGCTGCCCCTGGAACGAAACCCCAGCCAGATGACCTTCACATGGTGGCGCACGGTGAACGCCGACGCCGACAGCGCCATCGGCATCTTCACCCGCGCCGACCTGCCCCCGCGGGGCAACAACGTGCCGTTCTACGTCAGCGAGGAGTTCGAGCGGCTCTACGCCGCCCAGCAGACCGAGCCGGACCAGGAGAAGCGGCGGGCCATCATCCGGCAGATCCAGCAGGTGATCATGCAAGACCTGCCGGTCCTCCCCATGTACCAGCAGCCCATCTTCTGGGCGACGCGCAAGAACGTGCACGGATACGCCAGGCACGTCACTTCCCTGTCCACCACGTGGCCGCTCCATGACGTAGAGTTCAGATGAAGCAATACCTGGCCCGCCGGCTCCTGCTGGCGATCCCCAGCCTGCTGGCCGTCACCGTCTTGATCTTCCTGGCGCTGCGGGCGGTGCCGGGAGACCCGGCGGTGCTGCTGGCCGGCGACTTCGCCACGCCGGAGACCGTGGCGTCCATCCGCGCCCAGTGGGGTCTGGACCAGCCGCTGCCCGTCCAGTACGGGGTGTTCCTGCGGAACCTGGTGCGCGGTGACCTCGGCCGGTCCATCGTGAGCGACCTCGAGGTCCGCGAGGAGATCGCCCAGCGTTTCCGGGTCACCCTGGTGCTGGCCGTTGCGGCCATGGCCGTGGCGCTGGTCATCGGCCTGTCCGCCGGCCTGCTGGGTGCGATGCGGGTGTACACGCTCTGGGACTACGGCAGCATGGTGGTGGCCATGCTGGGCGTCTCCACGCCCATCTTCTGGTCGGGTATGCTGCTGATCCTCCTCTTTGCGGTCGTGCTGGGATGGCTGCCCAGCGGCGGCGCCGAGGGCTGGCAGGCCTTCATCCTGCCCGCGGTGAGCCTGGGGTTCTTCGCCGCGGGCATCATCGCGCGCCAGACCCGGTCCGCCATGCTCGACGTGCTGAGGCAGGACTACGTGCGCACCGCGCACGCGAAGGGCGTGCCGACCCCGCGCGTCGCCGTCGTCCACGCCCTGCGCAACGCGCTGATTCCCGTGGTCACCATCGTGGGACTGGAGTTCGGCCGCATGCTGGGCGGCGCCATCCTCACCGAGACCGTCTTCAGCCTGCCGGGCCTAGGAAGTTTCCTGCTGACCGCCATCGCGAAGCGCGACTACCCGGTGGTCCAGGGCATCGTGCTCTGGCTGGCGGTGGTCTTCGTGCTGATCAACATGCTGGTGGACGTGGCCTACGCCGCCCTCGATCCCAGGATCCGCCATGCGTGAGGCAGCCGCCGAGACCCCAGCGGCCGGCCGTCCGCTTCTCCGGGTCAGGACGTCTTGGGCGTGGCGCCGCTTTCGCCGGCATCGGGGCGCCCAGGCCGGGTTGGGGGTCGTGCTGGTCTTCGTCTTGTTGGCGGTCTTCGCCCCGGCTGCAGCGCCCTACGGCCCCACGGACGCCAACCTCTCGCTGCGGCTGGCGCGCCCCTCAAGCCAGCACTGGCTGGGGATGGATCAGCAGGGCCGCGACCTGCTGTCCCGCATTATCTACGGCGGACGGGTCTCTCTGGTCATCGGGATCATCGCCGTGGGTGTGGCCGCGGTCATCGGTCTCCCCATCGGCGCGATTGCCGGCTACCGCGGCGGATGGGTCGGACACGTCCTGATGACGCTGATCGACATCCTCCTGTCGTTTCCTGCCATCCTGATTGCCATCATCATCGTCGCGCTGTTCGGTCCGGGCATCCGCAACGCGATGATTGCCATCGGCGTGGCCCAGATGCCCCTCTATGCGCGGCTCATCCGGGGCGAAGTCATCCGCCTGCGGGCGGAAACGTTCGTGGAGGCGGCCCGGGCGCTGGGTCTGCACGAGGGGCGCATTCTGGTGCGCCACGTCTTTCCCAATGCCGTGGGGCCGGTGATCGTGCAGTCTACCCTCAACCTAGCCGGTGCCATTCTGTCGGCGGCCTACCTGGGTTTTCTCGGGCTCGGCGCCCAGCCGCCGATTCCGGAGTGGGGCGCCATGCTGTCTGACGGACGCACGTACCTGCGCACAGCCCCCCACGTGGCGATCTATCCCGGGCTGGCCGTGATGCTGGTGGTGCTGGGGTTCAATCTGTTCGGGGACGGGCTGCGGGATGCGCTCGATCCCCGTGCGACGCGGCGCTGACGCGCGCCGTTCGAGGCGCTCGATGGCTGAACCGGCAGGAGTGGGCCGATGAAGACCGTGCGACGGCGGGACAACCAGCAGTGGATCCTGGACTGGCTCGTCAAGCAGACGGGCCGGGTGCAGAACTTCGCCAACGACGAACGGGACCTGCCCCCCGAGGTGAAGAGCTACCGGATGATCCCGCGGGTCCTCTACCGCAAGGCTCGCCACGAGGAGGACATCGCCCGGGCCGCCGAGCGCGCCGGACACCGGCGGACTGCGCTGGCCCTGTACTGGCGCGCCGCGCAGACCTACCGAGAGGCCCAGCACGCGATCTTCGTCGAGGACCATCCCGAGAAGGTGTTCCTGCACGGTCGTCTGCTCGCGTGCTACGAGAAGGTCATCGCCTTCGCGGACTACCCGATCGAGCCCGTGGAGATCCCCTGGGAAGGCCGGTCCATCGCGGGGTTGCTGCACCTGCTCCCGGGGCGCACGCGCGCGCCGGCGATCCTGTTCATCCCCGGCATGGATATGACGAAAGAGGCCTTTCCCAACCCCCTCGACAACGCCTTCGCGCAGCGAGGCATGCATGTGCTGTCCATTGATGGACCAGGCCAGGGGATCAGCAGCCTCCGCAAGATCTGGGTGACCGACGACAACTACGAGCGGGCGGCGCAGGCCTGTCTCGACTACTTGGTTCGACGGGCCGAGGTGGACGCCGGCCGCGTGGGCGTCTACGGCACCAGCTTCGGATCCCACTGGGGCGCCCGGCTGGCCGCGCGGGACGATCGCGTGCGGGCCCTGGCGACCACCCACGCCGTGTACGGGTCGAAACGGGCCATCTTTGAGGAGGCGTCGCCGCGCTTCAAGCAGATGTTCATGTACATGGCCGGAATGCGGGACGAGGCGGCGTTCGACGAGATGGCCGCCCGCATGACCACCGAGGGGTACGGTGCGCGCATCAGTTGCCCGACGCTGGTGGTCACCGGCGAGTACGATCCGCTCTGCCACCTCGAGGACGTGCTGCAGTTCGTGCACGAGCTGGCCGGGCCGCGGGAACTCTGGGTGTTCGAGAACGAGTTCCACCGCATCACCGGGCGGCAGGGGATCGCGGGGATGGACATCTACCCCTTCCTGGCCGACTGGTTGAGGGATGCGCTGGACGGCAGGCTCCCCCGGGACCTGAACAGGATGGTCCTGGTACCGCAGAAGACGGGGGCTGGCCCCTACAGCCCGCCGGTCCGGTCGTTCTACCTGCCCGAGCGAGAACAGATCCCGTGAACAGAGGAGGCGTATCTCGTGGCACTTCCCGCTGAGGTCGAAGATGCCGTCAGGCTCGACGCCAGCGCATACATCCAGATAGACATGCAGCGCCGCCATGTGGATCCGGCGGTCGCCTACCATCCGGTTGATCCGGCGGTAATCGCTGGCATCGTCGCCGCGGCGCGCACCGGCCTGGAGACTGCCCGGCGGGTCCACATGCCGGTCGTGCACGTGGCGACCTGCTCCCGGCGATCGTCGCCCTGGGGGTTGGTGGACCACCGCAATCCGTTCTGGGAGTACCAGACCGGCAAGATCGTGCCCGGCATGGGCCGGCCCCGGCAGAGTGGAAAGAACGTGGAGGGGTCGGTCTACGCTGAGATCCTGCCGGAGCTGGCCCCGCAGCGCGATGAACCCGTGGTCGTCAAGCGCCGGTACAGCGGGTTCTACGGGACCGACCTGGAGACCGTCCTCCGCGGGCTGCGGGCGGAGACGCTCTTCGTCTGCGGGGTCAACACCAACAACTGCGTCCTGGCCACGGTCTACGACGCTCACAGCCGCGACTTCCGCGTCGTGGTCCTCTCCGATGCGTGCGGGTCCATGAATGGCGCCGATTACCACCGCTTCGCGCTGATGGAGATCGAGGCGGCGCTGGGGTTTGTCATGACCGCAGCGGAGTTCGCGGCCATGGCGGAGCGTAAGCTGATCGCGGGGGTGAACCGGTGACCGCGGTGCCCTCCGCCCTTCCGGACCCGGCGCGGGGGGAAGCCGCGGCCGTCGCGGCGGTCTCGGGCGCCCGGTTGATGGCATACACCCGACGAATCGCGCAGTGGGTTCGGTTGTCTGGGGAGCCCGACGAGCGGCGGGCGTTCGAGTATGTGGAAGGTGTGCTCCGAGGGCTCGGGCTGAGCACCCACCTCTACCAGCACCATGCGTTCATCAGCCTGCCGGGTGCAGCGCGCATGGAGATCGTGGAACCGGTCCATGAGCCAGTTCCGTGCATCACCCACGCCTTCGCGGCACCCACCGGTCCCGGGGGCGTCGAGGGCGAGCTGGTGCCGGTCGGGCGCGGCACGCCGGAGGAGTACGCGCGGGCCGATGTGCGGGGCAAGATCGCGCTGGTGGAAGGTCTGGCACTGGGTGCCCGGGCGCAACTGGCCGAGCAGCACGGCGCGGTGGCCCACATCTATGTCCACGGCGACTGCACCCACGAGACCAGCGTGTCGCCCCTGTGGGGGCCACCGACGCCCCAGACCGTCGACCTGCTCCCCAGGACGCCAAGCTTCTCGGTCACCCGGTCAGCCGGCCAGCGGCTTGGCGAGTTGCTCGCCCGGGGGCCAGTGCGGGTGCGCGCCTGGGGCGAGGTGCAGACGGGCTGGCGTACGATTCCTCTCCTGGTCGGCGATCTGCCCGGACAGGTCGAGCCCGACCGGTTCGTGCTGCTGTCGAGCCATCTCGACTCGTGGCACTACGGCGCCATGGACAACGGGTCGGCCAACGCCACCATGCTGGAGGTCGTGGGCGTGCTGGCCGCCAGGCCCCGGCGCCGCTGCATCCGCATCGCGTTCTGGTCGGGACACTCCCACGGACGGTTCGCCGGCTCGACCTGGTATGCCGACACCTTCTGGCACGACCTGTACCGGCACTGCGTGGCCCACGTGAACGCCGACTCCACGGGCGGTCGCGGCGCCACCGTCCTCGAAGACGCGCCGGTCATGGCCGAGACCATCGCCCTGGCGGCCGACCTGGTCCGCGCCATCGGAGGACAGGAGCTCCGCGGCAGGCGCATTGGTCGGTTCGCCGACCAGTCGTTTGTCGGCATCGGAGTACCCTCGCTCTTCGGCACCTTCTCCGAGCAGGACGCGGCAAATCCCGAGACCGCCCGGGGCCTCTCGCTGTTCGAGGGCGCCGCCGGGCGCGCGGCGGGGTTGGGCTGGTGGTGGCACACCACCGAGGACACCACCGACAAGATTGACGAGGCGTTGCTGGTGCGGGACACGCAGATCTATACGGCGGCGGTCTACAGGCTCGTCAACAAGCCGGCGCTGCCGCTGGACTACGCCCAGACCGCCCGGGAACTGCACCGGGCGCTCGCCGGCTACCAGGCTGCGGCTCGGGGCCGCCTGGACCTCTCGACCGAGGTGGCCGCGGCCGAGCGCCTCGAGGTCGCGGCTGCCGGATTGAACGATGCGTTGGCAGCGGCGGAGGCCGCAGGTGACGAGCGACGGCTGCGGGTCCTCAATGACGCGGTGATGCGGCTCGGGCGTCTGCTGGTCCCAGTTGGCTACACCGTGGGGGGGCCGTTCGATCACGATCCCGGCCCTGTGACCGCCCCGGTGCCGGCCCTGGCCCAGTCGGCGCTACTGGGGACGTTGGATCCGGCGACCCACGAAGCCCGCTTGCTGGAGGTTCTCTTGCGGCGTCGGGCCAACTGGGTGCGGTGGGCGCTTGAGGAGGCCGTCGAGGTGATCGAGGCGGCGCTGTGACCGTCTGGCGAGCGGCCTGTTCCGCCGCCCGTCATTGTTGGCAGCCCTGTTGACGGGCTGAAGTCGTCTTGCTATAGTAGCGGGCAAGTACCGAGACGTACTTCGGGCGAAGGCGCCCCTGGTGTGGGCGCCTTCTGCTTTTCCGGACGAGAATCTCCCCCCAATCACCACGGGGGGTGAGGAGGGACAGGACATGGCAATGGTAGGCGACCGGCCGTCGGCGGATGTCGCGGCGGCCCCCGAACAGGCCATCGAAATGGCCAGATCGCACGGGGTCCAGATTGTGGACCTCCGGTTCACCGATCTGTTCGGGATGTGGCAGCACTTCTCGATCCCGGCCCGCGAACTGACCCCAGACCTCTTTGAAGAGGGCATCGGGTTCGACGGGAGCAGCATCCGCGGCTTCCAGCACATCCACGAGAGCGACATGATCCTCCTGGCCGATGCCGGGACAGCGGTTATAGACCCCCTGGCCCGCGTGCCGACCATGCTGCTGACGTGCGATGTCTACGACCCGATCACCAGGAGCCGGTATACCCGCGACCCCCGGTACGTCGCCCAGAAAGCTGAAGACTTTCTGCGGGCCAGCGGCATCGCCACCGCCGCGTACTTCGGGCCTGAGGCCGAGTTCTTCGTCTTCGACGACGTGCGCTACGATCAGACCGCCAACCACGCCTTCTACTTCGTCGATAGCAGTGAAGGCTCGTGGAACACCGGCCGAGATGAGAAGCCCAACCTGGGGTTCAAGCCCCGGTTTAAGGAAGGCTACTTCCCGGTCCCGCCCTCGGACAGCCTGCAGGACTTCCGCAGTGAGCTGGTGCTGAAGATGCAGGAGGCGGGCATCGAGGTCGAGGTGCACCACCACGAGGTCGCCACCGCCGGCCAGTGCGAGATCGACATGCGGTTTAGGAGCCTGACCCGGATGGCCGACCAGATGCAGCTCTACAAGTACCTGGTGAAGATGCTGGCCCGCTCGCACTTCAAGACTGCGACCTTCATGCCCAAACCGCTGTTCGGGGACAACGGCTCCGGCATGCACACCCACCAGAGTCTGTGGAAGGACGGCGTCAACTTGTTCCACGACCCGAGGGGGTACGCGAATCTCAGCGAGATCGCCCGGTACTACATCGGCGGCCTGCTGCGGCACTCGCCGGCCCTGCTGGCGTTCTGCGCGCCGACCACCAACTCGTACCGCCGCCTGGTGCCCGGCTTCGAGGCACCGGTGAACCTGGTCTACTCCAAGCGCAACCGCAGCGCCGCCGTCCGCATCCCGATGTACTCCTCCAACCCCAGGGCGGTGCGCATCGAGTACCGGCCCCCGGATCCCACCGCTAACCCCTATCTGGCCAACGCCGCGATGCTCATGGCCGGGCTGGATGGCATCAGGAACCGGATCGACCCCGGTGAACCGATGGACGTGGACCTCTACGAGCTGCCGCCCTCGAAGGCAGCCAGGATCAAACAGGTGCCGGGGTCCCTGGCCGAAGCGCTGGACGCGCTTGAGAAGGACCACAAGTTTCTGCTGGAAGGCGGGGTGTTCACCGAGGACCTGATCGAGACCTACGTGGAGACGAAGCGGAAGAAGGACGTGGACTACATCCGGCTGCGGCCGCACCCGTCGGAGTTCTACCTGTACTACGACGCGTAGGCGGCGGAAAGGTGAGCCCGGAACGGACGCGTGGACCTCACCGGCGCGTCGCCGATGGTGAGGCTATGCGCCCCAGATCTGGACCTGAAGGCCAGGGATCCGCTCGAAGTCGCCAGCGTTGACCGTCGCCACCTGGACGTCCATGGCAATCGCCGTGGCCCCGATGATCAGGTCGTGCGCTCCTACCGCCTGTCCGCGGTCCAGTAGGTCGGCCCACAGTTGCGCGTGCACCCGGGCCGTCTCCAGGTCGAACTCGACGACCGGCAGGCGGGCCAGGATGGCCTCGACGAACTGCGCCCGGCGAGTGCGCTGGCGAGGATCGCGGGCCCGATGGACCCCGTGGAGCAGTTCGCTGGCCGTGATCGCGCTGATGGCGACCGGCTCGTGCTCACGGCCGCGAATGTACTCGGCCAGGGCCACGCGGCCGCGCTCTGCGGCGATAAAGACGCTCGAGTCGATCAGGATGCCCACAGTGGCTTGGGCGTGGTACCCGCCGCGCTGCGGGCCGTCTCGAGGTCATCGGCGAAGCGGTCGGCATCGCCCGGGTCGAGATGCGGCAGTGATTCAAGGAGCGCCGGCAGCTCGCTCAGGCGAACCAGCGCCGCGGTGTCGGCCGGTCGCAGTTCGGCCACGGGCTTACCGCCTTTCAGGAGGACAAAGCGCTCGCCCTTGAAGCGGACGCGGCCGATGACCTCGGAGAAATTCCTCACCGCTTCTGTAACGCTCAGCTTCGTCGCCATGAGAGTCACTAAAATATGATTATCATGAAATGCGTCTTCCTGTCAATTCGTCTCTTGCGGACATGGCCGCGGACTTTCGGCGTCAAGCTCCAAGGACCGTTGGCCGCCGGGTAGGAATCGGTCATTCAATCGCAACAGCGCAGACTAAGGGCAGACCAGGACGTTGTCCGACTCCGTGACGCGCGAGAGCGGATCCGCGCCCACGGCCCGCGCCGCGCCGCAGAAGCGGTCACCCTGGACGGTCGCCTCCGCGTCGGTGAGACCCACGGCGGTCATGAGGCGCCGGGGTGGGAACGTCACAAGGTTGTTGCGGACAATGACTCGGACGCGGTCGAAGCGCATCCCAGGTGCCGGGCTGCCGCCCGAGATCATCGTGTTGTGCTCGACCACCAGCGGCCCACGGTAGCCGCCGCGAGGGGCGACCATATAGACAAAGGGGACGCCGGTGGCTGTCTCCATCACGTTCCTGCTGATCACCACGTCGGAGACGTTCCAGCCTTGGCCGGCGGAGGAGAACCACAGCAGACGTGCGGCCCCCGTGCGGTTGCCGATAATGCGCACGTTCCGTGCTCCCCAGGAGGAGGTTGTGGGCTCCATATTGAAGACGGCGCGCCGGAGGTTGTACAGCCTCACGCCCTCGACGGTCATGCCATCCACGGCCACCATGGCGATGCCCTGACGCCCGTTTCGCGTCATCTCTCCGCCGCGAATCGTGACGTTGCGGGACCAGACGACGCCTGAACGCAGGTCCGGCCCGACGTACACAAAGTCCCCGTACACGTCACTGATGATCGTGCCCTCGATGGTGATGCCCTGGACGCCTGCCAGCCAGAAGCCGTGCTGCGCTTCGCGCGTGGCGTCATAGGCCGCCTCGGCCGTCCCACCGGCCGGATGCCGCCCGATGATGCGGATGCCCCGAAACGTGTAGCCACCGCCGCCCTGCAGCCTGAAGACGCTGAGGGTACGGCGCTGATGCGCGGTGAGATCTGCAGGCTCAGGACCGGCCCGGAAGGTCACGTCTCCCTCGAACGTCAGTCCCCTCCGATCCGTGAGGGTGATCTCGCGGTCGATCCGATAGACCGCCCCAGGTCGGAACCGGACCGTCGCGCCGTTGGGGACGTTAGCCAGCCACGCGTTTAGCGCCGCCGTCACGTCTGCGGAGCCGTCCGAGGAGATCGTCGCCGGTGGTTCGTAGACGGCCGCCGGAGTGGGGCCGGGCAGCTGGGCGGACACGTGACTGGGAGGGAGATTCCCCTGGCCGCGCCACTCCACCGTGGCGCGCACTGCAACACACGTGGGGCCCGGTCTGACATCACGGCAGAATTGAATGGTTGCCTGACCGAGTCCTGGAGAGACCAGGACTCCGAGCCCGGTGGCTATAATGCCGGCAATGACCGCGCGTCTCGCCATACGGTGCTCTCCCCGTCTCATCGCCGGGCTCGCGGAGGGCGGCGTCAAGCTCTAAGGGCCGGCGGCCGCCGGCGGTGCCAGTCGGTCTCGCGCTGGAAGATCATGCCGATTGCCACCAGCGTGTTCTCCGACAGGCGGTCCCCGGTGAAGGAGAGGCCCAGCGGCAGCCCCTGGCGGCCGAATCCCATGGGGACGCTCAACGCGGGCACGCCGCACAGCGCTCCCAGGACGCTGTAGCCGCCGCGTCGTCGGAACGTGGCCTTCAGGTTGGTGTCCAACGTGGGCGCCTCGGTCATCAGCGTCGGTGCCACGAGGGCGTCCACCTCCTCGAAGAGGGCCAGTACGCTGCGGGTGATCTCGACGCGCCGCTGTTGGGCGCGGACGTAGTCGGAGGCGCGCAGCTCCAGGGCCCCGCGCAGTCCGGCCTTCTGGCCGGCGTCCACCAGCTCGTCGAGGCCCGGGCTCGCGATGAACTCTGCGTGCGCCGCGGCCATCTCACCGTTGAGCAGCGTGCGCGCCGTCTCTTCATAGGGGTGGTCGGGCAGGGCGACGCTCTGCAGGCGCATGCCCGCCCGACGCAGGACGCGAAGGGCGTCATCGAATGCCCGCTCGAGTGCGGGGGCGTCGGTGAAGTCGGCCGGGAGGATCCCCAGGTGCCACCTCCGCCGCGGCAGCCGGGGGTTGAACGCAAAACGGGCCGAGCCGCTGGTGGGGTCACGGGGGTCGGCGCCCGCGATGGCGTGCAGGACCCAGCCGCAGTCTTCCGCGCTCCTGGCCATGGGACCCACCTTGTCCATGCTCCAGGCCAGCTCCATGGCGCCGTGCCGGCTCACCAGCCCCCACGTCGGCCGCAGGCCCGTGACGCCGCAGAACGCGGACGGTGTGACGATGCTCCCCCACGTCTCGGATCCCAGTGCGTACGGCACGAGTCCAGCCGCCACCGCGCTGCCCGATCCCGATGACGACCCGCCTGACCAGTGGTTGAGATTCCAGGGGTTCAACCCGGGGCCGTCCGCCGAGGCGTTGGCGTACTCGTATCCGCCGCCACCGGCGAGCTCGACCATGGCCAGCTTGCCGAGCAGCACCGCGCCCGCCTCCGCCAGCCGGCGGATCACGGTGGCATCGTAGTCGAACACCTGGTGACGATGCGCGGGTGACCCCCACCGCGTGGGGATGCCGGTGGTGGCCAACAGGTCCTTCGCTCCATACGGCACCCCGAGCAGCGGCCAGTGTGCCCGATCCTGCTCTCGTGCCCCGCGGCTGAGCGCCCGATCCGCGCGCCGCGCCTGCCCCAGGGCCAGATCCCGCGCAAGCTCCGCCAGGGCGTGGTAGCGCGGCCCCAGGGCTTCCAGGCGGTCGAGGAACGCCTGCGTGAGCTCGACGCTCGAGACCTCCCGGGTCCGGAGCAGCCTGCCCAACTCCGTGGCGGTCGCGAAGAACACCTCGTCATCAATGAGCCGACTCATGGTACACCCTCGTGTCAGTGGCCAACGCCAGAGGATCATTCCCCTGGCGGCGCGCTCCGTCCTGCGACGGCGCCCGGGCAGGTGTGGGGCCGCAGATTGTCAAAGCACCTCAGCAACCCGACAGCGCGCCAGTGAGGAGGACTCTGATGCGCACCCCCCTGATTGCTGCTTTGGCGGTCGTGCTGCTGTTCGGCAGTTCCAGCCCCGCGGCGTCGGTGGAACCGCAGCGCGGAGGCACGGCGGTTGTGGCCATCGGGGGTGATCCCGAGACGCTCAACCTCGGGATCACGACCGGGTATGCGGTTGGAGCCGTGGCCGCCAGTATCTTCAGCGGCCTGGTGTGGATCGACGCGCGCGATCAGGTCCAGCCCGCCCTGGCCACCTCGTGGACCGTCTCCCCCGATGGGCTGACGTATACGTTCGAACTGCGCAAGGGTGTCAAGTGGCACGACGGTCGGCCGTTTGGGGCCCACGACGTGAAGTTCACCATGGACGAGGTGACCGGCAAGTATCACGGTCGCTTCCGGAGCGCGTACGCCAACTTCGAGAGCGTCACCGCCGCGAGCCCGTCCACCATCGTCATCAGGTTGAAGCGGCCCTACGCGCCGTTCCTGCGGCTGCTCACGGTGTTCGACAGCCCGATCCTGCCCCGGCACCTCTACCAGGGCGAGGACCCAACCCGGCATCCGCGCAACAACGATCCGGTGGGCACCGGGCCCTTCAGGTTTCGCGAGTGGATCCGCGGCGATCGGGTGGTGCTGGAACGCAACCCGGACTACTGGGGTCCGGTCTACCTGGATCGCCTGGTGTTCCGGGTGATCCCCAACGCCGCGTTGCGGGTGACCGCGCTCGAAGTTGGCGAGGTGGACGTCATTGCCGACTTCTACCTGCCGAAGACCGATGTGGACCGGCTGCGGCGCAACGCCGCCATCCGCATCCGGCTGGGCCAGCCCATCCCGTCCATAGGCTTCATGTTCATCAACACCCGGCGGCCGCCCCTGGACCACGTGAAGGTACGTCAGGCGCTCGCGCATGCCATCAACCGGGTGCAGATCGTGACCCAGGCCATGGGGAACCTGGCTCGGCCGGCCCGCGGGCCGTTCGGTGACGGCTTCAAGTGGGCGTTCTCGCCCGAGGCCGACTACAACAGGCTCTATCCGTTCAGTATCGAGCGAGCCGGCGCGCTCCTCGATGAAGCCGGCCTGACCCGCGGCGCCGGCGGCGAGCGACCCATTCGCCTGCGGATGGTCTACGATGCAGCCCGAGCGCCGCTCGTGGCCACCGCGGCCATCATTCGGGACAACCTCCGACTGGTGGGCGTCACGGTGGATCTGGTACCCATGGACCGCGCGGTCATGATCGACCGGGTCTATACGAGGCCGGATTACGAGCTCACCGTACAGACCTTCACCAGCGGTGGTGACCCGGCCATCGGCTATCACCGGATCTACGCATCGGCGCCGCCGGGCACGCCGTTTGTGAATGCGACGGGGTATGCCAGAGCCGAGGTCGACCAGCTCCTCGCCAGAGCTGCCGAGATCTCGGACCAGGCGGCGCGCAGCAAGATCTACGCCCAGGTCGGCAAGATCCTGGCCGCCGACCTGCCGACGCTGGTCCTCTTCGATGAGATCGGCGTGGATGCAGCGCGCGCCAGCCTCCGCGGCATCTGGACAGCTGCGGAGATCCGTGACCGTTGGGACGCGGTGTGGATCCAGAAGTAGACGTGGCCAGCGGGGCGGCCGGACGCTGAACCGCCCCAGGCATGGCAGGCGCTCCAGGGGCATCGCTCGCACGCTATACGGCCAGCCGGCTGGCGCAGGCCCTCCCGCTGCTTGCCGGCGTCGTGGCCGTCAATTTCCTGCTCATCGCCTTGGCTCCGGGCGATCCCGTCACCGTTCTGCTCGGTGAGTATCCGGCGCCGCCGGAGTACGTGGCCCGGTTGCGGAGTGAGTTCGGGCTGGACCGCCCTGCGCCCGTGCGTCTGGCGCTCTACGCGTGGAACGTGGCGCAGGGCAACCTTGGCTTCTCGTTCGCATACCGGCTCCCGGTTTCCACCCTGGTGGTCGAGCGATTGGGCAACACATTCCTGCTCATGGCCACCGCTTTGACAGGAGCTGCCGTGCTGGGAGTCATCCTGGGCGTGGTCGCCGCGCGGCGGCCCGGGTCTGTGCTCGATGCCGCGTCAACCGGCATCTCCCTGGCTGGCTACGCTGTTCCCGACTTCTGGCTGGCCCAGCTGCTGGTGCTCCTCTTCGCCGTGGCGCTGGGGTGGCTCCCGGCCCAGGGCATCCGGTCGGTGCGGGAGGAGTACGTGGGCCTGGCCGCGCTCAGTGACCTACTGCGCCATCTGGTCCTGCCCGCAGCGGCGCTCTCCTTCCGCTACATGGCGTTGATCGGCCGCCTGACCCGGGCCGCGATGCTGGAAGCCATGAGCCAGGACTTCATCCTGGCGGCACGGGCCCGCGGCCTGCCGGAGCGGCTGGTGCTCCTGCAGCACGGGCTGCGAAACGCCGCGCTCCCCGTCGTCACCGTGATCGGCTACAACTTCGCATTCGTGCTGGCGGGCTCGGCGCTCGTTGAAACGGTGTTCGGCTGGCCGGGGATCGGCCGACTGCTCTATGATGCCATCTTGCAACGCGACACGCCCGTCCTGTTGGGAATCCTGCTCGTGGTCTCGGTGACCGTGGTTGTGGTCAACTTGCTGGTGGACCTGATCTACGCCGTGCTGGATCCGCGGGTGCGCTACTGATGGAGCCGATGTGGCGCCGATTTCTCCGGACCCGCACCGGGCCGGTAGGCCTGGGCCTGGTCCTCGTCCTGGTTGTCGCGGCTATCGCCGCCCCTGCGCTGGCCCCTGCCGATCCTCACACCACCTCCATGGCCACGCTGGCGCCGCCGGGCACCCCGGGCTATCCGCTCGGCGCCGACAACCTCGGCCGCGACATCTTGAGCGGTGTCCTGTGGGGCAGCCGTGTCTCCCTCACCGTCGGCATTTGTGCGGCGGCGACCGCGGTCTCCCTCGGTGTGTTCATCGGCGCCCTCGCGGGATTTTACGGGGGGTGGGTCGACGCCTTCCTGGGGCGCCTCACCGAGCTGTTCCAGGTGGTCCCGCGCTTCGTGCTGGCGTTGCTCGTCGTCGCCCTGTTCGGGACCGGGCTGTGGAAGCTGATCGTCGTCATCGGCATCCTATCCTGGCCGCAGGCGGCGCGGGTGGTCCGGGGGCAGTTCCTGGCGCTCCGCGGTGCCGCCTATGTGGACGCGGCCCGGGGGCTGGGCCTCTCGGCTAGCCGCATCATCTTCTCGGAGATCCTGCCCAATGTGCTGGCGCCGGTGGTGGTCATCGCCTCGCTGGACGTGGCAGGCGCCATCCTGTTGGAAGCCAGCCTCGGTTTCTTCGGCCTGGGTGATCCCAACCGCATCTCGTGGGGCATGATGCTCAACAACGCGCAGGCGCACCTGCGGCAGGCCTGGTGGATGAGCGTCTTCCCGGGTCTGGCCATCTCGATGGCCGTGCTCGGGTTCAACCTGACCGGTGACGGGCTCAACGACGCCGCCAATCCCCGCCTCGATGAGTGAGGCGCTCCTGGAGATCGAGGATCTTCACACGCACATCTCAAGCCCCCGCGGCGTTGTGCGTGCGGTGGACGGCGTCTCGCTGACCGTGCCGCGGGGGAGTACGGTCGGACTCGTCGGTGAATCCGGGTCCGGCAAGTCCATGACCGGCTTCTCTGTGATGCGACTGTTTCCCACGGCACGCGCCCGCATCATAGCCGGCCGCATCCGACTCGCGGGTCGCGATCTGCTCACCCTCCCGGAGGACGCCATGCGCCGGGTGCGTGGCGGTGAGGTCGCCATGATCTTCCAGGATCCGACAACCTTCCTCGACCCGGTGCTACCCGTCGGTTATCAGGTCGCCGAAGCCTACGCGATGCGGTTCGGGTGGTTGCAGGCCCGCCAGCAGGCCGTCGAGGCCCTGCGGTTGGTGGGACTCCCGGACCCCGAGCAGACCTACCATCGCTTTCCCCACGAACTGTCCGGAGGGATGCGGCAGCGCGCCGTGATCGCCATGGCCACCGTGTGCCGTCCTACGCTGCTGATCGCTGACGAGCCGACCACGGCACTCGACGTCACCATCCAGGCCCAGATCCTCGAGCTGCTGCGCGCGCTGCGCCACCAGCTGGGCATGGCTCTGCTCTTGATCACCCACGATCTGGGTATCGTGGCAGAAGTCTGTGAGATGGTCTACGTCATGTACGCCGGCCGCATCGTCGAGGCCGGGCCGGTGGA
>JAVKIJ010000055.1:0-21267 GCA_031459535.1 Candidatus Fervidifonticultor quintus | reverse complement strand
AGGTGGAGAAGAAAATCGGGATGTCCATGGACGAGGCGTTTCCGTGGCCCAGGGACTATCAGGCCACCCACACGCTGCTCTTTCCCAAGGGCGTCTTCCACGTGGAGAACATCGGAGGCGAAATTGACCTGATCCTCAACCGCAGGGTCTGGGTGGGCTGCTTCCCGTTCCGGTTCAAAGGCGGGGAAGCGGCGTTCTGCCGCTGTGTGGCCTTCGTCGAAGCAGACAGCCTGCCTGCGCCGCAGCGGGCGCCGAGGCGGCGGCGCGCCCGCTGATGCCCGCACCGCTCGAAGACCTGGTGGTCGTCGACCTGACCCGGGCGCTGGCCGGTCCGTACTGCACCCTCATGCTGGCGGACATGGGCGCCCGGGTCATCAAGGTCGAGGCTCCCGATGGCGGCGATGACACCCGCGGCTGGGGGCCACCGTTCATCTGCGGCGAGAGTTCCTACTTCCTGGGGATCAACCGCAACAAGGAGAGCCTCACCCTCAACCTCAAGCACGCCGCGGGCCGCCAGATCCTCTGGCGGCTCCTTCATCAGGCGGACGTGCTGGTCGAGAACTTCCGTCCCGGCGTCATGGAACGACTCGGCTTCGGCTACGAGGCCGTGCGGGCGGCCTACCCGAGGCTGGTCTACGCCTCGGTCTCGGGGTTCGGCCAGGACGGTCCCTACCGGGAGCGCGTCGCCTACGACCTGATCCTGCAGGGCATGGGTGGCTTGATGGGGACCACCGGCGAGGAGGACGGCCCGCCGGTCAAAGTGGGCGTGGCGGTCACGGACATCGCCGCTGGCATGTTCGCCGCCTACGGCATCATGGTCGCCCTGCACGCCAGGGCGCGCACCGGTCGGGGGCAACTGGTCGACGCGTCGATGCTGGACAGCCAGGTGGCCTGGATGACCTACCAGGCCGGGTACTACTTCGCCACGGGCCAGAACCCGAGGCGCCTGGGCACGGCCCATCCGTCCCTGGTGCCCTACCAGGCGTTTCGCACAAGCGACGGCTACGTCAACGTCGCCGTGGGCAGCGAAGCTATCTGGGCCCGCTTCGCGGCCGCCATCGGCGCGCCGCACCTGGCCGAGGACCCCCGATTCCGCACCAACGCCGACCGGGTGAAGCACCGCGAGGCCCTGATCCCGCTGCTTGCGGCGATCTTCGCCACCCGTACCATGGCCGAGTGGACGCAGACGCTGGAGTCCGCCGGCGTGCCGGCCGGGCCCATCTACCAGTTGTCGGACCTGTTCAACGATCCCCAGGTGCATCACCGCCGCATGGTCGTGGAGATCGACCACCCGCGCGCCGGGCGCATCAAACAGACCGGCGTGCCGCTCAAGCTCTCGGAGACCCCGGGCCGGATCGCCTCGCCCCCGCCGTTGCTGGGCCAGCACACCGAGCCGATCCTGCGCGAGCTGGGCTACACGGACGCGGAGATTGCCGCACTGCGCCAGGATGGTACGATCTAGGGCGCATGCTCCCGACCCCGCGGTGCGCTGCCCTGCCTGCGGCGCCGAGGCCCCGACGTCTGCACTGCGGCAGGCACTCTGGGTGTGCCCGTCGTGCGCGGCGCACCTGGTCATGCCCGCCCGCGACCGGATCGCGTCCCTGGTGGACGCCGGGACGTTCCGCGAGTTCGACCGCACGCTGACGTCGGTGGACCCGCTCCGGTTTGCCGATACGCGGGCCTATCGCACGCGGTTGATCGAAGCGCGCCAGCGCACCGGGCTGCGCGAGGCCGTCGTGGTCGGCCGGGCCAGGATCGGCGGACTGCCCGCGGTCGTGGTGGTGTTCGAGTTCGAGTTCCTGGGCGGAACGATGGGCTCGGTGGCGGGCGAGAAGATCGCAGACGCCTTCGAGGTCGCCACCCGCCGCCGCCTGCCGGTGATCACGGTGACCAGCACCGGCGGCGCGCGCATGCAGGAGGGCATGCTGTCCCTCATGCAGATGGCCAAGACGGCCGCCGCGCGCGCCCGCCACCACGCCGCGGGCCTGGCCCACATCTCGGTGCTGGCCCATCCCACCTTCGGGGGAGTCTCGGCCAGTTTCGCGTCGTTGGCCGACATCCTGATCGCCGAGCCGGGCGCGCAGATCGGGTTCGTCGGTCCACGGGTCATCGAGGCAACCATGGGAGAGGTGCTCCCGCCCGACTCGCACCGAGCCGAGCGGCTGTTTGCCAGCGGCATGGTGGACCTCGTGGCCGACCGGCGGCAGCTCCGGGAGACCCTGCAGTACCTGGTTCGACATCTGCGTCGCCAGCAGGGCCCCCGGTGGGTCAGAGAGCAGCTGCCGGCTGCGCCGGCCGAGGCCGGGGCGGCGCCGGCCCCGTGGGACGTTGTGCAGCTGGCGCGCCATCCGCAGCGGCCTACGGCACTGGCATACATCCGGCGCATCGTCACGTCGTTCGTCGAGCTGCACGGCGACCGGATGTTTGGCGACGATCCATCGCTGGTAGCCGGCCTCGGAGAGATCGACGGCCAGTCGGTGGTGGTCATCGGCCAGGAGCGCGGTCGCTGGCCCGACCGACCGGCCGGAGCGCACCAGGGCATGCCGCTACCGGAGGGCTATCGCACCTCGCGGCGGTTGATGCAGCTCGCCGCCAAGTTCGGCCTGCCGGTCCTCACCCTCGTGGACACGCCTGGTGCCTACCCGGGCTACGAGGCCGAGCGCCGCGGCATCGCGCAGGCACTGGCGCAGAATCTGGCCACGATGGCCCTGCTGCCCACGCCCACAGTCGCCGCGGTCATCGGTGAGGGAGGTAGCGGCGGCGCCCTGGCCCTGGCGATGGCCGATCGGGTGCTCATGCTGGAGCACGCCTTCTATTCGGTGATCGCGCCCGAGGCCGCCGCCGTCATCCTCTACCGGGACGCTGCGCGCGCTCCCGATGTGGCGGCCGCGCTCAAGCTCACCGCCTCCGACCTGCTGCGGCTGGGTGTCATTGACGGCATCGTCCCCGAACCCCCGGGTGGCGCGCACGCCGACGCCGATGCGGCCGCGGCGATGCTCCGGCGGCACCTGGTGGCCGCGTTCTGGGACGTGTGCCGGCTCTCGCGTCGGCGGCTGCTGGAACGGCGCTACCGGAAGTACCGGCAGATGGGACAGGTCGGTGGGCCGTGGCGTGAGATCCTGCGCGGGCTGCAGGACCTGCTGGAAGCGGTGGAGCAGCGGCTCCAGCGCCGTGGGACGGCGTCGGAGGTCAGGACGGAGCCCGGCGGATTGCCCGGCACCAGCCCCAGCAGAAGCCGGTGAGCGCATCAGCGCCGGAGGTGTGCCCCATCGCCAGGATCCTCCGGGCGGCGGCCTTGACCGCAGAGGCCGACCGGTCCAGGCTGCGCACGAGCCCGTGCCAGGGCTCGGCGGCCAGGCCCCCGGCCGCGGCCCGCAAGTAGGCGGCGCTGATGCGGGTGGTGCGGCCGATCGCGCCGGCGGCGAGTGCTTCCCTTGCCCGCACGCCGCCGGCCGGCGCGGCGATATGCGGCCACACGGTGATGGCATGCATAACCCCGGCCAGCAGATCGTCGCCCGAGGGCGTCAGGCCGGGGCCTCGGCCGGCGACGCCTGAGGCGACGGCCCTGGTGACGTCCTCGACCGAGGCGCAGCCCGCCAGGAAGCGGCCGATCACCTCCAGGCCCCCGCGGATGGGCGCCAGCCGATCGGCCGCAGCGCACTGCCCGGGATCTTCCCGCACGGGGCGGGCTGGAGGCTCCAACAGCGCGACGACGCTCTCGCGGGAGGCGCCAGCGCGCAGTTCTGCTTCGACAGCGCGCAACGTGCGCATGTGGCCAGTGGGCGCAGTTGGCTGCGGCAATGCCGGATCCCAGACATCGGCGCCCGTGACGACCACCGCGTGCGGCCCGACCGACAAGACACCGTTCTCCACCCGAACGGCATCGCCGGCGGCCACCGGCGCGAGGGCTACCCGGTCGGACAGGACGATAGACAGCGGGCCGCGCCCGTCGGCCGCCGATGTGAGCGCCAAGATGTGGCCGGCCAGGTCCACGTAGGCGCCGCGCTCGAAGACGGCGAGCACGGTACCCTGCGCGGTGCCCTTCAGCAGACCGGCCAGCGGCGCCGGGATGCAGACGGCGTGGGTGACTGCGCCGCCGCGCGCCCGACCCATCGGCCCCAGGCTACCTCCGTGCAGCGGTTGGAGGCGGGATCCCCGCGGCCGCTCGCACCGCGTCCAAGATCCCCTGATAGCCGGTGCACCGGCACAGGTGCCCGCCGAGCACCTCACGGATCTGTTCGTCGGTCGGGTGGGGGACGTCGCGCAGCAGGGCGTGGGCGCTCATCAGGATCCCCGGCGTGCAGAACCCGCACTGCAGCCCGTGGTGCGCCACAAATGCCTCCTGGAGAGGCGAGAGCGCGTCCACGGTGCCCAGGGCCTCGACCGTGACGACCTCTGTGCCGTCGGCCTGGACCGCAAACATCAGGCAGGAGCGGACCGGCTGCCCGTCCAGCAGGACCGTGCACGCTCCGCAGACGCCGTGCTCGCAGCCCAGATGGGTGCCCGTGAGGCCGAGGTCCTCCCGCAGGAAGTCGGCGAGGGTCCTGCGCACCTCGACGGTCCGAGCCACCTCGGTGCCGTTGACGCGTAGCCGCACTTCCGCGGTGGTGACTGGCCGCAGGCGGGCCGCTGCAGTCCGCTTGCCCGGCATCAGGCAGCCTCCATGCGGCCGTAGGCCTCAACGACGGCCCGCGCGGCGAGCACGCCGGCCACATGACGCCGGTAGCGGGCCGTGGCGTGGATGTCGTCCGGAGGGTCGAGGGCACCCTCGACCAGGCGGCCGACCTCGCTGGCTACGGCTGCGCTCGCCTGCCTGCCCACCAAGGCCTGCTCGGCGTCGGGCACCCGGACCGGCCCGTGACCCACGCCCACGACGGCCAGCCGGGCGTCGCTGATGCGGCCCCCGGCGTCGCGGCGCAGCAGGGCGGCCACGCCGACCAGCGCGAAGTCGCCATGACGCCGCGCGACCTCGAGGAACGCCCACCCGGCGTCAGCAGGCAGCGCTGGCACCCGGATCTCGACGAGCAGCTCGTCGGGCTCCAGCGCCGTGGTCAGATACCCGGTGAAGAAATCGCTGGCCGCCACCGTGCGCGTTCTCCGGGCGTTGGCCAGCACCAACTGGGCATCGAGGACGACCGCCACCGCGGGCAGTTCGGCCGCAGGATCGGCGTGGGCCAGGCTGCCGCCGACCGTGCCCCGGTTGCGGATCTGGGGATGTCCCACCCACCGCACCGCCTCGCGCAACAACGGGGCCTGCGCGGCCACCTGCGGATCGTGCTCTACGGTCCGCTGCCGCGTCATCGCGCCGATGGCGAGGCCCCCGTCCACAGGTCGCACATAGGCCAGATCGGCAATACGATTCAGGTCCACTACGACCGCCGGCCTCGCCAGGCGCATGGCCAGCAGCGGCACCAGGCTCTGGCCGCCGGCGAGCACCTTGGCGTCGGCGCCGTACCGTCGGAGCGCCCAGAGGGCTTCTTCGCGGCCGGCCGGTGCCAGATACCCGAAGGGCGCCGCCTTCACGGGTCGCCCCCCCGGGCTGCGGCCGCGTCGCCGGCCGCGGCCACCGGGACCGCCGCAGCCTCGTGGTCGAGCACCATCTCCAGCAGCGCGCTGTGCGAGAGAGGCATCTGCGCGATCCGCACACCGAGCGCGTCGTCGATCGCCGAGGCGAACACCGCCGGTACCGGGATCACACCGGCCTCACCCGCGCCTTTGACTCCCAGCGGGTTCAGCGGCGAAGGCGTCTCCACGTGCCCGATCTCCACCTTCGGGACCTCGGCAATGGTGGGCAGCAGGTAGTCCATGAACGTCTGAGTCAGGAGTTGGCCGCTTTCGTCATAGACCAGCTTCTCGTAGAACGCGCCGCCGATGCCCTGGGCGACGCCGCCCTGGATCTGTCCTTCGAGGATGAGGGGGTTGATGATCTTCCCGCAGTCGTGCACGACCACGTACTTGAGGATGCGCACGGCGCCGGTGCCCCGGTCGATCTCGATGATGGCGGCATGACAGCCCGCGGCAAAGGTGCCGCGCGGCGGCGCGAAATAGCGGGTAGCCTCCAGACCCGGCCCTTCCCACTGGGGCGGGATCGTGCCCCGCAGCGGGTCAGCCGCCGCTGCCACCTGGCCCAGCGTCACCGAGCGGCCGGGCGAGCCCCGGACGAACACCCGCCCCCCGGCCAGCTCCAGATCGTCGGGGTGCGCCTCCAGCAGGGCCGCGGCCACCATCAGCGCCTTCTGCCGCACGGCCTGGGCCGCCAACCCCACCGCGTTGCCGGCGACCACTGCCGCCCGGCTGGCAAACGTCCCGGTGCCCCACCCGAACGCGCCGGAGTCCCCGGTGGTGATGGTGACATCACCCACGTCCACCCCGAGGGCATCGGCCACGATCTGCGCGAACGAGGTGTAGTGGCCCTGCCCCTGGGTGCCGACGCTGGTGGCCGCGAACACCTTGCCGGTGGGCTCCACGGTCACGCGGCACCCCTCGTAGGGCCCGATGCCGGTCCCCTCGACGTAGCACGCGAAGCCCAGGCCCAGGGTCCGGCCCGCCGCGGCGGCCGCGGCCTTCCGCGCCGGCCAGTCGGCATAACCGATCATCTCCAGGGCGCGCTCGAAGACCGCGGGGTAGTTGCCGCTGTCGTAGATGAGCGGCGCGTTGTCCTGGAAGATCAGGCCGGTGTCATAGGGAAACTCGTGGGGCTGGATGAAGTTGCGGCGGCGCACCTCCGCCCGGTCGATGTGCAGCTCCCGCGCCACACGTTCGATCAGGCGCTCCATCACAAAGCAGCCGTGCGGCCGACCCGCGCCGCGGTAGGGACTCACGATGACCTTGTTGGTGAAGACGGCCTTGAACGTGCACTCATAGTTGGGGATCCGGTACGGCCCGGGAAGCTGGGTGCTGGTCACGATGGGCACGATGATGCCGTAGGGGATGTAGGCGCCCGAATCATAGAGGAAGCGCGTGCGCACTGCCAGGATCCGGCCGTCGTCGTCGACGGCGATCTCGGCGTCGTGGATCTGCTCGCGCTCCTGGTTCATGGCCATGAAGCACTCGCGCCGGTCTTCGATCCACTTGACCGGCCGGCCCAGGCGCATGGCGGCGTGTGTGGTCAGCACCTCTTCCGGGTAGCACATCATGATCTTGGGCCCGAAGCCACCGCCCACGTCCGGCGCGATGACACGGACGCTGCCCTGGGGCAGGCCCAGCAGGGCCGCCAGATAGTTGCGGATGCGGATCGGCGCCTGCGTGGAGTCATACACCACCAGGTCGCGCATGCGGGGATCCCAGATGGCGACAACGCCGCGGGTTTCCATGGGCGCAGCGGTCCCCCGATCCATCCGCAGGCGTTCGCGGAAGACGTGCGGGGCCCGGGCGAAGGCCGCGTCCGGGTCGCCCACCCGCTGCGTGTACTCCGCGCAGACGTTGGTGCCCATGTCCTCGTGCACCAGCGGGCCCCCCGGCCGCACGGCGGCCTCGAGGTCGGTGACCGCGGGCAGCACCTCGTAGTCCACCTCGATGGCGTCCAGGGCGTCTTCGGCCCGATACCGGCTATCGGCAACCACGAAGGCGACCGGTTCACCCACGTGCCGCACCTGTCCCGGCGCCAGCGCGTACTGCGTCTTGTGGTGGATCAGGCTGGGGTGCGCGATCAGCTTCGGCAGCGGGGCCTGCAGTGCCGCCGGCAGGTCTGCGTGGGTGAGCACGAGCGCCACCCCGGGTATGGCGGCGGCACGGCTGGTGTCGATGCGCCTGATGCGGGCACGCGCATGCGGGCTGCGCAGCACCGCGGCATGCAGTAGATGGGGCGGCTGCACATCGTCGACGTAGGTCCCTCGGCCGGTCAGCAGGCGCGGGTCTTCCCGGCGCGCGACGCGCTCGCCGAAGTAACGGGTACCCATGGGATGATCACGTTCGTGGCGCCCAGCGGGCGCTCCTCCCGCAGGGGCAGCTCCGCTGACTGCCGAAGACCGGGGGAGGATCATGGAGGGACGCTGATGGCGCGCGCAGTGCAGTTCCTGTTCGGGCACGGCCGAGAAAGGGAGGTCCGCACCCTCATCCTCCAGCATCTCGACAAGGTGGGGGAGGTGGTGGCGCGCACGCAGGAGGTCCTGGATGACTACCTGGCCGGCCGGCTGGAGGCCGCCAAGGCTGGGGCCATCAACGTGGACCAGCTCGAGACCGACGCCGATCGCATGCGCCGGTCGGTGAGCGACCTGCTCTACCGCGGCGCCTTCCTGCCCATCTTCCGCTCCGACATCCACGAGTTCGTCGAGCAACTGGACCGGATTGCCGACCGCGCCGAGGAGACCTGCGACTTTCTGCTGGGCCAGCGGCCCGAGCTTCCAGCCGAGTTCGCCGAGCACCTGCGCCAGATCCCGATCCGCACCCAGGAAGCGTTCCGCGCGCTGCACGACGCCGTGACCACGTTCTTCTCGACAGGTGACGAACGGGTCATCCGGGAGAAGCTCAAGGTGGTAGGCGTCACCGAGTCCGACATCGACGACATGGAGTGGAAGCTGACCCGTGAGGTGTTCACCTCGAACCTGCCGCTGGCGTCCAAGATCCACATTAACCAGTTCATCGAGACGCTGACGGAGATCTCGGACCAGATCGAGGACACGGGCGACCGCCTCGAACTCCTCCACATCGGCACCGGTCTGTAGTCATGCTGGCACTGCTACCCGGGCTCTACCTGGGGTGGGGGATTGGTGCCAACGACGCGGCCAATACCTTTGGCCCCCAGGTCGGTGCCAACATCATTTCGTACCGGCGCGCGGTGGCGCTGGCCGCCCTCTTCGCCCTGACGGGAGCCATCGTCGAAGGCGAGAAGGTCTTTCCCACCCTCGGCCGGCTCACGGCGCTCAGCGTGGAGATGAGCGTGGTCGCCGCCCTGGCGGCCGCGGTCTCGGTGCACGTCATGACCGGCCTGGGCATGCCGGTCTCGACGTCGCACGCCATTTTCGGCGCGCTGGTTGCCGTGGGCGTCGCCGGCGGCAGGGCGATCAGCCTCTCGCCCGCGGTGCGGATCGTGGTCTCGATGCTGACTGCGCCCGTCGGTGCCGGCGTGATCGCCTATGTCCTCTACCGCCTGCTGTCGACCCTGTCTGCGGGCCGGCTGGGCAGCCTCATCGCGTTTCAACGCACGGTCCGCGCCGGCGCCATCGTCGTCGGCTGCTACGGGGCGTATGCGCTCGGGTCCAACAACGTGGGCAACGCCATGGCCCCGTTCGTGGCCGTGGGGGTCGTGGAGCCGTCGCTGGGCGCGCTGCTCGGCGGTCTGGCCATCGCCGCTGGGGTGCTGACCTACAGCCTGCCGGTGATGCTGACGGTGGGCAGGCAGATCACCGCCCTCGACCCCATCTCCGCCCTGGTGGCCGCCCTGGGCACGGCGCTCACGGTCCACCTGTTCACGCAACTGGGCGTCCCGGTCTCCACGTCGCAGGCGATCGTCGGCGCGGTGGTTGGGGTCGGCCTCACGAAGGGTACCGTGGCCGTCAATCGTCGCATCTTCTGGATGATCCCGGCGAGCTGGGTCGTGAGCATCGTCGCCGCAGGGATCATGGCCGCGGTGTTACTGACAGCGTATTCGGCCATCCGTTGAGCCGCGATGGCGAGACCGTACACCAGGCAGATCGCCCGGTTCGCAGGACGCGCCGGGCCGGGCAGCCAAGAAAGGGGACGGGCGCACCCGGACCGCCGGTCGCTCCGATCCTCTCGAGGGGGGCGGGCATGAAGATCGAAGGGCAGCACGCGCTCTCAGCATCCCGGGAGCAGGTGTGGATGGCGTTGAACGATCCAGGCGTGCTCACCAGGTCAATCCCGGGCCTCAAGGCCTTGAGCCCGCGGGGCGATGACGCCTACGACGCCACCATCGAGCTGGCGGTGGGGCCCGTCAAGGGGTCCTATCAGGGGACAGCCCGCATCACGGACAAGACACCGCCGGAGAAGATGACGATCGTCGTGGAGGGAAGCGGCCGCCCGGGCACCATCAAGGCCACCGGCGCGTTGACCCTGGAAGCCCAGGGCCACGGCACCCTCGTTCGGTACGCGGGCGATGTCCAGGTCACCGGTGTGCTCATGAGCGTGGGTCACCGGCTCTTCGGCGGGGTGGCCAAGCAGCTCGCCGCTCAGTTCTTCAAGGCCGTTGAGCAGCATCTGCAGCGAGGAGGCGTATGATCCCGGCGGCGTTCACGTATCATCGTCCGCGGACGGTGGGAGCAGCGCTGAGACTGTTGGCCACCCACGGTCCGGACGCGAAGGTCCTGGCGGGTGGTCAGAGCCTGCTGCCGATGATGAAGCTGCGCGTCGTGGAGCCCGCGCACATCGTGGACATCGGCCGCATCGCGGCCTTGCGGCGGATCCGCATGCGCCGCGGTCGGCTCCATCTCGGCGCGCTGGTCACCCACTGGATGATTGAGTCCTCGGCCGTCGTGCGCCGCGCGGCACCCGTTCTGGCGGAGACCGCTGCGGTTATCGGCGATGTCCAGGTCAGGAATCTGGGTACCATCGGCGGCGCCCTGGCCCATGCCGATCCGGCGGCCGACTACCCGGCGGCGGTGCTGGCCCTGGACGCGGAGATCGCACTCGCCGGGCCCGGCGGCACCCGAACCGTCCCCGCCGCGCAGTTCTTCCAGGGCATCATGACCACCGCGGCGGCGCCCGGCGAGCTGATCACCGAGGTCAGTATCCCGGTCCGCACCGGCCGCGTGGGGTCGTGCTACCAGAAGATGGCGAACCCCGCCTCAGGGTTTGCGATCTGCGGGGTGGCGGCCGTCGTCGGCCTGGACGAGGCTGGCCGCTGTGCCGACGTGCGGGTGGGGATCACCGGCGTGGCAGCCACGCCGTACCGCGCCTGGGGCGTGGAGGCCGCGCTGACCGGTGCGGAGCCTTCGGCCGACTGCTTGGCCGAGGCTGCGGCGGCCGCCGCCGACGGCGTCGAGGCCAACGAGGATCTGCACGCCAGTGCCGAGTACCGTCTCCACCTGGCCCGGGTGCTGACGCGGCGGGCGCTGGCTGTCGCCTCCGAGCGCGCCAGCCATCGCTGGCGCACGGCCCGCTAGGACGGGCCGCGCCGACCCCGTGCATGGACACCCCAGAGCGATCTTCGTAAGATAGGACTTGCGTTCGAGGACGCGCCAGGCTGGCTCCTCGCCGCTGCGCCGCGTGACACTGGAGCAGGGTATGCGCCCGGAGATCAACCGGATCCAGGAACTGCTCGCTGGAGGGGGCTACGTGGCCGATCGCACCATCGCCACCAGCGTCTACCTGTCCATCGCGCTGCGCAAGCCGCTGCTCATCGAGGGTGCCGCCGGCGTGGGCAAGACCGAGGTAGCCAAGGTGATGGCGCGGGCGCTGGGGACGGACCTCATCCGGCTGCAGTGCTATGAAGGGCTGGATGCCACCACGGCGCTGTACGAGTGGAACTACCAGAAGCAGTTGCTCCACATCCGCTTGCTGGAGGGCAGCGATCGGCCCGTGGCCGAACGCGAGGCCGAGATCTTCAGCGAGGCGTTCCTCCTGCGGCGTCCCTTGCTCGATGCCATCACGCGCTCGCAGGCGCCGGTGCTCCTGGTGGACGAGATTGACCGGGCCGACGAGGAGTTCGAGGCGTTCTTGCTCGAGGTGCTCTCGGACTTTCAGGTGTCGATCCCCGAGATCGGCACCATCCGGGCCGCCTCGATCCCCCACGTGGTGCTCACCAGCAACCGCACCCGCGAGCTCGGCGACGCCCTGCGGCGCCGGTGCCTGTACCTGTGGATCGACTATCCGACCTTCGAGAAAGAGCTGGAGATCGTCCGCCGCAAGGTGCCGGGGGTGGGTGACCGCCTCGCCCGTCAGATCTCTGCGTTCATGCAGATGGTGCGGAGGCTGCGGCTGGAGAAGACGCCGGGTGTCGCCGAGACGCTGGACTGGAGTGCGGCGTTGATCGCCCTGCACCGCGATCACCTCGACCGCGAGGCCGTCGAAGAGACACTGGGCGTGCTGTTCAAGCACAACGACGACGCCGGTGCGGTGCGGGCCCAGTGGCTGGAAAGCATCCTCGACGGCCTGCGGGCGCTGGAGGAGGAGCAACAGGAGTGGTCCCAGGAGGTCGTCGCCAGAACGGCCGACCGGCTCCGGACCAGGCAGTAGGTCGTCCACGGCACGGCGACCTGGTCGCCAACGTCGTGGGCTTCTGCCGGTTGTTGCGACACCGGGGTGTGAGGGTCGGCCCGCGCGAGGCCGCCGACGCGCTGCGGGCGCTGGCGGCCGTGGACCTGGCCGACCGATGGGAGGTCTACCTGGCGCTACGGGCCGTGCTGGCCTCCGGCCCGGATGAGCAGCGGGTCTTCGACGCCACGTTCTGGGAATTCTGGGGGCCGCCGCAGAACGGGCAGCCGGCCGCGCCTGCGCCCGAGCGGACCCTGGCGCTGGACGGGGAGGCGGCGCTCGAGCGGATTCTGGCCGAGTGGGGGGCGGACGCCGACGAGGCCGAGGACGGCGAACAGGTGCCGGCCTACAGCCCGATCGAGGTATTGACGCACAAGGACTTCAGCGCCTTTACAGCCGACGAACTCGACGCCATCACCACCATCGTCGTGGCCATCGCCCGCCGGGTGGCCACACGCCTGTCGCGCCGGACGCGCCACGCCAGACGCGGCCACCTGGTCGACCTGCGCCGGACGATCCGGTGGAGCCTGCGACGCGGCGGTGAGATCGTGGAGATCCTGCGCCGAGAGCGCAAGATCCAGAAGACGCGGATCGTGCTGCTCTGCGACGTGAGCGGCTCCATGGATCTCTACAGCCGCTTCCTGATCCAGTTCATCTACGCGCTGCAGCACGCGATCGGCAAGGTCGAGACCTTCGTGTTCAGCACCGGGCTCCACCGCATCACGGCCTCCCTGGAGCAGGATGACCTCCACGCGGCCCTGGACGAGATCGCCCGTCGTGTGCCCGACTGGTCGGGCGGCACCAAGATCGGCCGGAGCCTGCGCGCATTTCTCGACGAGTACGGCGGCACCCTCGATCGTCGCACGGTCGCCATCATCATCAGCGACGGCTGGGATACCGGTGAGGCAGAGGTGCTCCAGGCCACCATGGCCGAACTGCAGCGCCGTGCCGCCCGCGTCATCTGGCTGAACCCGCTGCTGGCCAGCCCGGGCTACGAACCCATCTGTCAGGGCATGCGGGTCGCCCTGCCCTATGTGGACGTCTTCGCGCCCGCCCACAATCTGGACAGCCTGCGCCGGCTGGAGCGCTATCTGGCGCGCCTCCCATGAAAGAACTCGCCGAGATTCTCCAGGTAGCAGACGCCGCAGAGGGGCCCCTGGCCCTGGCCACCATCATTAGCGTGCGGGGGTCGACCTACCGCCGTCCCGGTGCTCGGCTGCTGATCACGCAGGCCGGCCGGCTCGTGGGCAACATCAGCGGCGGCTGCCTGGAAGGCGATGTGGCGACGATCGCTTCCGAGGTGATGGCGCAGCAGGCGCCGCGTGTGGTGAGCTACGACCTCACCGCCGACGACGATGCCGTCTGGGGCCTGGGGCTGGGATGCAACGGCGCCATCGAGGTCTTCATCGAGCCGCTGCGCAAGGACGACCTCCTCTGGACGGCCGTGCGGGCCGCTGTGGCAGATGGCGCGCTCGCCGTGGTCGCCACTGTGGTGGAGGGCCGGGCGGAGATCCCCGCAGGCCGGCGCCTCCTGCTGTGGCCGGATGGCAGGCGAGAGGGGACGCTTGGGGATCCCGACCTCGACGCCTCGGTGGCCCGCCTCGCAGACCCCGCATTCCGTGACCTGCGCGCGCGCACGGAGAGCCTGCCAGCCCCTGGTGGCGCCCTGCGGGTGTTCATCGAAGCGTTGCATCCGCCGTACCGGCTGGTCGTCTGCGGCGCCGGCCACGATGCGATCCCTGTGGTGGCGTTTGCGTCCCAGCTCGGCTGGCGCGTCCTCGTGGTGGACCGTCGCGAAGCGTTCCTGACCCAGGAACGCTTCCCGGGTGCGGCCGGATTCGTGTGCGCGGAGTTTCCCGCAGCCGGGGAGGCGGTGCCCACGGACGAGCACACCTATGTGCTGATCATGACCCACAACTACCTGCACGATCGGGACCTGTTGCGGTCCTTCCTGCCCACCCGCGCCGCGTACCTCGGGATGCTCGGGCCCCGGGCGCGCACTGAGAAGATCTTGCGCGAGCTGGAGAGCGCCGGCATCGCGATCTCCTCCGAGCGGCGCGCGCAGATCTTCGGCCCGGTGGGCCTGGACATCGGCAGCGAGACTCCCGATGAGATTGCGCTGGCCGTGCTGGCGGAGATACTCGCCGTGGCCCGAGGCCGCCAGGGTGGCTTCCTGCGCGCCCGGCGCGAGCCGATCCACGCACCTTTGCAGGACCTATCCGCCTCGTCGCGCGGGGCATGAGCGAGCCGGCTGGCGCCGAGCGTTTTGTCTCGGCCGTCGTGCTGGCCGCCGGTGGCAGCACCCGCATGGGGCGGCCCAAGCTGGCGCTGCCGGTCCGCGGCGAACCCATGCTCCGCCGCGCCGTGGGCGCCGCGCTGGCATCGCGGTGCCGGGAGGTCATCGTGGTGCTGGGTATGCACGCCGACGTCTACCGGCCCCTGCTGGACGGTCTCGATGCCCGGGTCGTCGTCAACCCCGACGCGGCCGAGGGCATGGGCGCATCCATCAGGGCTGGCGTGGGCGCGATCTCCCCCAAGGCGTCCGGGGCGGTGGTGCTGCTGGCGGATCAGCCGTTCGTCTCAGCCGAGGTCATCGACCGGCTCATCACCAGCGCGCAGGCCTCGCGGGCCCGCGTGGCGGCCGCGGCCTACGGTCGCGTCGTGGGCGTCCCGGCGTACTTCGACCGCGCGCTCTTCCCTGAACTGCGCGCGCTCGTTGGCGACCGCGGCGCCCGGAGCGTCGTCGAAGCTCACCGGACCGACGCCGTGACCGTGACCATCCCGGAAGAAGAAGCCGCCGACATCGACACCGCCCAGGACCTGGCGTCGCTGGGCCCGTGAACGGCTCTAGGCCGCCGCCTGCGGCTGGCCCCGTCGCAGGACGCGGCCGGCTGCGAGGCCGGTGTCCTGCCCCTCGTCAATCACCACCCGGCCGTTGACGATGACGTGTGACACTCCGGCGCAGAACTGATGCGGGTCCTCGAACGTCGCGCGGTCGGCCACCTGCGCAGGATCGAAGATCACCACGTCGGCGACGCATCCCGGTCGGATGAGTCCCCGGTCCAGACAGCCCAGGCGCTGCGCCGGCAGGGAGGTCATCTTGCGCACGGCGTCCTCCAGGCGCAGCACGCCGTCCTGGCGCACGTACCTGCCCAGGACGCGGGCATAGGTGCCATAGCTGCGGGGATGGGGCTTGCCGCCGGATGCCGGGTGCAGCGTCCAGCCGTCGCTGGCGATGGCGACGGCTGGATGGCGCATCACCCGCCGCACATCGTCCTCCGACATGGAGAACACGATCATCTGGATGCCGCCGCGTTCGGCCTCGAGCAGGCGCAGCGCCGCATCCACGGGCTCCAGGTTCCAGGCGGCCGCGATCTCCCCGAGCCAGCGACCCTCGAACGGCTTGTGGGGCCCATCGGGTATCTGGCTGATCATGATTGAGGCCGGATCGAACTCGCGGGCGGGGGCGCGGGCGTCCCCGCCGCCTGTACCCAGGATCTCCATCCGGATGCGAGCCCGCAGGGCCGGGTCGCGAAGACGGTGCTGCAGGGCGTCCAGGCCTCCTTCCAGGGCCCACGCGGGGACAATGGCGGCCAGGGTGGTGCTGCCCGCGGTATAGGGATACTGGTCGGCCAGCACGTCCATCCCGTCGGCCCGGGCGGCATCGATCATGGCCAGCGTGGCCTCCACCCGGCCCCAGTTGCGGCGGCCCGAGGCCTTGTGGTGGCTCAACTGCACGGGCACCCCGGCGCGCCGACCGACCGCCAGCGCCTCGGTGACGGCCGGGATGAGGGTGTCGCCTTCGCCGCGAATGTGGCTCGAGTAGAACCCGCCGTACCGCTTCACCACGTCGGCGAGGGCGACCAGTTCGTCGGTGGTGGCATAGGTGCCTGGGACGTAGATGAGCCCTGACGAGAGGGCGAAGACGCCCTGCTCCATGGCGTCGGCGACCAGGCGCTGCATCATTGCCAGCTCCCGCGCCGTGGGATCGCGGGCGTCGAATCCCATGGCCGCGATTCGCACGGCCCCGTGTCCGACCTGCAGGGCGACGTTGCACCCCAGGGGCAGCGTCTCCAGGTGCGAGGCGTACCCGGCCGCGTCGGTCCACGTCCAGCTCAGGCCCGCGTCTACGAATGCCGCGTAAGTCCTCAGGAGGTCGAGCCGCGACGGCTCGACGGGAAACGGCGAGAAGCCGCAGTTGCCCACCAGCTGCGTGGTCACGCCCTGCCTGACCATGGCGTCCGCCCGCGGGAAACGGGGCAGCGTGAAGTCCGAGTGGGTGTGCAGGTCAATGAAGCCCGGCGCCACCACCGCGCCGTCGGCGTCGATCACCCGTCGGGCCGACGCACCCCAGAGGTCGCCGAGGCCCGCGATCCGCTCCCCCCTCACTCCCACGTCGCCGCGAAACCACGGGTTTCCCGTCCCGTCGACGATGTGGCTTCCCCGGATGAGCAGATCGAACACGGCAGTCCCTCCCCGGCAACGGCCGCTCAGGCGGCCATGACCGCGTCGTAGGCAGAGCGACTGACCTGGGCGATGAGCGCGGCCGCCTCGCCGCCGATCAGTCCCTGGCCCAACGGCGTCGCAAAGTCTTTGGTGAGCGCGGCGATGACCAGCGGGCCCGCGTCCGTGAAGACCACCCCGACGTCGTGCCGGATGCCGGGGAGCTCGCCAGTCTTGTGCGCCACGCTCATCCCCGGCGGCAGGAGCAGCGGGATGCGGTCCCGGACCTGCTGCCGCCGGAGGACGTCCAGGGCCAGATCGCACAACTCCGCGGTCAGGATCTCGCGCCGGACCAGCCGCTCGAGCAGGTACGCGGTCTCGGCCGGGGTAGTGAAGTTGTCCAGACCGCGCTCCCGGGCAGCGGTGTCCATCATCTTGCGCTGCAGCACCGTCTCCCGCAGCCCGAGCGCGGCCAGCCCCGCGTTGACCCGCGTCATGCCCACCCGGTCAATGCAGAGGTTCGCCGCGGTGTTGTCGCTGATGACGATCATGAGCGTGAGCAGATCGCGCAGGCTCAGTTCCCCGACGCTCTCCAGATCCTTGAGAATGCCGAACCCGCCGACCTTATCTTCCGCCCTGACCGTCACGCGCTCGTCGAGGCGCAGGCTGCCCTCTGCGGCCTGCCGCAGCGCCTCGATCAGGACTGCAATCTTGATGACGCTGGCGGCCGGGAAGCGCTCGTGCGGAGCCCACTCCAGGGTGACGCCCCGGCGCAGGTCTTTGATCACCAATCCCACTGTACCGGGTGCGCTCCTGATTAGGGCCTCGATGGGCTCCCGCGCCGCCTCCAGCGCCACCGCATGGCTCCTACACCAGGATGAGGTAGAGAATCAGGAAGAGGACACAATTAGCGGCCATGATCGCCCAGCCGTTGTACATCTGCATGCGCAGGTCCCTGGAGCGGGCCAGGCCCATCTGTCCGATCATGTCGGCATTGGGAAAGGGCCCGAACCAGTCGATCTGGGAACTGGCCAGCAGCACGGCGACCCAGGCCAGCGCTGGGAGCGCAACCTGCCGCACGGTGGGGCCGAAGACCTCGTTCATCAACACCACCTGGGCGACCGCCGCGCCCGAGACGCCCAGCCAGCCCACCAGGGTGGCCAGGACCGCGAAGCCGTACGCGCCGACCGCGCCCAGCAGCGGCTTCATGACGTCCAGCAGCGCGTCGTAGGCCTTGGTCTTCCCCACAAGAGTGACCAACGGATTGAACAGCCAGAACAGGAAGAACAGCCAGATCAGGCGGGAGGCGCCCGCGTAGATGGACTGCAAGATCTGCACCAGCCCACGGCGGGCGGCTAGGCCCGTGGTGAACGATGTGATCAGCATGGCGAGGATCGCGTACGAGTACCCGGCCTTGATGAGAATGCCGTAGACCACCATGATGACCAGCGTCAGCACGAACACCCAGGTCCCGCGTCGGGCGTCGGGGCCGAGGGGGTGTTCCTCCTTGACCAGATCCGACTCGTCGTAGGCCACAGTTCCCTCGGTTCGACGCTGGATCCAGCGGGCCATGAAGAAGCCGGTGATCCACGTCACGACGGCCATGGGCAGTCCCACCGCCACCAGATACGGCACGTAGGCGACCTTGGCCGTCCCGGTCAGCGTCACGACGGGAGGCGTGAACGGGCCGATGAACAGCCCCGGAGCTCCGCCGCGTGGAGCATGGCGGCCAGGGCCGGGGGTGTGAATCCCACGGCGGCCACAATGGGGATGACGATCGGGGCGAGGATGGCGTTGGCGCCTGCCAGGGTGCCGAGCGCGCCTACCAGGATCGTGGATGTGATCATGACGCCGACCTGCACCTGCGTCCGCGTCCGGACCCCGATGCGATGGATGATGGTGCGCACCAGATGCTCGGCGACGCCCGTCTCTCTCGTGACCTGTCCGAGGCCGCCGCCGAGCATGATGATCAGTCCCACCACCGTGATGAAAGCGCCCAGCGACTCGGCCATCAGCCCGGCCAGGTCCTTGGGGCCGATCCCGGTCATCACGATGGCGGCGACGAGCGCGGCCAGCGTGGCGAGCACCACATCGGTGCCCAGCAGCACCAGCACAGCGTACAGCACGATGGGAACGAGCCCCCACAGCGTGGGAGGCTGGGTCGCCGTGCGGATGAACACGGCGAGCACCAGGGCCAGCACGAACAGCACAAAACTCCAGGATCGCTGCCTTGCGCTCACCATTACCTCCTGCTCCTGCGGATCCTGGAGAGCGTCGGGTTCGCGTCGATGGGACTTTCGGTTGCGCGGCGGCCCGATCCTTTCGGCGATGGTGCCCTGCGGGGGCTAGTGGCCTCCCAGACGCGACCCGGCTGCGGGCAGCAGCACCAGCAGTACGTCGCTCACCGGGCGCTCTCCGGTCTCATCCGACGGGAGATTGATCACCGCACCGCGCACCACCAGGGTGGAGGACCCGCCGCCGTCCAGATTGAGGGCGTCGGTTACGCCCAACTGCCGCATGAGGCTGGCCAGCTCGGGCAGCGTCATCCCCAGGCTGTGGTAGGGCTGGCGACCACCGACGACCATGAGCAGGATGCGACCGTCGGCGAGGCGTCCGATGGCCGTGCGAGGGTGACGCCGGTCTGCGAACCCCGATCGAAATCCCTCCCCCCCGACGAACTGCCCGCCCTGCAACAGACGCGGTCCGCCGCCGATGATCTGCCGCGCCTCCTCCCATCGGGGATCGCCGCCCTGAGGCACCAGCCGTACGCGCAGCGCCACGCGGCTCTCCGGACGCAGTGCCGCCAGCAGTGCGGCCCGCCCGCGGCCGTGGCCGGACAGCACGTAACCGTCAGGAGGGATGGCGGTGTTGGCGCGGCCGTTGGCCACACTCTGGACCACGTCACCGACCACGGTGACCTCGGCGCCGAACTGGTTGGTTCGCGTCGACGGTCCGTAGGCCGGCCGGTACAGGATAATCTCGTTGGCGCCGCGCTCGCGGTTGACCCCGTCAATGGTCACGGTGCCGTGCGCGCCGGAGACCGACGCATCCAGCCGCAGCACATCGAAGAGCACCTGGCCGTCGTCGGTGATGCCCGCGCAGGTCCTGTTGGGCAGCGGCTCGCTGATCACCTCGCCGTCGATGACTAGGCATCCCAGCGGGTCGCCCGTGCTGGCGAAGAAACCGGCGTTGATGGCAGCGATGGCACCGGCCCGCCGCGCGACCTCACTGGTCCGTCCTCTCCCGATGACCGTCTCGCGCGCCAGCGATGGCCGCAGGCGCGCGCCGCCCGCTGGCTCGATCAGGAGCGCGCCGGTCCAGAACGGGCCCGGCAGCGCGTCGTAGTCGTGCACCGTGAGGATCGCCCAGGTGGCGAGGCCCTCGCCCGCCAGCCGCGCCTGGAGCGCGGCGGCCTCCTGGCGGGTGGCGAAGCTGCCGACGCGCACCTTGTAGACCTCGTCCTGCTGATCGATCACCACGGGAAAGCCGCGCGCCCGCATGGCGTCCGCCAGGCGTTGCGCGCGCTCCTCGTCCTGGAACGACCCCACCTGCACCCGCCACACCGGCAGCGCGCGTAGCGCGCCGCGCTTCTCCAGAATCAGCGTGACACCCGGGCCCAGCGGCACCGTGAACGTGAGCGAGAGCCCGCGCTCGATGGCGCGCAGATACCCTGCCACCAGGCTGGCAGCCTCGGCGCGGGTCATCGGATCCTGTGGGCGCACCCGATCGGAGGGCGGTTCACGCAGCAACGGCGGCGCCGAGAGGACAGCCACCGCGATCGCGCCGCGCACCGGCGGCGGCAGCCCATCAACATCTCCAAACGGCAGCGCGGCGTTGGACATGTATCCGGTTTCGAACGTGTATCCGAGCGCGCGGACCAGGAAGACAAATGCCTCCCCGCGCAGCAGCGCCGCATCGGGACGGAAGTGGCCACCGGGCTGCACGATACCGTAGGCCACAGCGGTCTCGACGGCCGCAGCGGCTGCACCGCCGGGAGGCACGTCGGGAAACGGCGCTGCTCCCAGCCTGATAGCGGGCCACCCTCGAGCCGCGACCAGCCATGCGATGAACTGGACGCGGCTCACCGGTTCGTCGGGCCGGAACGCGGCGTCGGCGTTGGCCGCGATGATACCGCGAGCGATCAACGAACGGATCTCGTCTTCGGCCCAGTGCCCGGCAATGTCGGTCGCTTGCGCCCGCGCCGGGAGTACCAAGCCCACCGCCACCAGCATGAGCGCGGCGCAGCCGCGGGCGGCGATGGCAGGAGGCCCAATGCGACGCAGCACCTCTGGCGAATTCTGGCGGATCGCGCGGTCTCCCTCCAGGTCAGTGGAAGAGAACCAGGTTCAGGACAAGAATTTGTGTCTCGACCAGCAGGAGAAACTACATCTGGTATCGAACGGGTATGCGACGGCAAGCTCCTGCCGTCCATCTTCCAGGAGAAGGAGGCGAGGACGGTGGCGAAGAAGGCGAAGAAGGCCGCGAAGAAGAAGGGCAAGTAGCCGCCCTGCGCTTGCCCCTCGGAGGAACGGCGGGAAGTTCCGCCGTTTCTTCGCGTTTGTGGGCCGGGTGAACGCGAGGCGCTGCGCTAGGAGCCTGTCCGAGAAATCGGTCTTGGACAGGACTTTAGTGCGCTAAAGTCGAATCGTTGTCCATGCCGACCAAAGAGTACCG